>NZ_CP108007.1 GCF_036127095.1 Streptomyces sp. NBC_00335
GGCCAGGGCCTCCCCTTCGGGGAGGAAGCCCTCCGCTTCGCTCCAGGCTTGGAGGGCCTTTGGCCCCCCAAGGACTCCCGGGCGGGCCAAAGGCCGCGGGGGGCTTGGCTTCCTGGGGGCCTGAGACTGAATGGCGGGGCTACGCCCGCTTGGGCCCGCTTGGAAGGGCCAAAGGAAGGCTCCCCTTCCTGGGGAGGCCCCTTCCGCTTCGCTCCTGGGGGCCTTTGGTCCTTTGGCCCTTAGAAGCATCAGAGCGGTGCGAGCTCTGAATTGAGAAGGGCCTCGTTGACCTTGGCAAGGCCGCTTCGCGGACCGGAAGTCTCCCTCTTGCCGGGAGGAAGCTTCTGCTTCGCTCAGGGCCCTGGACCTTAGGCTCCCTGCCGTAGCCCAGGTCATGCCGGCCAGGGATTGAGGGGCCTTGCTGTGCTTGGTGGAGGCGCTTTCAGCGCCTAGTTTCTCCGCTTGGCTCCGGAGAAGTGAGATGCCTAGCTTTGCTCGGCAGGGCTAGGTTCTGCCGAGCAAGGTGGGGCCCTTGAAGGCGGCGAACTGAGCTTGGCTCAGGTCGGTTTGGGTTCTCTTGAGTTCAGACTTGTACGGGCTGCTCCGGGGCTTTGAGCGACCCTGTTTCAGGGTCTTCGGCTGGTTGGGTAATTCGCTCCGCTGTCATCTAGGTGTTTGCTACTTCACCTTCAGTGGTGCAGTACTGCGCGTTTCAGAGTGGAACAGCCTTTGGCTGGCTGTCCTGAGCCGTTTTGACCCCTGAAGGCTGGGCTTGGAATCAGCCACTGGTGTTCGTTGGAGGTTTGGGGGTGTTTGGTGAGCTCAGGTGTGGGCTTCGCAGTGGTGAAGGGTGGTTTTAGGAGGATTGAGTGACGTTCGTTGGTCCGGGGGTTCTTGAGCTGGGGTTTTGGGTGTGGGTCTTAACGGCGTTAACGGGGTGGGGGTCTGGGGTGTTAACGGCGTTAAGGGTTTTGTGAGGTGGCTGCTTCAAAATGTGTTGTGGATAGAGATGGGAATCAGTCAGATTCTGCGGGGTTGTGGCTGGAGGCAGGGGGGTTCTGGGGGAGGTGGGAGCTCTTGGGTGGGGCTTGGTTGTGGGACCTGAGGGGGGTCTTGCGTGCTGGTTGAGACGGCGTTGAAGGCTTGGGCGGGAGAGACCACCGGCCTATAGAAGGTACGGAGATGCGTCGTCGCAGGTCAGAGGGGGTGCAAGGGAAAAGATATGTCCCCTCAGGAGGGACATATCTAGGGTGTTGTGTCGCTGCTAGGGGGACACAACGGCTGCAAAATGTCAGTGTCGTTGACGTAAAATGGGCCAAAACGTCGGGGAGGCTGACGTATAGAGGGAGATCTGTCGGCTAACTGCTAGGGGGGCGGGTGGGGTTGGCGGGGAAGAGTCGGGAGGGGGCTCCGGGGAGGGTGTGGCTGAGATATGTCACCTGTGAGGGGACACAAGACACGCCGAACGTCAACGAGCGTGACACTTGTGTCACCCTTGTTGACATACTGATCTCCGCAGATCAACGGAGTGGAGAGCAGCCTCGTGTCATCAGAGCCACAGCGCCGCCGGGGCAATCCGGTAGGGACCCCGCGTCCCGATCTGCCGGTGGACGATGCGATCTCCGCGTGGAGTCAGCCCCTGGCTCCGGTCAGGGACCTGGACAGCCTCGCGAAGCGGTACCCGACGCGGAAGCTGACTTTGGACGGCGAGCGCAAGCCGCTGGAGTTCTACGGGACCGAGAATCAGCCGAATGCGTTCTCGATGGACAGCCTCGAGTTCTTCCTCGTGATCGCCCAGTACTTCCGGGAAGCGCTGCCTCTGCGGCTGATCCTGCTGCTCATCGCCTGCCAGCGGGCGGGGGGGCGGATTCCACTTACCCAGGAGGAGATGGCTACCATCCTGGATGTCAGCCGGACGAAGACGTCGGAAGCTCTGCACACGGTGATGTCTCATGGGATCGTCTTCAAGGTGCGGCGGGGTGTGTATCAGTTCAACCCGCCCTACAGTTACCGGGTGGCGGAGTTCATCCCGGGTACCGAGATGACGGGTGAGTTCGTGAAGGTGGAGCAGCACGGCACCATTTCGCAGATTCGTAGCGATACGAGCCTGCCGGACTTGGTGCGCTTCCCCTCGCTGGACCACATGAGGCAGGCCATCGCGGAACTGCGGGCCGAACGGGCAAGAGAGCGCGCTGCGCGTCGGGTGAGCCGGACGAAGCGCACGGGAGAAGGGACGGCTCAGTGAGTACCTTGCGATTCGCTGCGGTCAACGCAGACGGGCTGCTCTCCGACCTCGACCTGCCGCCGGCGGCGTACCGGGTGCTGCTGAAGCTGCGTTCGCTCAGCGAGCCTGGCGGGCGGATCCTCATCGACCAGGCGACGGTCGGCGGGATGCTGGACCTGAGCCGGCCGAGCGTCAACGCCGCGCTGCGGAGCCTGGAGCTGGCGAAGTTGGTCAGGAAGATCCGGAACGGGGTCTACCAGATCAACCCGATGCTCGCCGGGTACACCTCGTTCGAAGATGCGGTCGCGGCCGTGAACGAGATGGACGCGGAGGAACGACTGGACGCGCGGGGCTATGTGGCCAGCTACCACCGGGCGGTGGCGGCGTATCAGGACCAGCTCGCCGAGCAGCGCAAGAAGCGGGCGGCTCAGGCCGTCGCCAAGAAGGCGGCCGAATCGAAGCGGCGTAGGGCGCTGCACGCGGTGGGCTGAGTAGGTGCTGTTTGTAGGGCTTCTGAGGGGTGCTCAGGGGCTTGTGAGGGCCCCGGAGTACTCCGGGGCCCTTTGTGGTTCCTGGGGGCTTAGGGGGGCGTGTAGGGGTTCGTGGTCCCCGCCCGGAGGGGCTTTAGAAGTTGAGCTCTACGTAGTCGATGTCGGTGAACTCGACGAGGAGGCCCTGGGCGCGGGCGCCGTGGTCCTTGAAGTAGATCTCCTGGAGCCCTTCGGCGGTGATGCCGCGGAGCTGGGCTTCGGTGGCTCCGGCCTCGTGGGCGGTGAAGAGGCGGGACGCGTACTCCGGGGGGAGGTGCTGGGTGATGCGGCGCATCCGGCCGTCGTCGGTCGTGCCGGGGGCGGCGCTGAAGCCGAAGCGGGCGCGGGTCTCGATGATCAGGCCTGTCTGCTTCGCGGCCTTGGCGCGGGCGCGCTTGCGGACGAGGGGCTGCCAGCGGCGGCGTACCTCGCGCTCCAGGCGGGCGGAGAGTGCCGGCTTGGGCTGCTTGATCTGGTCCTTCACGTACCGCTCCACCGTGCGCCGGGAGATGGCGAGGAGGTCCGCCACGGCCTTGGTCGACTTGAGTTGTTTGACGAGGTACCGGATCTGGGCGCCCGCCGACTTGGGGATGGGGCGGGTGAAGTTCTGCTCGTCGGCGCGGTCGAGGCTGTCGCTGATTTCGGACATGGGTGGCTCTTACTCTCCGTCGGCCGCGGCGTCGTGGCCCTTGATGTGGCGGGCGGGGTTGTGGCGTTCGTCGAGTAGCTGAACGGCCCAGAGGAGGGGTTGGGTGCCCTCGTGCTTGACCATGCCGGGGCTGACGCCGAGGCGGAAGCCGCCGGGCAGGGGCTTGCCCTCGGGGGTGCGGGGCAGGAAGTCGAGTGGGCTGGGTCCGTCGGAGAGGTAGACCGCGCAGTCGGAGAGGACGGCGATCGGGTAGAGGTCCGCTGCTGTCGCCAGCTTTTGCATCTTGCGGTGCATGTTGACGCGGGCCGTGGAGATGACGGCGGCGCGGATGTCGGGGCGCCAGGTGGGGCGTTCGAGGGCGGGCCAGCTCTCGCCGGGGCGGTAGCCGGCGCCCTGCGGGCGTTCGCGGAGCTTGCCGATGCCGCCCTTGACGGTGGACTTGATCGCGGAGAGGACCGCGGTCTGGGGGAGGGGGTGGTCCGGGTCGCCCTTGTACTGCGCCATCGCCTGGAGGAAGGCGGAGTCGGTGAGGGAGGTGTGGACGCCGAGTTCGGCCATGGTCGCCATGTAGGCGTCGCGCAGGCGGGTGTACCAGGCGTCGAGGTACGGGCCGTGGTCCGGGCGGAGCCAGGCCTCGGTGGGCTGGACGGTGAGGCCGAGCTCCTGGGCGTAGGCGAGGGTCGGAGTGGCGTACCAGGCGGGGCCGGTGGGCGGGCGGCCGTGCGGGGTGAAGGGGCTGGGGAGGCGGGGGTCCATGGCGATGGCTTGGGCTGAGAGGTCGGCGAGCCAGCAGCCGGGGAGCTTCGGGTCGAAGCGGGGGCCGTCGGTGTGGACCGCGGGGCCGGTGCCGACGAGGAGGCGGTTGGCGGCCGCGGCGAAGGCCATGTTCACGTCGATGCCGACGGCGTGGGTGCGGGTGCACTCGGCGTCGCTGAGGAGTTGGGGGTCCCGGATCCAGTCGTACGCCTCTTCGTCGAGGACCTGGTCCGGGGTGCGCTGGTGCGAGCGCGGGTAGAGGGCCGCGACGACCGGGTGCTCGTCGGGGGCCTCCGGGGGAGCAGGGTCGACGGGGCGGGTGAGGGAGCCGGGTACCGGGGCGGAGACCCAGGTGTTCGTGGACTCGTCGCGGGCGGCGCGGGTGGGCGGGCGCAGGGCCGTCATGAGCTCCAGGCCGGATACGGCTGTGGAGCCCCGGGGGGTGAGCACGCGGGTCGCGTAGGAGGTGAGGAGGTCGGCGAGTTCCGGTGCGGGGAGCTCTGCGGTGTGCTCGCCCCAGGCGCGGGGGTCGAGGGCGCCCCAGGGGAGGATCGCGAGCTGGACGCACTGGCGGCCGGTGGTGGGGGTGGCCGGGCGGTAGATGCGGGGCCAGGGGCCGAAGCCGCGGCGGGTCAGCTGCCACTTCGCTTTGGTGAGCTGCTTGATGACCGGGTGGTCGTCGGGGAGGCGCAGGCCGCGGCGGTCTTCGAGGACGAGGGGGAGTCCGAGTGCCTCGGTGGCGGCGGGGGTGAGGACGAGGAGGGGGTCGCCGTCCTTGCCGTTGCGGTGGAGGCGGGGGGAGCGGAGGTCGGCGGCGGGGGTGAGGGCCCACTCGACGAGGGCGGGGAGGGTGGTGGGGGGTGTGAGGACTGCGCCTCGGGCGGCGTGGGCCTTTCCGCTGCCGTCCAGTACGGCTAGGGGGCCGTTGCCCTCCGGGAGGGGGGTGGGGGTGGATTTGGCGGGGGCCGGTTTGGTGACACCTGTGCGGGGGGTGGGTGTTGCCATTGCCGTTCCCGGCTGGGGGGTGGAGTTAACGGCGTTAATGGGTGCGGCGACGCTGGGGGTGGGCCCGGCGCCTTCGACGTGGGCCTGGAGTGTGGGGGGCGGCTGGGTGTTAACGGCGTTAATGGGCCCGGTGGCTTCGGCGGCGGGGTGGGGGGCCGCGGGCTGAGGCGTGGGGGCGTTAACGGCGTTAATGCCGTGGAGGTCCGCCAGGCCGTTGAGGAGGCGGGCGTAGGCGGCGCGCTTGGGCGGGCGGGGGGCCGTGCGGCCCGTCTCCCAGGAGGTGACCGTTTCGCGGCGGACGGCCAGGGCCTGGGCGATCTGGTCCTGGCTCAGGCCCGCGGCCTCGCGGAGGCGCTTGCGCTCGTCCGGGTGCGGGAGGGCGTCCTGTGCCGCGGCCTCTTCCAGTAGGGCGTCGACCGCGGCGAAGAGCGTGGTCTGTTCGTTTTCGTGCGCGTTGGGCATGGGCACCTCCAGGCGCAGCTTATGCGAACCGCACCATGGAACGCACTTGAAACACACGTGGGGGCGATGGGGGTCCGGCCGGGCCAACGCCCCCTTCGTGTCGGGGGTGGGGGTGAGGTGCGTTAGATGCGGGTCAGGAGGAGTTCTGTTACCGCCTTCAGGTCGTCCGGGGTGAGGTGGGCGGTGAGGGCGTCCGCGATGGTGTCCGGGGAGTCCGCCACGATGGTGATGCGGCGGGGGGACGTGGCGGGGGAGGGGTGGGGCTTCGGGTTGGGCTCCGGGGTGGGGCCCGGGGTTGGGTCCGGGGCCGGGGTCGGGCGGGTGCGTTGGCGCGGGGGGTTAACGGCGTTAACGGTTTCCTCTGCCGCGGTCGCCTGGTCCTCCTGGGGGAGGCGGCCGATGCGGCGGGCCGGTTCCACCTTGAGTTCGCCGGTCTCCACCTTGTCCTGGAGCTCCGGGGTGAGGTTGAGGAGGGTCAGGCGCTGGGAGACCCAGGCCGGGGTCTTGCCGAGGCGCTTGGCGACCTGGGCCTGGGAGCCGTGGACCTCGACGAGCTGCTGCAGGGCGCGGGCCTGGTCCATGGGCGCCACGTCGACGCGGTGGACGTTGGCGATGAGCGCCGACTCCAGGATGTCCGCCGCGGAGGAGGCGAGGGAGTCGTTGACGTGGATCTGCATGGTGCGAAGGCCGGCGCGCTGGGCCGCCGCCAGGCGGCGGTTGCCGTCGATGACCACGTAGGGGGCACGGCCCAGGCTGTCGGTGTTGCCGGGGTGGGCCTCCATGAAGGCCATGCGGGTGGCGACCGCCAGGGGCTGTAGCTGACCCCGGGTCGTCAGGGACACGGCCAGCTCGTGGATTTCGGTGAGGTCCTCGCGGAGGTTGAAGGGGTTGTGGGCGAGGGCCTCGATCGGCACCTCCGAGGGCGGGACCACACCGGAGGTGGGGGCGCCGGTGGCCTCGGCGATGGCCGCGCGGCGCGAACTGACGCCTACGGGCTGGGCGCGGGCGAAGGAGCTCGAGACTCCGAGTTTGTCGGCCTTGCTCATGAGATCTCCCTTGCGAGGGCGCGCAGGGAGACCGCCTGCTCGCCCTTGGGTGCGTAGACGAACAGCGGTTGCTTCACGCGGACCGCTTCGCGCTGTTCCTTGAGGTCGGGAACGATGGCCACCACGCGCGGATCCTTTATGTCCATCCAGGCCTGGAGGGAAGAGGTCGCGATGTAGCCGCGCCGGCCGTCGTAGAGGTTGACGACGAGACCGAGGTAGTCGATGTCGAGGCTGAGATCGTCGCGGAGGTCGTTGATCTGGGAGGTCAGGAGGTCGTAGGCGTCCGCCGAGGAGTCCTCCGCCTGGACCACGATCAGCGCGCCGGAGGCTCCCGGCTGTTCGGCGTCGCGGCGGCGTCCGTAGTAGATCGCGGCGTCCATGCTGAGGCCGAGGCTGGGCGGGCAGTCGATGAGGATGACGTCGTAGTCGGCCTCGACGGGGGCGAGGGCCCGTTCCAGCGCAGCCTCGCGGGCGCGGACCGTGGAGAGGCGGACGTCGAGGAGGAACGCGTCCGTGCAGGCCGGGAGGATGTGGAGGCGGTCGCCGAAGCGCTCGTCCGGGATGGGGACGATCAGGTCGGCGAGGGGGCCCTTGGCTTCGCCCGCCATGTGGCAGGTGAGGCTGTCGCCGCCGATGGGCAGAGGCTGCCGGCCGAGCTGCTTGGTGAGGTGGCCCTGGGGGTCGAAGTCGACGAGCAGGACGCGCATGCCGAGGCCGGGCAGGTCTTCCAGGTCGACGGGCGAGGCGGACGCGGTGGCCTCCGGGCCCGTCTCGTCGCCTTCCTCGACGGCCGATTGCCGGGCCAGTTGGCGGGCCACGCGGACCGGGTGGAGGCTGGCGGGGTCCTCGGCGAGGGCCTCGGCGGTGCCTGCGGTGATGGCGGTCTTGCCGACACCGCCCTTCTGGTTGCACACCACGATGCGGCGGACGACCGAGGGCCGCTTCACCGTGGGGGCCGGGTTCATCTCCAGCCAGAGGGAGACGGCTTGGGCGAGTCCCTGGATGAGGGAGACGCCACGGTGCTTGGAGTCGGTGCGGAACGACTCCCACTGGCCGCCGGGCAGCCAGGTGGAGAAGGATTCGGCGCCGGAAGTGTCGACGGGGGAGGGGGAGGAGGCGAGCGCGCTCCAGTGGGCGATGCCCTGGTGGACGGCGTCCTGGATGTCCACCCGCAGCTGGGCGGTGCGGATCTTGAGCTCCTGGCGCAGCCACGGAGGGAGTTTGGAGACGACCTTCTCACGGTCGCTCGGTGACGAGGGCGAAGTCATGTGAGGGACTTTACTAACGTCCAAGGGCGTTTGTGGGCGCCACGCTTGAGTTTTGCTAACGAAGTGGTGTGGATCGGCCCCCGGATCGCCTTCCGGGCGGGGGTGGGGTGTTGGGACAGGGCGGCCTCGCACGCGCCGTGGTGAGCACCCCCGTGGTTCACCACGGCACGTGCGAGGCCGCCCTGGACGCGTCGTCAGGCGGTTGCGGCCGGAGCGGAGTCCGGGGCTGAGTCCGGGGCTGAGTCCGGGGCTGAGTCCGGGGCTGAGGCCGGAGCGGAGTCCGGAGCCGACAGGCCGAGTTCGGACCGGCACTCGGGCGAGCCGGCCGGGTCGAAGCGGGAGATGCGCTCCGCGGGCACGATCCCCGGGAGCACGAAGTTCCACAGGTCGATGACCCGGGCGTGCAGGTCCGCGCGGCCGGTGCGTACGTGCGAGGTCACCTGGATGCCGGAGAAGGCGGCGACGAGCATGGTCGACAGGTTGTGGGTGTCGACCGAGGGCAGGACGTCGCCGCGCTCCTGAGCCGGCGCCAGACAGCTCTGGGAGGTGTCGATCCAGGCGTTGTACGGGCTCGGGTCCGGGTCGGTGAAAGAGCCGAACTCGATGACCAGGCGGATCCCGGCGCGGACCCGGACGTTGGAGCGGAGACCGAACGCCATCCGGTGGGTCAGGTCGATGGCGGTCTGGAGACCCGGCTCCGCGATGGCGGGCAGGCCCTCGGAGATCTGGAACTGCTCGTCCATCAAGGTGCGGGCGATGGCTTCCTTGGACGAGAAGTGGAAGTAGAGGGCGCCCTTGGTGACGCCGGCGTGCCCGACCACGTCGGTCAGGCTGGTGCCGTGGAAGCCGGTCCGGTCGAAGGCGATGGCCGCGCCGTCGAGGATCGCCTGCCGGGTGATCTCGGCTCGTTCCTGTCTGGCCCTTGCCATGCGGGTTCTCCCTGGGGTCGCGGTAGTTGGGCGGAACCGGGGAGGTGGTCACCGTGGTTCGGCCAGGGCCAATCTAGGCAGATGAGCCTGAAGAAAACCAGTCGACCAGTATTTTCTACGGAAGTGGATCATTAACGGCGTTAACGCGGTGGGTGGGGGAGTGGCGTTAACGGAGGGCGCGGCATTAACGCCGTTAACGTGTACGGTAGACACAGTTTAATGGCGGGTGGAGTGCGAGGAGATCCCATGACGGACGCGGACGAGCAGTGGGGCGCGGCCGTGCGGCTGCTGTGGGGGCCGCCGGTGAAGCCCGCGCGCGGGCCCAAGCGGGGGCTCACGCTGGAGGGGATCGCCGGTGTGGGGGTCGCTCTCGCGGATGCCGAGGGGCTGGCCGGCGTATCGATGCAGGGAGTGGCCGGGCGGCTGGCCGTCACGAAGATGGCGTTGTACCGGTACGTGCCGGGCAAGGCGGAGCTGGTCTCGCTGATGGTGGAGGCCGCGATGCCGGACCCCTCGGTGCTCGACGGCCGTCCGGTGGGTGAGGGCTGGCGTGAGCGGCTCGCGGTGTGGGCGCGGGAGTTGCTGGCCGGATTCCGGGCGCACCCGTGGCTGTTGGAGGCGACCGTCGGGGCGCGGGTGATGGGGCCGGTCGAGATCGGGTGGATGGAGCGGGCGCTCGTCGCGCTCGACGGGTGCGGGCTGACGGGGGCCGAGTCGATCGACGCGATGGTGCTGGTGTCGGGGCACGTGCGCGGGATCGCGGAGCAGGAACGTGCGATGGCGGGCGGGGCCGCGGGGGAGGGGCCGGACGCGCAGCTGACGTCGGTGCTCGGGGAAGTGATGCGGGTGCACGGGGAGAAGTACCCGGCGCTCGGGGCCGCGTTGGCCTCTGTGGTGGAGGGCGGCGGGCAGGACCAGGCGCTGGACTTCGGGTTGGAGCGGATCCTCGACGGGCTCGGGCTGTTGGTGGCGGAGCGGGCGGGTGGGCGGGCTTGAGGCATTAACGGCGTTAACGCCTTGGGCGTGGAGTGCGAGCCGGGGGTGGGGCGGCGGGCGCGGGGCATTAACGGCGTTAACGGTGGAGGGGGTGGGGGCACCGGTGCCGCGGGGCGGCGGGGGGCGTGGAGCGTTAACGGCGTTAACGGTGGACGGGCCGGGGCTCCGCGGTGGCGGCTGTGGGGTCGGGCATTAACGGCGTTAACGCTGGAGGGGTCGTCGGGGCTTGGTCGTGGGGCGGGGCGTTAACGGCGTTAACGGTGTGGGGTGCGTGCCTGGGTCTCGGTGGTGGGGGCGGAGGCATTAACGGCGTTAACGGTGGAGGGGTCGTCGGGGCTTGGTCGTGGGGCGGGGCATTAACGGCGTTAACGGTGTGGAGCGTGCGTCTGGGGCTTGGTGTGGTCGGCTGTGGGTGGAAGGTGTGAGGGCATTGGGTGATGTGGAGCAGTGGGCGGCGCCGTTCCGGTTGGACGTGGCGCAGGCGGAGTTGGACGATCTGGGGCGGCGGCTGGAGCTGGCTCGGTGGCCCGACGAGTTGCCGGGGGCGGGCCGGGCGTACGGGATGCCGCTCGGGGAGCTCCGTGAGCTCGCGGAGTACTGGCGTACCGGCTACGACTGGCGGGCCGCCGAGGCGCGGTTGAACGAATGGCCGCAGTACACCACCGTCATCGACGGGGCACGGGTGCACTTCGCGCACCTGCGGTCGCCCGAGCCGGACGCGACGCCGCTGCTCATGACCCACGGCTGGCCGGGCTCCTTCGTGGAGTTCCAGGAGGTCGCCGGTCCGCTGACGGATCCGCGGGCGCACGGCGGGGATCCGGCCGATGCCTTTCATCTGGTGCTGCCGCACATCCCCGGCTTCGCCCTGTCCGGGCCGACCACCGAACGGGGGTGGGAGTTCAAGCGGGTCGCGCGGGCCTTCGGAACGCTGATGGAGAGGCTCGGGTACGAGGAGTACGGGGTCCAGGGCGGCGACTGGGGCGCCGCCGTCTCGCGGGAGCTGGGGCGGATCCGGCCCGGGAACGTGCGCGGGGTGCACCTGAACCTGCTCCCGGGCGGCGGGGCCACCGCCGAGCCCCGGGCGGAGGAACTGGCCCCGCTGAGCCCGGCCGAGCGGGAGCGCACGCTCGCCTCCTGGGAGCGGTACCGGGTCTGGGCGCGCGAGCGGCAGGGGTACGCCGACATCCAGGCGACCCGGCCGCAGACGCTCGCGTACGCGCTGAACGATTCGCCGGTCGGGCTGCTCGCCTGGATCGGCGAGAAGTTCACGGAGTGGGCGGACCCGCGCTGCCCCGTGGATCGCGATCAGATGCTGACCAACGTGACGTTGTACTGGCTGACCGGGACCGCTGGCTCCGCCGCCCGCATCTACTACGAGCGCGCCCACGCCGACTACCAGGGCGCCGCGCCAGAGGTGTCGAGCACCCCGACCGCGCTCGCCGACTTCCCCCGGGACAACTTCGTGCCGCTGCGGCACATCGCCGCGCGGACCGACCGCATCGTGCGCTGGACCTCGTACGAGAAGGGCGGGCACTTTCCCGCGATGGAGGTTCCGGAGCTGCTGGTGGACGACGTCCGGGCCTTCTTCCGCTCCCTGTGACCCAGGTCTCTTCTGCGTCGTGTCACGTTCCGGGCCGCCCGTCTGTCCCATGGATGACAGTGCGAAGGGCGAGCGGAGATGGAGACGGTCATGAAGGTTCTGCTGGCGGGTGCGAGCGGGGTTCTGGGACAGCGGGCGGTACGGGCCCTGCGCGCGGCCGGACACGAGGTCGCCGGTCTCGGGCGGGGCGCCGGGATGGACGTACGGGCCGACCTGCTCGACCGTGAGGGCCTGCTGCGCGCCGTGGACGGGCTCGGCTTCGACGTGGTCGTGCACGCGGCCACGGCGCTGTCGGGGAAGAGCATGGCCCGGCACCAGGACATGGTCGGGACGAACGTGCTGCGCACCGAGGGGACGGTCAACCTGCTCACCGCCGCGCGCGAGACCGGGGCGCGGCGGTTCGTCGTGGAGTCGATGATGTTCGGCTACGGGTACGGGGACCACGGCGGGGCCGTGCTCGGCGAGGACGACGGGTTCGGTCCGCAGGGGGCGAACGTCTGGCTGGAGCGGCACGTGGGCGCGATGCGGATCAAGGAGGAACTGGCCTTCACCGCCGACGGGATCGAGGGAGTGAGCCTGCGCTTCGGGCTGTTCTACGGGGCCGGTGTCACCGATGTCCACGTGGTGCCGATGCTGCGCAAGCGCGCCCTGCCCGTGGTGGCGGCCAAGGGGCGGGCGCTGAGCTGGGTCGACGTGGACGACGCGGCGAACGCCGTGGTCGCCGGCGTGGAGTCGGGGCGGCCCGGGCAGGCGTACAACATCGCCGACGACGAGCCGCTGGGGTGGGACGCGCACATGCGGGCGGTGGCCGCGGCGTTCGGGGCGCCCGCGCCGATGACCGTACCGCTGTGGGTGCTGAAGCCGGCCCCGCTCGCGCACACCATCATGGGGACCGACCTGCGACTGTCGAACGCCAAGGCGGGGCGTGAGCTCGGCTGGGCTCCTACGCACGCGAGCAGCGCGGCCGGGGTGGGTGCGCTTGCGGAGGCCGCGGGGGCGGCGGCAGCATGATCGTTCGTGAGTACTGCTGAGCACCTCCCGGAAGCCTCCTGCGACGCCCTCGGTCCCTTCACCGCCCATCGCCGGCTGCTGTTCGACGTCGCCTACCGGATGCTCGGCAGCGTCTCCGACGCCGAGGACGTCCTCCAGGACGCGTGGCTGAGCTGGGACCGCGCGGACCGGTCGGCTGTCCTGAACCCGCGGGCCTACCTGGTGCGCACGGTCACCAACCTGTCCTTGAACCGGCTCACCTCCGCCCGCGCCACCCGCGAGACCTACATCGGGCCGTGGCTGCCCGAGCCGCTGCTGACCGAGTCCCTGCCCACCGTGCCCGATGGCGCGCAGGAGGTGGAGATGGCGGAGACGGTGTCGACCGCGATGCTGGTGGTGCTGGAGAGCCTGAGCCCGATGGAGCGCGCCGTGTTCCTGCTGCGGGAGGTGTTCGGGTATTCGTACGCGGAGGTGGCGGGGGTACTGGACCGCGCGGAGGCGACCGTACGGCAGACCGGGCACCGGGCACGGGCCCACGTACAGGCACGGCGGCCGCGGTTCGCCACCGAGCCGGGGCAGCGCGGCGAGGTGACCCGGCGGTTCCTGGCGGCGTGTGCGGGCGGGGACCTGAACGCGGTGATGGAGCTGTTGGCCCCCGAGGTGACGGCCTGGTCGGACGGTGGCGGCAAGGTGACGGCGGCCCGGCGGCCGCTGCACGGGGCCGATCACGTGGCGCGCTGGCTGCTGGGGATGCTGGCCAAGCCCTCGCTGCAGGCGGTGACCCTGGAATCGGCGCGGGTCAACGGGGAGGAGTCGGTGGTGTTCGTGTACGGGGGAGTCGCGTGTGCCGCGCTGACCTACGACCTGGACGCGGTGGACGGGCGGGTCGTGAACCTGCGGTTGCAGGTGAATCCGGAGAAGGTGGCGGGGCTGGCGAGTTGGGGAGCGGAAGGGGCTGCCGCGGCCGGGGTGTCCGGGGGGTCCGGGGTGTCAGGGGTGTCCGGGGTGTCAGGGGCGGCGTCCGGGATGTGAAATCGGCGTGCGGGGGTCTCCGTAGGATTGTGATCATCATCCGATGAACGATGAACAGCGGACCCCGCCCGTGCTCGTGGGCGACGAACGGGCCACCTTGACCAGTGTCCTCCAGTGGCAGCGGGACACCCTGATGATGAAGTGCGCAGGGCTGTCGGACGAGCAGCTGCGGCGCAGGGCGGTGGCTCCGTCGGGGCTGAGCCTGCTCGGGCTGGTACGGCACCTCGCGGAGGTCGAGCGCGGGTGGTTCCGCAATGTCGTGGGCGGCGAGGACGTGCGCGGCTATTTCCCGAAGAACGAGGCGGGGGAGTGGACGGAGTTCCACGTGGACGACGCGGACGTCGCCGGCTCGTTCAAGATCTGGGAGGACACCTGTGCGCGCTCGCGGGAGATCGTGGACGCGGCCGAATCCCTGGACGTGACCGGCTCCTACGACGGTCAGGCGTACTCGCTGCACTACGTCCTGGCCCACATGATCGAGGAATACGCCCGGCACAACGGGCACGCGGACCTGCTGCGCGAGGTGATCGACGGGACCACGGGGGAGTAGTGGCGCCCCGGGCCCCGGGCGGGTCAGGCGGCGGATGCCGTGGCGCGGTCCACCTCGGCCAGGGCTGCCGCCCAGGGGAAGTGCGCCGGGGCGTCCGGGCCCGCCGGGCCGGGGATGAATCCGCCCTCGCCGAAGAGGACCGAGGCGCCGGCGCCGCGCAGGACGGCCAGGGACTGGTCGAACTGCGGGTGGGCGGTGAGGGCGGCGTTCGCGCAGGGCATGGTGACGACGGGGGTGCCCTTGCCGATGGCCTCGGCGGCGACCCCGACGACGAACCGGTCGGTCAGGCCGAGGGCCCAGGCGTTGACGGAGTTGAACGTGGCCGGGGCGAAGAGCAGGGCGTCGGCCGTAGGCCACACGTCGGGTTCACCGGGCAGCTTGTACTGCCAGCGGACGGGGTGGCCGGTGAGCGCGGCGAGACCGTCGAGGCTGTTGGACAGCCAGTGGGCGGCGGTCGGGGTGAGGCCGAGGCAGACGTCCCAGCCGCGGGACTGGGCGTCCTCGATGACATGGGCCACGTCGAAGACGGGCGGGGCGGCGGAGCACAGCAGGTAGAGGGTCTTCGTCGTGGTCATACCGCAATGTGATCATATTGCTCGACCTGTGGTTGACGCAGGTCGCGGCGATCACGGTATTCGTGGCCGGTCGCGGTGGTCGCGGTGGTCGCGGCGGCACGGTAGTCGTGGCCGAGGTGCCGGACGTGACGAACCCCCGGACCGGGTTCGGTCCGGAACTCCGTGAGGAACGCAGACAGCAGGGAGTGCACGACGGCGGGCCGGTCCAGGTGGACGTCGTGTCCGGCCCCCGGGACGGAGACCGCCGTCGTCACCGTGGACGGGTCGGCCGCGTGGGCCGCGTCGAGCATCTGGATGGACTCCTCGGGCGGGACGATGCCCTTCTCCCCGATGACCAGCAGGGTGGGACACCGGACCGCGCGCCACTGCGGCCACCAGTCGCGGGTGCCAGCAGCGAGCACCGCCTCGGTGATGGCCGCGACCATCACCGGGCGCTCGAAGCGCGGGTACCAGCCGTCCGCGCGCTGCGGCGCGCGAGACGTCCGCGGGGCGGCGCTCGCCGGCTCCGTGGCCGCGCTGGTCCACCGCCACCACGCGGTGGTGGGGGGCCCGGTGCGCGGCGGCCGCGTCCCATTCGCCCGCGTGGCCCGCGAGGCCGTGGAGGAGGACGACGGGGGTGGCGGAGCCGGGGTGGTGGGAGTCCTCATCACGGCAGGTCAGGCGGGTGCCGTCGCGGGTGACGGTGCGTTCGGTCCACATCATGCGGAGATCGTCCGACACTCTTCGCGGTGGGACCGATGAGTTTTGGCGGAGGTCCGGGTCTACCTTTCGTACATCGACCGCAGGAACGTGAGGAAGAGGACCGTCATGAGCGAGCCGGTGAAGGGCCCCGCCAGCTACTTCCCCTCCATCGAGAAGAAGTACGGCCGTCCGATCGCAGAGTGGCAGGAGCTCATCCGTGCCGCGCCGCTGACCAAGCACATGGAGCTCGTCGCCTGGCTCAAGAGCGAGCACGGGGTCGGGCACGGGCACGCCAACGCCCTCGTGAAGCACACGCTCGACGAGCGGTAGGGGAGCTGGCCGGAGGAGTGGGGGGAAGGACCGTGGACGCAGGCGTATGCGGTTGAGCTTCTCGACGATGTTGCGTCTCAGGCCGGGGGAGTTGACTGGTTCTCATGACGAAGACAACGCAGCAGACGCAGAACGACACCGTCCTCCGCACGCTGGTCATCGGCGGCACGGGCAAGACGGGCCGGCGCGTGGCCGAGAAACTCACCGCCCTGGGCCGTCCGGTCCGCATCGGGTCGCGCTCCGGTGAGCCGGCCTTCGACTGGAACGAGCCCGAGGGCTGGGGACCGGCCCTTGAGGGCGTGGACCGCGCGTACGTCACCTACTACCCCGACCTCGGCTTCCCCGGCGCCGCCGAGCAGGTCGGAGCCTTCGCCAGGGTGGCGGTTGAGGCCGGGGTGCGCCGGCTGGTGCTGCTCTCGGGGCGCGGCGAGGAGGCGGCGCAGCGGAGCGAGGAGGCGCTGAAGGAGTCCGGGGCCGACTGGACGGTGGTGCGCGCGGCCTGGTTCAACCAGAACTTCGACGAGAGCTTCTTCCTGGAGCCGGTGCTCGCCGGTGAGATCGCCCTGCCGACGGCCGACGCCGTCGAGCCGTTCGTCGACGCCGAGGACATCGCGGACGTGGTGGTGGCCGCGCTGACCGACGACCGGCACATCGGCCGGACGTACGAGCTCTCCGGCCCGCGGCTGCTCAGCTTCTCCGATGTCGCGGCCGAGCTGTCGAAGGCGACCGGGCGCGAGATCTCGTACGTCCCGGTCTCGACCGAGGCCTACCGGGAGGTGCTGCGGGAGAACGGGCTGCCGGAGGAGTTCGTGGAGCTGTTCACGCTGATCCTGGACGGGCGCAACGCGCATCTGGTGGACGGGGTCCAGGAAGTGCTCGGCCGGGGGCCGCGGGACTTCGCGGACTTCGCGCGGGAGGCGGCGGCGCGCGGGGTCTGGGACGTGTAGGGGGTGCGTGGTTCGAGTGTGGGTGCGCGGAGCGTGGGCGTCCCGAGCGTGGGCGGGCGGAGCGTGCGCGGGCAGGGTGTGGGCGGGCGGGGACCGGGTGGGGAGAATGGGCCGATGGACACGCTGACGGCTCTGCTCGAAGGACCCAAGGCCAAATCCGCCTTCCTCATCAAGTGCGCGTTCGACCCGCCCTGGTCGGTCCGGATCGAGGACCGGGCCCCGCTGTCGGTGATGACGATGGTGCACGGATCGGCGTGGCTGCTGCCCGACGGGGGCGAGCCGGTGCTCATCGGGCCGGGCGAGGCGGCCCTGGTGCGGGGACCGGATCCGTACACCCTCGCCGACGCCAAGGACACGCCCCCGCAGATCAGGGTGGGGCCGGACCAGCGCTGCAGCAGGGTGGACGGCGGGGAGGACGTGTCCGACTCCATGGCCCTGGGGGTACGGACCTGGGGCGCGGCGGAGGGCTCGGCGGTGCTGCTGAGCGGCACCTACCAGGACCCGGGCGAGATCGGCAGCCGCCTGCTCACCACGCTTCCGCCGGTGCTGGTCGGTCCGGTGGACCCGACGCTGGTCGGGCTGCTGGGCGTGGAGATCTCCCGTACGGAGCCGGCCCAGGAGCTGGTCCTGAACCGGCTGTTGGACCTGCTGCTGATCGGCGTCGTACGCGGCTGGCTCGCGGAGCGGGGCGGCGCCGAGAACGACCCGGTCACCGGGCCGGCGCTGCGGCTGCTGCACGAGAACCCCGCGTACGGCTGGACCGTGGAGTCGCTGGCCCGCAAAGTCGGCGTCTCGCGGGCCGCGTTGGCCCGCCGCTTCACCGAACTGGTCGGCGAACCCCCGATGTCCTATCTGACGGGCTGGCGCCTGGCCATGGCGGCCGACCTGCTGCGCGATCCGTCCACGACGCTCGCCTCGGCCGCCCACCGGGTCGGCTACAGCTCGGCGTTCGCCCTCTCGACGGCCTTCAAGCGGGTACGGGGCGTCAGTCCACGGGAGTACCGGGCGGGGGCGGCGGCCGCGACGGCGGCCGCGGGGTAGGGGCGGTGGTGTCAGGGGGTCCGGAGGTCCAGGACGGCCACCGTTTCGCCGTCGCTCAGTTCGCCCGTCGGGCGGAAGCCTAGGGAGAGGTAGAAGGGTTCGGGGGTGCCGGGGCCCGGGTGCCAGGTGACGTAGGCGTGGGAGGTGCCCCGGCGGCGGAGTTCGGCGATGACCGTCGTGACCGCGAAGCGGCCGTAGCCCTTGGCCTGGTGGGCGGCCGATATGTTCAGCCGCCAGAGGCCGGAGCGGATGTCGTGGGGGTCCACGGCCGGGTCCCAGGGGATGTCGAGGAAGGCCATCACGAAGCCGACGATCTCCTCGCCGTCGACGATCGCCCGGGGCCAGGCCATCTCCCCGTGGGCGTAGGCCTCCGCCAGTGACTTCGCGACCGGGGAGACGAGGTGCTCCTGGTCGGGGCGGACCGACAGCGCGCAGACGGCGTCGATGTTGTCCGGGGTGACCGGGGCTAGGTGGAGGGACTTGGTGGAGGTGCTCATTCGCGCAGCCTACGTGTGCGTTACATGCGGGTTGGCGGGGGCTGTGGCCGGGGGCGGGGTTGGGGGCGGAGCTGTGGCCGTGGCTGTGGCCCTGACTGTGCGGCGCTGAAGATTCACTGGCCGGATGGCACCGGTGATGGCACGATCAACAGCCGTCGGGGGGCGGTGGGAGCCTCCCGCGTTTCGGTTTTTCGGACATACGGGGGCACATCTGATGGGATCCACCGGCACCAGACTCTCCACCGCACTGCTCGTACTGTCGACGGTGCTGGTCGGCCTGATGGCAGGGCTGTTCTTCGCCTTCGACGTCTCGGTGATGCCGGGACTGGCGAAGACCGACGACCGTACGTACGTCACGGCGATGCAGAGCTTCAACGCCGTCATCGACGGCAACCCGCTCTTCGGGACGGCCTTCGTCGTCGCCCTGCTCGCCGCCTTCGCCGCGGCGTTCGTCGAGGCGCGGGCCGGGCGCCGCGCGGTCGCGCTGTGGGCCGCGGTGGCCGCGGCGGCGTACCTCGTCGTGCTCGTCGTCACCTTCGCCGTCAACATCCCGCTCAACAACGAGCTCGCCGACTTGGGTGACGCCGCGAAGCTGACCGACTTCTCGGTCGTCGAGAAGTTCAAGGGCACCTGGGAGACGGCGAACATCGTGCGCACCCTGCTCTGCGCGGCGGCGCTGACCGCCCTGGCGCGGGCGCTCGTACTGTACGGGCGGGCTACGGGGACGGCGACAGGGGCAGGGACGTCGGCGGTGTCGGCGGTCTAGGCCGCCAGGAGGGCCCAGGACTGGCAGGCCAGGGCGGCCGTGCACAGGGCGGTACGCCAGCGGTTGGCGGGTACCCACTTCGTCTCGAACGCCGCGCGCACGGCGGCCGGATCGGCGATCCGCTCGGCGGGACCGGCCGCCTCCAGGGCGTTGTTGAGCGGGATGTTCACCCGGCCGGTGACCACGACGGCGAGCACGTAGATGACGAGGGCGCCCGTCAGCGCGGGGAGCGGCGCGTGCTCGCCGGCGGGCAGGTGGAGGGCCACGGCGAGGCCGGTGAAGAGCATCGCGCCCAGGAAGGCCAGCATGAACCAGCCATTGATGATGGAGGTGTTCACGCGCTGCATGACGGAGATGAGGGTCCGGTCGTCGGAGCGCTTGAGGGCCGGCATCACCGCGACGTCGAAGGCGAAGAAGAGGCCGGCCATCAGGCCCGTGGTGAGCGTCGCGGCGACGAGGGCGGCGACCCGTGCGATGTCCATACGGCCTGTCTATGTCCTTCCTCCTGGTTCTGTCCATGGTGGAGTGGGAGCCGAGTGGTCCACGGTGGAGTAGGGGCCGAGCCGAGCAGGCCGGAAAGGCTCGTGGCCGTGGTCGGCGGGCGGGGTACCCTCCGGCTGTGACTGTTTTCGGATAATGGATTCCGCTATGCGGAAGTTTGGTCCGGAGTTTCGAGCCTAGGCTCGGAGCCGGCCCCGGCGTAGACACCAGGAGGAACAGACCGTGACGGACCCCAAGGACCCGCAGGGCCGGCTGGACGCGCTGCGCGGCGACATCGAGCGCCGCAACCCCGCCCAGCCCGAGTTCCACCAGGCCGTACGGGAGGTCCTGGACACCCTGGCCCCCGTGTTCGCGGCACGTCCCGAGTACGCGGAACCGGGTGTGGCCCTGCTGGAGCGGCTCACCGAGCCGGAGCGGCAGATCATCTTCCGGGTGCCGTGGCAGGACGACCGTGGTCGCGTCCACGTCAACCGTGGCTACCGCGTCGAATTCAACAGCGCGCTCGGCCCGTACAAGGGCGGCCTGCGCTTCCACCCGTCCGTGGACATCGGCGTGGTGAAGTTCCTCGGCTTCGAGCAGGTCTTCAAGAACGCGCTGACCGGGCTCGGCATCGGCGGCGGCAAGGGCGGCAGCGACTTCGACCCGCGCGGGCGGTCGGCGGCCGAGGTCATGCGGTTCTGCCAGTCCTTCATGACCGAGCTCTACCGTCACATCGGTGAGCACACGGACGTCCCCGCGGGCGACATCGGCGTCGGCGGGCGCGAGATCGGGTACCTCTTCGGGCAGTACCGGCGCATCACCAACCGCTGGGAGGCCGGCGTCCTGACCGGCAAGGGCCAGGGCTGGGGCGGCTCGCTGATCCGCCCGGAGGCCACGGGCTACGGCAGCGTGCTGTTCGCCGCCGAGATGCTGGCGGTCAAGGGGCTGGCGCTCGACGGGCTGACGGCGGTCGTGTCCGGCTCGGGGAACGTGGCGCTCTACACGATCGAGAAGCTGCAGCAGCTGGGGGCGAACCCGCTGACCGCGTCCGACTCGCAGGGGTACGTGGTTGACGAGAAGGGCATCGATCTCGCGCTGCTGAAGCAGATCAAGGAGGTCGAGCGCGGGCGCGTGAGCGAGTACGCGCAGCGTCGCGGGCCGTCGGCGCGGTTCGTGCCGGGCGGGCGGGTGTGGGACGTGGCGGCGGAGGTCGCCTTCCCGTCGGCCACCCAGAACGAGCTGAACGCCGATGACGCGCGGACGCTGATCGCCAACGGGGTCAGGGCGGTGTCGGAGGGCGCGAACATGCCGACCACGCCGGAGGCGGTGCACCTGCTGCAGGCGGCCGGGGTGTCCTTCGGGCCCGGCAAGGCGGCGAACGCGGGCGGGGTCGCGGTCAGCGCGCTGGAGATGGCGCAGAACGCGGGGCGTGTCGCGTGGAGCGCGGAGCGGGTCGAGGCGGAGCTGGCGGGGATCATGCGGGACATCCATGCGGTGTCTTACGCGACTGCAGAGCGGTATGGCTCCGCCGGGGATTATGTGGCTGGGGCGAACATTGCTGGGTTCGAGCGGGTTGCCGATGCGATGTTGGCGCAGGGGTTGATCTGAGGTCGTGGCGTCGCGTTGTCGCGTGGGGGCGGGCTGATGCGCTGAGGTAGGGGGGTGGGGTGCGGGTCGGGGGTGCCGCTGTGCGGGGGTGTCCCCTACCCGCCCTTCCTCCGTTCCCCGGGCTGTGCCCGGACCGCCCCGGGGCTCCGCCCCGGACCCCGCGCCTCAAACGCCGGCGGGGCTGGGTTGGCCGGGTTGGCCGGGTTGGCAGACGCCCGGGCGGGCTGGGGTGGGCGCTCGGTAGGGGTGGGCGGTCGTAGGGTGGGGCGGTCGACAGGTGATCGGACTCCTTGGGGGGATCAGTGCTGACCGCGCTCACCGGGGTGTATGGAGACCGGGCCGATGCCCTGCGGGTGGCCGGGCGGGGGGCCTCCTATGAGGAATTGCTCGGTGCGGCCCGTGCCGTGGCTGCCGATGTCGCCGGGGCGCCCGCCTTCGCGGTGACCGCGACGGCCTCGCTGGAGACCGTCGCCGCCGTCGTCGGCGGGCTGCTGGCCGGGGTGCCCTTCGTACCGCTGCCGCCCGATGCGGGGCCCGCCGAGCGGGAGCACATCCTGCGGGACTCCGGCGCGGTACTCGTCGACGTGGACTTCGGACGGCGCGGAGACGGGGGCGCGGAGGTGGGGGCGGGTGCCGGGCAGTCGGCGCTGATCCTCTACACCTCCGGGACCACCGGCCCGCCCAAGGGGGTCGTCCTCACCGCCGAGGCCTTGGCCGCCGACCTCGACGCCCTCGCCGAAGCCTGGCAGTGGAGCGCCGAGGACACCCTCGTGCACGGGCTGCCGCTGTTCCACGTGCATGGACTCGTACTCGGGGTGCTCGGCGCGCTGCGTACCGGCAGCCGGCTCGTACACACCGGGCGGCCCACCCCGGAGGCCTACGCGGAGGCCGGGGGCAGCCTGTACTTCGGGGTGCCGACCGTGTGGTCCCGTATCGCGGGGGCGCCGGCGGCCGCCGCCGCGCTGGGCGGGGCCCGGCTGCTCGTCTCCGGCAGCGCCGCGCTGCCCGCGCCGGTCTTCCGGGACCTGGAGCGGCTGACCGGGCTGCGGCCCGTGGAGCGGTACGGGATGACCGAGACGCTGATCACCATCAGCGGGCGCGCGGGCGGGGAGGTGCGGCCCGGTACGGTCGGCACTCCGCTCCGGGGCATCCGTACGCGGATCGTGGCGGAGGCGGGCGCCGAGATCGGCGAGCTGCAGCTCACCGGGCCGACGCTGTTCTCCGGGTACCTGGGCCGGCCCGAGGCCACGGCCGCCGCCTTTACGGAGGACGGGTGGTTCCGTACGGGCGACATCGCGGCCGTCGACGAGGCCGACGGGGTCCACCGGATCGTCGGCCGGGCCTCCATCGACATGATCAAGTCGGGCGGGTACCGGATCGGCGCGGGCGAGATCGAAAACGCGCTGCTGGATCACCCCAAGGTGAGCGAGGCGGCGGTGGTGGGGCTGCCGGACGCGGATCTCGGGCAGCGGATCGTGGCCTTCGTGGTGGCCGAGGGCGTCACGGGGCCGGAACTGACGGACTTCGTCGCCGCGCAGCTGTCGGTGCACAAGCGGCCGCGCGAGGTGCGGTTCGTTGCGGCGATTCCGCGCAATGCGATGGGCAAGCCGCAGAAGAAGCTGCTGCTGGGCGACGCCTGACGGTGTGGTGCGGTGGGTTTCTCGGCGCCGGAACCCCGCGCCGGGCGCCGCCGCACCGATGGGTCAGTGGGTGTCGCGGGGGACCAGGTGGCGGGCCAGGACCTCCAGGGCTCGGGTCAGTTCAGGCAGTCGTTCCGCTTCGGTCTCGCCGAGGGCGCGGGCGAGGGCGTCCTCGACCTTGGACGCTCCGGCGGCGCGTACGGCGGCCACGCGCGCGGAGGTTCCGGGGGCCTGGCGGACCAGCGTGCGGCGGCGGTCGGCGGGGTCGGGCGAGGTCTGTACGGAGCCGGCCTCGCGCAGGCGGGCGACGGCCCCGGAGACCTGGCTCTGCGGGAGGCCCGTGCGCTGGGCCGTCTCGCCGACCGTGGTGTCGGGGTGCGCGGCGATGTCGCCGGCGACGATCACGACGGAGCGGGTGCCCCCGGCGTACTGTCCCGGGCCGCCGGGGGGCTCGGGCAGGGCCTCCTCGCCGAGCTTCATCAAGGCACGGCCCAGCAGGAAGAGTTCGATTCCGTCCACCGGATCACGGTACATCGAAGACGGGTGAAGCATCGAAGGAGATGCATCTTTTTCGATCCATCTATATTGATGTATCTGATTCGATGGGTTAGTGTGGTTGCAGAGAGTGACGGACTGGGGGTCCGGAGCCGCGAGCAAGGAGTTGTCATGACTGTCAGCATCGAGTCCGGTGTCGCCGGCACGCTTCCGGTTCAGGGGGCCGTGCTCCACTACCAAATGCAGGGCTCCGGTCCGCTGTTGCTCATCGCGCAGAGTGGGGAGGGGGACGCCGACCGCACCGTGGATCTCGTCCCGCACCTCACCGACGCCTTCACCGTACTGACCTACGACCGCCGTGGACTTTCGCGCAGCCGGTCGGAGGAGCCCGGCCGGACGGCTTCGCTCGCCGAGCACGCCGAAGACGTGCACCGGCTGCTGGCTGCCGTCACCGACGAGCCGGTGACGATGCTCGGCTGCAGTCTGGGGGCCGTCATAGGCCTGCACCTGGCCGTACGGCACCCGGAACAGGTGAGCACCCTCATCGCGCACGAGCCCGTGGCCCCGTGGCTGCTGCCCGAGGGGGAGCGGGCCGGGCACGTGGCCGAACTCAAGGAGTTGCAGGGCATCTACCGCAAGGGCGGACTGGAAGCCGTCTTTCCGGAGATGGCGCGGGTCCTCGGAATAGACCTCGCGCGGCGCGACGCGGAGCAGGGCCTGACCCCGCAGCCCCTGGACGAGCGCCGGCGTGCCAACTTCGGCTACTTCATCGAGCACGACTTCACGGCGATCGTCGAGGACACCCTCGACGTGGACGCCCTCACCCGGAGCCGCACGCGCATCATCCCGGCGCTGGGCGCCGCCACCCCGTCCACCGTCTTCGACCACCGGTGCGCGACGGAACTGGCGGCCCTCCTGGACACGGAGATACGGGTCTTCCCGGGCGGCCACAACGGCAACACCACGCACCCCCGGGGCTACGCGGAGCTGCTGCGGGGCGTGCCGGGTCCGGCCGGAGCGTAGGCGCTCGAGAAAGGACAACGGGCCTTTCGGGTGGGGCAGGTAGCTTGCTCGCATGGACAAGACTTCTGATCAGATCAGGACCGACCGGTGGGCGCTGATAGCCGCCGGAGTGACCGTCGTGCTGTGGGCCTCCGCGTTCGTTTCCATCCGCTCGGCGGCCGCGCACTTCGGGCCCGGAGCTCTCGCGTTCGGACGCTTGCTGACAGCCTCGGTCGCGCTCGGGCTGGTACTGGTCATCAAGCGGGTGCCGCCGCCGCCGAAGCAGGCGTGGCCCGGGATCCTGGTCTCCGGGGTGCTCTGGTTCGGGCTCTACATGGTGACGCTGAACTGGGGCGAGCAGCTGGTGGACGCCGGCACCGCGGCCATGATCGTCAACATCGGCCCGATCGTGATCGCCCTGCTCAGCGGCTGGCTGCTGAAGGAGGGTTTCCCGCCCATGCTGCTGGCGGGCATGGCGGTCTCCTTCGCCGGAGCGGTGCTGGTCGGACTGTCCACCTCGAACGGCGGGACCGCCTCGCTGGGAGGGGTCCTGCTCTGCCTGGTCGCCGCGCTCACCTACGGGGCGGGGGTGGTCGCGCAGAAGCCGGCGCTGGCGTACGCGAGCCCGCTCCAGGTGACGACGTACGGCTGCTTCGTCGGCACGGCCGTCACCCTGCCCTTCGTCTGGCAGCTCGTCGACCAGCTTCCCGGGGCGCCGCTCGACGCCGTCCTCAACATGCTCTACCTGGGGCTCTTCCCGACCGCGCTCGCCTTCACCACCTGGACGTACGCGCTGTCGCGGACCACCGCGGGGAAGATGGGCGCGACCACCTACGCGGTGCCCGCCGTCGTGGTGCTCATCGCCTGGATCGCCCTCGACGAGATCCCGGCCGCGCTGACCCTGCTCGGCGGTGCGGTCTGCCTGGCAGGCGTTGCCGTCTCCCGGAGGCGGCGGGGCCCGGCTTAGGGGGAAGCCCAGGTTCTGGACGTACGCGGGTTCTGCCCGGTGCGGCACGGCTCCAGGAGGGTTGGACGCCCCGACCCCGGGGGTCAGGTCGCGGTGGGGATGTGGCGCGCTGCTGCGACGCCGGCCATCGTGCGGAGTTTCGTGAAGTAGGAGGCGCAGTACTCCGAGTTGATCAGGGAATCGATCTTGTCGAGGTCGGCGATACACGCCCAGAGGATGGCTATGCCGTTGTCGTCGAGTCCGCCGTTCAGCTCGGTGTGGACGAGGCCCGCGACATCGGCGTCCAGGAGGATCAGGTCCACGCCCTCGATGTCCACGCCGCGAAAGCTGTCGGGATAGAGCGCGCGCAGGTGTTCCTCCCACAGCCGGGCGAGTTGGTCCTCGGGCTGTTCCCCGGTCGTGTGGGCGGCTGTCGCTTCTATCGCAAGCGGCGGGAGAAGGAGCAGGGAAACGGCGTCGAAGACGGCACGCACCATCGCGATGGCCGTGGTCGGGCCGAGGTCGGCACTGGTTACGGCGCCCTGTGCGAGCTGGTCGCGCAGTTGTCGGCTGCGGTCGAGTTGGGTGGCCAGTTCGGCCGGGATGAGCCCTGTCTCGGCGGCCTGCTCGATCAGGTCCTGGAGCGGCTTGCGGACGGCGAGGCGCTCGGTGAGCACGTGTTCCAGGGCGAACAGGGAGTGCGTGACGGCGGTGGTGGCGAACTCGTACCGGTAGTAGGAGTGTCGGATGAGCTCGCGGGAGGTTTCCATCGTGCTCATGACGTACATCGACGCGTTGCCGGGCAGAACCAGGTCGGCAACCAGGGCCTGCATGTCCTCATAGTCGAGAACGATGTTGCGGGAGCGTGGGTCCGGTACCGGCGGCAGGGGGGTCACCCTCCCAGTCTTGTCGCCCGAACGCTGTCGGTGCCATCGGATTTGCTCGGTCAAGCCGGCTGCTGGGGCCGGTGCGCGTCCACGTAGCCGAGGGTGCGGTTCATGGCGATGGCCGAGCGTTCTCCGCGTCGCCGAGTCGGGCGAGGGGCGTGAAGGTGAGGCCCGTCGTGCGGGACCGGTCCACGTACGGCGTGAACTTGGGGGAGTCGAGGGTGTGGACCGTGAGTTCGAGGCGGGCCCAGGGAGTGCTCACGCGAGGCGCAGGTCTATGAAGGGGACGGTGTCGCCGGGGAGGACGTAGCGGTCGAACTCGGTGAAGCCCGCCCGGTGCGCGAAGCTCAGGCCCTCCGGGTTGGACGCGAGGACCACGGTTTCGATCACCTCGGCGCCCAGGGCCCGTGCCTGGGCGAGGGCGTACGCGTACAGCTCTCGGCCGAAACCCCGTCCCCGGTGGGTGGGAAGGACGCGCGAGATCACGGTGGCGGTCGTGGAGCCTGCGGCGGGGGGACGGACCGTCGTGCATCCGACGAGGGTGTCGCCGAGGTGGGCGATGTGCAGGACGTGGCGGGCGGAGCGCTCCCGCACGTCTTCGAGGGAGAGGACGGCCGTCGGGATGACGGTGTTGTGGACGTGCTGCCAGTCGTGCAGGGCGGCTTCGGAGCCGGCGTGCACCGGGTGGATGCGCAGAGCGGAAGCCGGCGGCGGGGTGTCCTGGGCGGCGGCTTCGAGGAGGACGCGGGCCAGGGCGGAGGGGGCGGAGAACATCGGCCAGTGGCCCGTGTCCAGGGTGACCAGCTGCCAGTCCGGGCCGGTGGACAGGAGCTCCGCCACGTCGGGGTGGGGTTCGGCGCCGTCCAGCAGGCATTTGACGTAGGTCGCGGGGAGCTCGGCGAGCGGGTGTGTGAGGACGGCCGGTTCGGTGAGGGTGGCGCCCGGGTGGGGGGTCGAGCCGGCGAGGAGCCGGGCGATCTGTTCGGGGGTGAGGCCCTGGCCCTCGTAGTCGGCGGCCTGCTGGGGAGGCCAGAAGCCGTTGTTCGCCGCGATGGAGGACTCCACGGCCGCGCGGCCGTCCGGCCAGGCGGAGACGAAGGATCCGTTGTGGGTGGGGACGTTGGCGTCGACGAAGACCACCCGGTTCAGGCGGGCGCCGATCCGCTCGGCGGCCTGGCCGACCGGGATGCCGGCGTAGCTGTGGCCCACGAGGACCACATCGCGCAGACCGAGTCCGTCGATGGCGTCGACTATGTCCGTGACGTGCGTCTGCTGGCCGGCCGCGACGCCCTGCTTCTCCGCGAGGCCGGACAGGGTCAGCGCGTGCACCTCGTGGTCGCCCTCACCCGTGGTGCGCAGTGCGGTGCGGAGTTCGGCGGCCACCTCGTCCCATGCCGCCGCTCCCAGCCAGGCGCCTGCCACCAGTACGAATTCAGTCATGACCGTACGTTAATCGAACTGGATGTCGGCGGTGAGGGGCAGGTGATCGCTGGGTGTGGCGGGGAGCGTACGGACCTGGGTGACGGTTCCCGAGCGGGTCAGGATCTGGTCGATCCGGGCCAGGGGGAAGGACGCGGGCCAGGTGAAGGCGAAGCCGGGAGCGGATGTCGGCGTTGCTGCCAGGGCGGTGCGGACGGGGGCCAGGCCGCGGTCGTCGGCGGTGCCGTTGAGGTCCCCGAGCAGGACGACGCGTTCGGCGGGTTCCGCGGCGAGGACGGCGCCGAGGAGGAGGGCGCTCTCGTCACGGCGGGCGGAGCCGAAGCCGGAGGCGCCGAGGCGCAGGGAGGGCAGGTGGACGACGTAGACGGCGACGGGCCCGCCGGGGGTGGCGGCGGTGGCGCGCAGGCCGCGGTTCCAGTGCGGGTCGCCGGCGAGGGCCGGCGGTTTGATGTCGACGGGGCGGACGTCGGTGAGCGGGTACGTCGACCAGAGCCCGACCGTGCCGTGGACGGCTTGGTGGGGGTAGTCGGCGGCGAGGGTGTCGGTGAAGGCCGTGATGGCGGCGGGGGTGAGCTCCTCGACGGCGATGAGGGCGGGGTGGGCGGCGGCGAGGGCACGGGCCGTGCGGGAGGGGTCCGGGTTCTCGTCGCTGATGTTGTGCTGGACGGTGGTGAGGGTGGGGCGGGCGGTGGCCGGTGCGGCGGGGCGGGGGAGGAGGCTGCCGAACTGGCCCAGCCAGGCGGCGGTGGGGAGCAGGAGGGCCAGGGCGATGGCGGCGGAGCGGCGTCGCAGGGCCAGGGCGAGGAGGAGGGGGACGGCCAGGCCGAGCCAGGGGAGGAACGTCTCCAGCAAGCTGCCGGGGTGACCTGGGGTGTTGGGGACCAGGGAGGGGCGGGTGAGGAGTGCGGCGAGGAGGACCGGGAGGAGTACGGGGAGGAGTACGGGGAGCAGTACGGGGAGCAGTACGGGGAGGGCTGTTGTGCGGGCCGAGGGCGATGGCCAGGGCCAGGGCCAGGGACGTGGGCGACGGCCGGGGCCGGGGCCGGGTGGCCGGCGGGGGAGGAGGGGGCGGGGTCTGGTGGTGGGGCCTTGGGACTGGCCCGGGGTTGGGCTGGGGGTCGAGCCGGTGGTTGTGCTGGGGGTCGGGTCGGGAGTCGGGTCCGGGGTTGGGGCTGGGGTTGGGGTTGGGCTTGGAGCCGAGCCGGGAGTCGGGCCCGGGGTCGGGCTGGCAGTCGGGCTGGGGGTTGGGTCCGGGGTTGGGTTGGGAGTCGGGCCGGGAGTTGGGTCCGGGGTTGGGCTGGGTGCCGGGCCGGGAGTTGGGTCCGGGGTTGGGCTGGGGGTCGGGTCCGGGGTTGGGCTGGGGGTCGGGTCCGGGGTTGGGCTGGGGGTCGGGCCCGGGGTCGGGTCGGGGGTCGGGCCCGGGGTCGGGTTGGGAGTCGGGCCGGGAGCCGGAGCCGGGGTTGGGCTGGGTGCCGGGCTGGGGGTTGGGTCCGGTGTTGGGCTGGGAGTCGAGCCGGGGGTTGGGTCGGGAGTCGGGCTCGGGGTCGGGCTGGCAGTCGGGTTGGGGGTTGGGCCCGGGGTCGGGCTGGGAGTCGAGCCGGGAGTTGGGGCCGGGGTTGGGCTGGGGGGTGGGCCCGAGTTTGGCTGGGGCATGGGGATGGTCCTGCCTGTTGTGTTTGGGGGATGGGGTGTGGCGTGCGGTGGGTACGACGACGTCGGGGGTGGGGGGCCCGGTTCCCGCGGGGTGGGCGTCCGGGAGTATGCGGTTGCCCCGGGGGGTTGGGGTGGATCCAATGGGCGGGATGATCAAACGGGTGCGTCGGGCGGACTTCGGTCGTAGCGGCGCGGGGAAAGAGGAGCGTCACGCTGTGAACGCGTCGGCATTGTCGTCAGCAGGGGAGCGGGTCGGCGGGCCCTCCGTGCGGTTGGGGGCTCTCGCGCCGTTGACGCGGCCCGGCTGGGTCGACGCGGGGCGGCACTTGCTCGCGGGGCTCGAACTGGCCGTGCGCGAGGTCAACGACGCGGGAGGGGTCGGTGGCCGGCCGCTGGAGCTCGTGGTCCGGGACACCGCGGCCGATCCGGAGCGGGCCGCGGCGGCCGTGGAGGAACTGGCCGGTCTGGGGGTGGCCGCCGTGGTGGGGGAGTACCACAGCGTCGTCGCCCGGGCCGCCGCCGCGCGGGCCGACGCCCTCGGTGTGCCGTTCCTCTGTTCCTCCGCGGTGCTCGACGCGCTCACCGAAGAGCCGACGGAGTGGGTCGCGCGCCTGGCCCCGGCCCAGTCCCACGGCTGGCGGACGTACGCGGACTTCCTCCTCGGGGCGGGCCACGAACGGATCGCGGTGGCGACCCAGCCGAGCGTCTACTGGGCTTCCGGGACCCGCATCCTGCGGGAGCACCTCGCTTCCCGCGGCGGCACCGTCGTCGAGATCGACGCCCATGCGCTCACCCCCGAGGGCCTGTGCGACGCGCTCGTCGAGCAGGGTGCGACGGCGCTCCTCCTGCTGGTCGGGTATCCGGATCCGGCGGCGGCGATCGTCAGGGCAGTACGGGCGGACCGGCGGCTCGGGGAGGTCCTGATCGGCGCCCCGGCCGGACAGCCGGAGTTCGCCGGATGGGCCGGGGCGCTGGGCGCGGACGGCGCCGGGATCCCCTTCCTGCGCTACCTGCCCGAGCGCCTGGGCCCGCTCGGCGAGCGGGTGGGGAAGGAGCTCCGCGAACGGCTGGGCGAAGAGCCCTCGTTCGTGGCCTTCGAGGGCTGGGACAGCGTCACCGTCCTCGCCGAGGTGCTGCGCTCGCACGGCACGGACCGGGCGGCCGTCGCCGCGGCATGGCCGCACGTGGCGGTCGAGGGGACCCGTGGGCCGATCCGGTTCTCCCGGATGCCGGGGATCGGCGTGTGGCAGTGGGCCTGGACACCGGTGCGCGTGGTCGACCGGGATCCGGGGGACATCGGTCGCTTCCGGATCCTGAACGAGAGGGCCTGATCGGCAAGATCCGAAAGAGACGGGCCACAGCACTAGCCGCGGGCGAGGTGGGCGCGGTACCAGGGGGTGGCGGAGGGGAGCAGGGCGAGGGGCGTGGGTGTGGGGCGCAGTCCGGTCAGTTTCCAGATGGGGTCGGCGCGCTGGTGGTAGTCGCGGGCCAGCAGGGAGAACTGCCGCTCCGTCACCTGGCCGGGGCGCTCGCGGAGTCGCTCCACGCAGCGGTCCCACGGCCACTCCTCCCGTACCTCGGGCAGGATCCCTTCGGCGGCCAGGGCCGATACGAGGCCGGCGCTCGTCACCGGGGCGGGGTGGCTCGCGTGGTGGATCCCGCCCCCGGGCGGCTCCGGGGCCGTGGCCAGGGCGTCGATCAGGCGGGCCAGTTCGCAGACGTCGACCACGGACAACAGTGCGCGGCCGCCGTCCCAGTTGGCCGGGACGCGGTCGATCAGCTCGGCCAGGGCCGGGACGACCCAGCGGTCACCGGCGCCCAGCACCAGACCCGGCCGCAGGACGGTCCCGCCGGCGGCCAGTACCGGGGCCTCCGCCGCCAGTCGGCTGCGGCTGGCGGCGGACACCGGGTCGGGGGCCACCTCGTCGACCTCGATGCCGCGGTGCGGGAGGATCCCGTAGACCGCGGCCGTGGACAGGTGGACGATCCGGCGCACCCCCGCCCGCACGGCCTCCGCGAGGAGGGCCGCGCCGCCCAGGACGTTGACGGTGTGGCAGCGAGCCGCGTCCCGCCCGATGTAGGAGGCCAGGTTCACCAGCGCGGCCGCGCCCTCGCAGACCCCGCGCAGCGAGCCGGGGTCGCACAGGTCGGCCGGTACCCACTCCACGCCTTCGCGCGCCGCACCGGGGGTGCGGGCGAGGGCCCGCACCCGGACGTCGGGGCGGCGGGCCAGGGTGTCCAGTGCGGCCGAGCCGATGAAACCGGTGGCTCCCGCCAGGACGATCACCCTGGGTCTCTCGGATATCTGCATGGGCTCGATTCCATCGACGTGGGTACGGCGCCCGGCCGGGTGCTCCGAAGTGTCCGTACGGCTCTACTTCGTTCCAGCGGTTCTCTCAGCGGGCGGTCCAGCCGCCGTCCACCGGGACGGTCGCGCCGACCACGAAGGACGCCTGGTCGCTGAGCAGCCACGCGGCCGCGTTCGCGATCTCGCGCGGGTCCGCCGTACGCGGCAGCGGGGCCATGGTGTGCAGCTCTTGCTCCAGGCCCGGGTTCAGGTCGAACCACTGGGCCATCATTTCGCTGCGCGTGGTGCCGGGAGCGATGGCGTTGACCCGGACGCCTTGGGCGGAGTACTCGGCGGCGGCCTTCGTCAGGCCGATGACGGCGTGCTTCGCCGCGATGTACGCGGCGGACGCCGGGGTGCCGACGAGGCCCGCGACGCTGCTGTTGTTCACGATCGCCCCGCCGCCCGGCAGCATCGCGGCGATCTCGTACTTCATGCAGTTCCACGTGCCGAGGACATTGGTGGCCATGACGGCCTCGAAGTCCGCGTTCTCGGTGAGGTGCAGGGGTGCGGGCACGGTCCCCAGCCCCGCGTTGTTGAAGGCGGCGTCCAGGCCCCCGAAGAGCTCCACCGCCTTGTCCACCGCCGCCTCGACCTCTTCGGCGCGGGCCACGTCGACGACGGCGTAGGCGGCGGTGAACCCCTCGTCCGTCAACTCGCGCGTGAGTGCGGCCAGTTGCTCCTCGCGTCGGGCGGTGAGGAGCACCGAGGCCCCGTTCTCGCAGAACACCCGGGCGGCGGCCGCCCCGATGCCGCTGCTCGCCCCGGTGATCAGGGCCCGCTTGCCCACGAGGAGGCCGGTCTTTTCCGTCATGGTGAGTCTTCCGTCTTCCGTCTTCCGTCGGGCGCGGTCCGGTCCGGTCTGGTTCGTCCGGTGGAGTCTTCAGGGAGGGGCGGACCCCGGCACTATTGGCCGGAAATAGATCCTTCGCGGGGGCCAGACCGGCCCAGGAGTACAGGAACCGTGCGGTGTCCGTTGGAGACGAACGAGAACTTCGGCCGGAGTTCATCGGCGGGTACGGCCAGGGCGATGTCGGGGAACCGCTCGAAGAGCGCGGACAGGGCGATGGCGACCTCCATCCGGGCCAGGTTCACGCCGAGGCAGTGGTGGGCTCCGTACCCGAACGACACGTGATCGGCGCGGGTGCCGCGGGTGATGTCGAAGAGGTCGGCCCCGGCTCCGTGGTGGAGGGGGTCGCGGCCCGCTCCGGCGAAGCAGACGAGGATCGGGTCGCCCTGCGGGATCCGCACGTCGTCGTCGATCTCGATCGTCTCGACGGCGTAGCGCAGGATGCTGTGCGCGCCGGGCGGGTCCGCGCGCAGGGATTCGTCGATCACGTCGTCCCACGAGGCCTTGCCGTCCCGTACGAGTTCGAGCTGGCCGGGGTGTGTGAGCAGGGAGACGACCGCGTTGTCGATGAGGTTCACCGTCGTCTCGTAGCCGGCGGTGAACAGGAGGATGAGATTGTCGAGCAGTTCCTTCTCGCTCATGTCCGCCGCGCCCGAGTCGCGTGCGGAGATGAGGCCGGAGGTCAGGTCGTCGGCAGGATTTTCCCGCTTGTGCGCCACGACTTGGTTCAGGATTTCGTACATGGCTATGCCATTCGCCACCGCTTCCTCGGGGGTGATCGAAGTGGCGAAGAAACCATCGATGATCTTTTGCAGGGGATCGCGGGCGGAATGCGGAATTCCGAAGAGCTCGCACACGACGGCGTGCGGCAGCACGTGGGCGAATTCCTTGCGGAGGTCCACGGGCCGTCCCGCCGGGGCCTGTTCCAGGCGGTCCAGCAGCCCGGCCGCGATCTCCTCTACGCGCGGCCGCAGGGCCGCCACGCGCCGCATGGTGAACTCCCCCGCCACCGGCCTGCGCAGGCGCGCGTGCTCCTCGCCGTAGGCGGTGACCATGTTCTGTACCGAGACCCAGATGGACAGCGGCCACTCCTGGCCGACTTCTCCGTTGATCCACGCCGGCCAGTGCCGGTAGGCGTCCTTCGACACGCGGGGATCGGTGAGCAGGCGCTTCACGAGTGCGTAGTCGGTGACGGACCACGCCTCCACTCCGCCAGGGAGTACGACCCGAGCGGCCCGGCCCAGGGAACGTATCTCCTTGATTTCTCCGTGTATGTCCTGGCCGAGCGGATCGATGACGAACGGGCACTGCCTGCTCACAGGAGTATCCCTCCTACATCTGCTGGTGACGGTGAGTTGGATGACGTCACAGGCTGACACGCCCGCGACCTTGCCGCCACTTGGCGCAGAGGTGTCTCGGCCAGTGGATCGCAGGAAATCGACGGCCATTTCGTAGGAAAGGGAGGAGATCAGGCGGAAACGGCAATTGCGTCCAGTGCGGCGAGGAAGACTCGCTGGCCGCCCTGATGGCCGGACACGCTGAGGGAGAGGGTGTTGTCCCTGTTCCGCGTCATCGGCTGCGCCTGGACCAGGCAGGGGGAATGGAACTCCACGTACCGCTCGAAGGTCAGATGGAGCGAGGTGGGGTACAGCCGGGTGGTGCCCGCGACGGCGAAGGCGGCCTGGTGGGTGGCCTCCAGGAGGACCATGCCGGGTACGTGATCGTTCTCGTGCGCGAACAGCGTCTTGTTCGTGGTGTGCGGCCGCAGGGTCCAGCACAGGGGGTCCACGGTGGGAGCCAGCAGGACGTGGCTCGGCTCGGACCGCAGTACGAGGGAGGGGTCCACCGGTTCCGGCACGGGCAGCAGCGGCCGGGCGTCCGCGTGTTCACCGCGCATCCGGCGGTAGGCGCCGGGAGAGGTGCACGTCAGGTTGCCGCCGCCGGTCGCGATGACCCGGCCGGCCTGCATCACGGTCATGTGGCACACCATGCCGGAGAAGCGGGTGCCGCGGCGGTTGACGTCGGTGCAGACGACGTCCATGTGGACGGGGGAGCCGCTGTCCGCCGCCAGGAGCCCGGGATCGATCCGGTAGTGGATGTCGGACATCAGGAACTGGTGCCCGAGGGGGACGCCGTACTCGGCGTGGGAGAGCAGGATGCCGGTCTGGCGGATGGCCTCCGCGATGACGGTGGGCGAACGGAAACCGTGGAGCGCGGTATGGAACGGGTGGCTTTCAGGCCAACGCAGCGTCACGTTGAAACGGTCGGGAGCAGTGCGTTCCCAGGCCGAGAGGAACACCTCGGAGGTGTTGGGACGGTGCACGAGCCAGTTGGGTACGGCCGGAGGCCTTGCATCTGAGACCCCGACCGACGGTCTTTGGGCGTTTTCGCTCGCATACGACGTGATTAACATGATTTCCCCTCCGGACTTCGAGGCACATTCGAGCCACTCGTGGTATGTCTCGGTTCGCCGCAAGATACGTGCTGCCTGGTATAATTTGCAACGGCTGTTTTCGGTGACATGCTCATACCCCCGAGGAGGTGCATCAGTGGCCGCCAGCATCGTGGAAGGAGCGAAGGTGTCTCAGAGGGAGGCTTCTCGACGCACCCGGCAACTCATCGTCGAGGCCGCCGGCGCCGTGTTCGCGGAGAAGGGCTTCAACGGGGCCACGATCGCGGACGTCTACCAGCGGCTCGGCCTGACCAAGGGTGCTTTCTACTACTACTTCAAGGGCAAGGAAGAGCTGGCCCAGGCCGTCCTGGCCAGCCAGATCGACACGGTCGGCTTCCCGATCCTGCCGCGGAGCACCCGCCTCCAGGAGATGATCGACAAGGGCATGCTCTTCGCCGTTCAGATCCGCAGCGATCCGATCGTGCAGGGCAGCCTGAGGCTCTCCCTGGAGCGCGGCAGTCATCACGAACACCGCCTGCGGCCCTACCAGGACTGGCTCGATCACAACCGGTTCGCCCTGGGGCAGGCCCGCGAGTGCGGCGAGCTCCATGCGCACGTGGACCTGGACGCGGTCGCCAACCTCATCGTCGGCGCCTTCACCGGAGTGCAGGTGCTCTCAGAGGTGATGTCCGACTGGGAAGACCTGGAAGTACGGGTATCCGTGCTGCTCAGGCACATCATGCCGATCATCGCGCTGCCGACGGTCCTGGCCGAACTCGACATGGCTCCCGGCCGCGCCGAGCGGGTCGCCGCCGATCTGGAGAAGCACCTGCGCCAGCGGGCCGAGGCCGAATCCGCCGATTCGGTCGAGCTCCAGGCCTAGTACGTCCTTTGGCCGGAACGTCCCGGCGACCACACGGTTTTCCCCGCTTCACTCCGCCGGGCGTCCTCGACGCCCGGCGGAGGGCTTTCCGCAACCGGTTCGGTGCTCCGGGTGGAGACAATCAGTTCTTCCGATGACGGTTGCCTACCTTCATGCAGGTTTGTTTCCATGAGCGCGGCCCCGGGCCACATACGAGGCTCTTGACCGACCACGGAGAACCCACATGATCAAGCTCGATGACATCCGCCGGCACGCGGCGGGCGGCGCGACGCGGGATGCCTTGGTCGACGGCCAGGTGCGGCTGACCTGGGGCCAGTTCGCCGAGACCGTGGAGCGGACGGCGGCCGGACTCACGGAGCACCTGCCCCAAGAGGGCGCGGTCCGGGCGGTCTTCCTCGCCGGGAACAGCTGGCAGCTCGCCGTCGCGATGAGCGCCTGCGCCACCCTCGGCGTCTCCTGCACCGGTCTCGATCCGCAGAGCGGCACGGACGACCTGGGCCAGGTGCTCTCCTGGCTGGAGCCGTCCGTGGTCTTCGTGACCAAGGAGCACCGCGCCACCCTCGACCAGCTCGTCTGGCCCAGCGGCCCGCAGGCCGTGCACGTCCTGCTGGACGGGATCACGGCGCCCGGCGCCCCGGCCGCCCCCGGCAAGCACCAGGCCCTCAACTTCGACCTGCTGACCTCGGCCGAACCCCTGCGCACCCTGCCGGCGCCCCGGCCGTACGAGTCTTTCGCGGTCGGTGCGCGCAGCGAGGGCCCCTCCCGGGTCGCCGTGCGCCGCACCCCCTCCGAGGGCCGCCACCTGGTCGACCTCGTCGACGAGTTCGGCCTCAACCGGGACGACGTCCACCTGGCCTCCGCCCCGCCGACCGAGCCCACGGCCCTCGCACTGGCCCGCACGATGCTCGGCATCGGCGCCACCGTCGTCCTCGCCGACGGAGCCGGCCCCGAGACCCTGACCGCGCTGCTCGTCGCCGAGCGGGTCAGCACCGGCGTGATCACCCCCTCCACCCTGCACGGCGTGCTCGGCCTGCCGGAGACCGCCGATCCCTCGCCGCGCACCCGCCACCTGCGGTTCCTCCTGACTCCCGGAGCCCACCTGGGCCGGTGGACCGTCAACACGGCCTGGGAGCGGCTCGGCCCGGTGCTGCACACCGCGCTCGGCAGCGCGGAGACCGGACTGACCGCCGTCATGGGCCCCGAGGAGCTGCTGGTCTCGCCGCCGCGCTCGGGCCACACCACGCTCGGCACCACCGTCGCCGTCCTCGGCGAGGACGGGCAGCCGGTGGCGCAGGGCGAGAGCGGCCGCCTCGCCTTCGCGGGCCACCAGGTCATGGACGGCTACCTGGACGGCGAGACCCGGTTCGCCGAGCTGGACCTCGGCTGGGGCGCGGAGCGCTTCCTGGTCACCGACGAGTCCGGGCACGTGGACGAGACCGGCCGGCTGCTGGTCACCGGGCGGGTCACCGAAGTGCCCGTGGTGGTCCGCGATTCGGCGGTCGACACCGAGCTGTTCCGGCTGGAGTCGGACCTGCTCAACCTGCCCTGCCTGCGCGACACCGCCGTCATGCGGGTCAGCAGCCCGGTGCTGGGCGACGCGATCGTGGTCCCCTTCATCGCCGTGGCGGTCGGCCGCGAGGCCACCGGGTACCAGGCGCTCAGCGCGGCCTGCGCCCGCCGGGTGCCGTCGCTGCCCGCGCACGTCATCGCCGTCGACACCATCCCGTACAGCCCGACGGGCCGGATCCGCACCGGGGACCTGCTCGACGCGGTGCTGCCCATCATCACTCTGAACCTGCAGCTTGAGCAGTCGATGCAACAGGAGATGTCCGCGTGAACCTGCCCTCCTTCGACGATCAGCCGTACGACGAGCTGCTGGTGGAGGACTTCGAGACGGCCTTCTTCGCACTCGAACTCGAACTCCTCGACCTGCCCTGCGTGCGGGACGTCGCGGTCATGCGCACCCGGCTGCCCGAGGTGGGCGAGACGCTGGTGGTGGCCTTCGTACCGCTCCCGGAGGAGGACCAGGAGGCCGGCGGACGCCAGGCCGCGCTGGCCGCCTGCGAGCGGCGCATGCCGTGGGTGCTCTCGCACGCCGTGGCCGTCGACGCGATCCCGCGCGCGGCCGACGGATCCGCGCGCACGGGGGTCCTGATCGACCGTCTGCTCCCACAGATCGCCCGGGACCTCCTCTCACCGATGGAGATGTCCGACTAGTCCACTGCGCCCAACCCGCTGTCAACCACGAAGCAGCGGCTGACCTGTGGCCATGCCCTCCCTGCGGGCATGGCCACAGGTATGTCCGCAGTCGTGCGGGAGGGGGAGGCGCGAATCCTCACACTGCAGTTATACCTGCACCGTGGTATGTTCCTATCCTCCGAGGCTCTGAGTCTCGCAGAAGGGAGCCCCTGCCGTGCAGTTCCAGCAGTTACGCTCGTTCCGTGAAGTAGCCGCCGAGATGAGCTTCACTCGCGCCGCTCGCAACCTCCACTACTCGCAGCCCAGCGTCACCGCCCACATCAAGAACCTCGAGGACTACATCGGGGCCGAGCTGTTCCATCGCGCCGGCGGCCGGGTCCAGCTCACCGAGGCGGGCATGCGACTGTTGCCGCACGTAGAGAAGATCATCCTGATCGCCGAGGCCGCCTGTATAGACGCGGCCTCCGCCGGAAGTACCCGTCCTGCTGCCTGACCAGCCGCCGGACGGTTTCTGAAATTCTTTTCCATTCGGCCCGGCCGCGTATCCGAATTACCTGGATCGATGCCGGGCCGAAGCTATTTCCGAGGACTCGGAATACATCATTCCGCAATATTGAGAAGCGCGACCGGACCTTCTCGGTCATGTCGACAAGGCTTCCCTGCCTCGTTGTTGACGTACCTCTTGGAACGTGTTGGCGCCAGGGTTGGCGTAGATGGGCAATTGTCCGTGCGCAGCCCAACAAGAGCAGATCGGCGGCCGAGCCTACGCTCGGGGCAATCGAACTGTGCGCCCGGCAGCGGTCGCGTGTATTACCCCTGGAGAGGACACCAAAATGGGTCAGGTCCCGATAACGGATCAGTCGGCCGACGAGGCTCCGAACGACCTCATGACGGGCGACTCCTACCTGGAGAGCCTGCGTGACGGCCGCCAGGTCTTCGTGGACGGTGAGCTCGTCAAGGACGTGACGACGCACCCGGCCTTCGCCAACGCCGCGAGGTCGACCGCGCACCTCTACGACGCGCTCCACCACCCCGACACCAAGGACCTGATGACGACGGTCGACCGGTACACGGGGTACCGCGTCCACCGCTTCTTCACCCCGGCGCACTCGCCCGAGGACCTCATGAAGGCCCGTGACGCCATCGAGCACTGGGCCCGCCTGAGCTACGGCTTCATGAACCGCACGCCCGACTACAAGGCGTCGTTCATGGCCGGCCTGGCCGTCACCCACGACTTCTACGAGCCCTTCGGCGACAACGCCCGCGCCTGGTACGAGAAGTACGCCCGTCAGGGCCTGTCGATCAGCCACGCGATCGTCAACCCGCCCGTCGACCGCAACAAGCCGGCGCACGAGATCCGCGACGTCTACCTCAAGGTCGTCGAGGAGCGCGGGGACGGCATCGTCGTCGAGGGCGCCAAGCTCATGGCCACCGCCTCGGCGCTGAGCAACGTCGCCTTCGTCGGTCAGATCCACCTGGCCAACCTGGAAGCCGGCAAGGCCGAGGACATGGCGCTGGCCTTCATGGCCCCGCTGAACACCCCCGGCATGAAGGTCGTCTGCCGCACCTCCTACGAGGGCAAGGCCACCAGCCCGTTCGACAACCCGCTCTCCAGCCGGTTCGACGAGAACGACGCGGTGCTGGTCTTCGACAAGGCCTTCATCCCGTGGGAGAACGTCCTGATCTACCGGGACACCGAGAAGATCCACCAGTACTTCCCGCGCTCCGGCCTGCTCTCCCGCGGCTTCTTCCAGGGCGCGATCCGCATGTCGGTCAAGCTGGAGTTCATGGCGGGCATCCTCGACAAGGGCACCCGCATCAACGGCACGGACGGCTTCCGCGGCGTCCAGGCCGGCCTCGGCGAGCTGCTCGCCTGGCGCCACCAGACCTGGGCCGTCACCAGCGCCATGGCCCTGGACCCGGAGGCCGGCCCGGCCGGCACCGTACTGCCGCGCATGGACTACTCGGCCGGCTACCGGGCGCTCGCCCCGCTCAGCTGGGAGCGCACGCACCGCTTCTTCGAGGAGCACCTCGCGGGCGCGCTGCTGATGACCCCCTCCAGCGCCAAGGACCTGCAGAACCCGGAGCTGCGTCCGCTGCTCGACCGCTACTACCGCGGCACCGGCGCCACCGCCGAGGAGCGCACCAAGCTCTTCAAGCTGGCCTGGGACGCGATCGGCACCGAGTTCGGCGCCCGCCACGAGCTGTACGAGCTCAACTACGCCGGCGGTCCCGACCAGGTGCGCCTCGACACCCTGAACTGGTCGCGCGGAGCCGGTCTGCTCGACAACTACGGCGACCTCGTCCAGAGGGCCATGGACGACTACGACCTCGACGGCTGGACCCGCGGCCGCTGGGCCCAGGAGAACTGACCGTCAAGCCCGCGTACGGACGGGTGCCCGCGGCCGAAGCGCCGCGCGCACCCGTCCGCGCCCAGCAGAGAGGCCCGGCCATGAACCACGACCTGCGCGATGTGATGCGTTCCTTCGCCACCGGGGTCTGCGTCGTCAGCACCTACACCGACCAGGACGGCGTGCGCACCCACAACGCGATCACCGTCAACTCGCTCACCTCCGTCTCCCTGGAACCGCCGCTGGTGTCCCTGAGCTTCCGTCACGACTCGGAGTTCTTCGCCGAGCTGCTGCGGACCGGCGTCGTCGGGATCTCGATCCTCGGCGCCGAGGGCGAGTCCACCGCCCGCGCGTTCGCGCGCCGGCGGCCCGAGCGCGACCAGGCGCTGACCGAGGTGGCCGGAGCGCCGGGCGAGGCCACCGGGACGCTCCTGTTCGACGCGGCGGCCTGGATGGAGTGCAGCCTGCGCGACCACGTGGTGGCGGGTGACCACGTGATGGTCATCGGCGAAGTCGTCGCCATGGGTGCCCGCGAGACCCAGACCCCCCTGATCTTCCTTCAGGGCGGATTCCACAGATTCGAACTGGAACAGGTGTGACGTTGCGCGCGAAGAAGCTGTTGAACTGGCGGGTGTTCCTCGGAGCGGCGCTGGCCATATCAGCCCTGACCCTGCTGATCCTGCCCGGCAACCCGGCCCAGGCCACGGATTCCACCGCGCAGGCCGCGGCGCGCACCTCGGGCCCGGTGACCGTCTGCCTGGTGACCCGGGACGCCCCGACCCGCGAGCGCACCGTCAGGGTCGCGCAGTGGGCCTCGCAGGTACTGCTCCAGGAGACGCTCTCCTACGCGGGGCCCTGTGCCTCGTACGGCGCCCCGAGCGCGCTCGGCAACGGCACCGTGCGCACGTACGCGCAGATCAACGGCACCACCCCGCAGACCGTCGGCTTCGTCTTCCCCAAGAACACGCTGACCGGCCTGCCGACCGCCATGACCGACGGCCACCACTGCTACGACATGGACGGCAACGGCACGGTCAACGAGCACACCGAGTGCGTCGGCGGCCACGAGCGCCCGCTGGAGCTGCCCTCGCAGCTGACCGCGCTGCCCGGGATGCCGCTCAAGTGGGCCCTGCTGAACTACAACCCGATGGGCCACGGGCCGGAGCACATCTACGACACCCCGCACTTCGACTTCCACTTCTACACGCAGTCCAAGGCGGAGCGCGACGCGATCCGCAGCGGCCCCTGTGGCCTGGCCATCAACTGCGACGACTACGCGACGGCCATCAAGCCGGTCCCCCCGCGGTACCTGCCGGCGGACTACGTGAACAACAACGTGGCCGAGGCGGCCATGGGCAACCACCTGGTCGACATGAACTCGCCCGAATGGCACTCCACCGCCTTCACCCAGACCTTCATCTACGGCTCCTACGACGCCAAGATCAGCTTCCTCGAGCCGATGATCACGAAGGCCTGGTTCGAGGGCATAGCCGCCGGGGTCAACCCGAGCCGCTGCTGGCCGATCAAGCAGCCGCAGGAGTGGCAGATAGCCGGCTGGTACCCGCAGGAGTACTGCATCGACTACCGGGCCAACCGCGGGGACTTCACCGTCTCGATGAAGAACTTCAAGAACTCCGCCTCCTGAGTCGCAGCAGAACCGAGTCATCGGCCGACCGGCTTCACCCCCGCCGCACCGGGGGTGGCCGGCGGCTCCCACTGAATCCCCGGAGTAGGCGAGGAAAGGGCCACCGTGATCGCGGACAGCAAGGCCGGCGCACGACGACCCCGCGCCTTCCACGAATTGATAGGTGACTGACACATGTCCCGTGGATTCTCGATCGGTATCGTCGGAGGAGGCGCGGCTGCAGTCTGCTTGATCGACGCGTTGTCGCGAACACAAAGCGAACCGGGCAGCCTCACGGTCTTCGAACCGTCACCGCACCTGTGGCGCGGGCGGGCCTACCAGGTCGACACCGAGACCCTCAAGGTCAACGCGACCCCCGACGACATGTCCGTGCGCGCCGGCGACCTCCAGCACTTCGAGAACTGGCTGGAGACGCGGGACAAGGTCATAGGGGTCCGCACCGGAGTCGACCGCTGGTCCGGGAGCCGCTTCGCCCCCCGGACCGTCTACGGCGAGTACCTGGAGCAGACGGCCTACGCCGCGCTCGGCGAACTGCGCCGCCAGGGCTGGCGGGTCGACCTCGTCGGCGAGGGCGTCACCTCCGCGAGCCGCGCCGCCAACCGGGTCCTGCTGCGCACGGGCAACGGCCGGGCGCGTGCCTTCGACTACGCCATCCTGTGCGTCGGCGGCGACAGCCCCAAGGACGTCTACGGTCTGGGCAGCACCCCCGGCTTCGTCGGCGACCCGTACCCGATCGTCAACAAGCTGGCGGACGTCGGCGAGCGGGAGCACGTCGCGATCATCGGCAGCGGCCTGACCGCCATCGACATCATCCTGTCGCTGGCCGCCCAGGGACACCAGGGCAAGATCAGCCTGCTGTCCCGGCGCGGCGTCCTGCCCGGGGTGCGGCAGAAGGCGGTCCCCTTCGAGCTGCGTCACTTCACCCCGCACCGGATGGAGGAGCTGGCCGCGATCCACCCCGAGGTCACCCTCGAGGACATCGCCACCATCATGCGGGCCGAGTTCCGCGATGTCGGCGCCGACCTCGACGCGGTGGTCTCGGAGATCATCCGCGTCGACCTGGAGGACCCGGTCGACCGGCTGCGCCGGCAGATCGAAGAGGTCGACTCCCCCCACATGGGCCTGCGCATCCTCCAGCGCGCCGTCCCCGAGACCGGCCCCGACGTCTGGCCGATGCTGCGCGAACAGGACAAGGTCCAGCTGCTGCGCGCCCACTACCGCACGATCATGAGCCTGTGCTGCCCCATGCCGCCCGGCAGCGCCGGAGTCCTCCTCGACCTCGTCGAGGCGGACAAGCTGGAGATCGTCGCCGGACTGCAGAACATCACCCCGAACCCCGAGGCCGGCTTCGACGTCGTCACCGCCGAGGGACACGAGTTCACGGCCGACCGCGTCATCAGCGCGGTCAACGCCTCCGAGGGGCGCATCCCCACCAGCGCCGCGCCCCTGGTCACTTCGCTGATGCGCAGCCGCGTCGCCAGCCGCCACCCCCACGGCGGCCTGCACATAGCGCGTCCGACCAGCCAGCTCACCACCAACGGCCGGCCCGACCCGCGCCTGTACGGGCTCGGCAACATCGCCGCCGGCTCGCTCTTCTTCACCTTCGGCATCCCCTCCCTGGTCGACCGGAGCCAGGACATCGTCGGCGCGATCCTGCAGCACGCCGAGACCGTCACGGCCGCGACCCAGGAGAACGAGGACGTCCTGCTCACGGTCTAGCCGCCGGCGGGGCCCGCCCCGCTCGCGGCCGGGCCGCCGCCCGCACCCGTACCCGTACCGACACCGGAAGACGACCCGGAGATTCCGGAGATGAGGACCCCCGAGCATGAGCGTCACCGAGACCGACCGGCCCGCCTACCTGGCGGACACGCACACCGGCCTGCCGATCCCCGGCGAGCCGGTCTTCGCCACCCACGAGGAGACGCGCCGCCACCGCAAGCAGCGGCTCGCCGCCGCGCTGCGGCTCTTCGGCAAGTACGGCTTCGGTGAAGGCATCTCGGGCCACATCTCGGTCCGCGACCCGGAGCACGAGGACCGGTTCTGGGTGAACCCCTTCGGCGTCTCCTTCAACCTGGTCCGCGTCGGCGACCTCATCTGCGTCGACTCCGCGGGCAACGTGGTGGAGGGCAAGCACCGGGTCAACCCCAGTGCCTTCGTCATCCACTCGGCCATCCACGAGATGCAGCCGGGCGCCACGGCGGCCGCCCACGGCCACACCGCGCACTCCCGCGCGCTGGGCGCCCTGGGCCGCCTGCTGGACCCCATCGACCAGGAGTCCTCCGCCTTCTACAACCGCCAGGTCCTCTACGAGGAGTACGAGGGCCCCTCGGTCTCCGCCGAACTCGGCCGCGACATCGCGGAGAAGCTCGGCGACAACCGCGCGATCCTCCTGCGCCACCACGGCCTGATAACCGTCGGCGGATCGCTCGACGAAGCCGTGCACTGGTTCTTCACCTACGACAGCTGCGCCCAGGTGCAGCTGCTCGCCCGGGCGGCGGGCACGCCCAAGAGCTTCACCCACGAACAGGCCGTCGCCGCTGGGGACGGCTTCGGCGACGAGCAGCTGGGCTGGTTCAGCTTCCAGCTCCTCTGGGACGAGATCGTCCGCGAGCAGCCCGACTTCCTCGAAGAGGACTAGCCCGCGGGACGTCTCATCGTCCGGTACCACCCCCGATGAATCACCGAGGAAGAAGAGGCACCACCATGAACATCCTGCTTTTCGGAGCCAGCGGGCACATCGGCAGCGCCATCGCGGGCGAACTGCTCTCCCGCGGCCACGCCGTCACCGGCGTGACCCGCACCGGCGAGATCGCGGGCAACAGCCACGAAGGCCTGAAGGTGATCGCCGGTGACGCCACCAACGCCGACACCGTGGCCGAACTGTCCGCGGCGGGCTACGACGCCGTCGCCTCGGCCGTCGGCCCCAAGCTCGGCGTCGACGACGACCACAAGATCATCGTCGGTGCGGCCAACGCGCTCATCGAGGGCCTGACCCGCAGCGGCGTACGCCGCGTCGTGGTCCTCGGCGGCGCCGGCAGCCTGGAGGTCTCCCCGGGCGTCAAGGTCATCGACAACCCGAACTTCCCGGCCATGTGGAAGCAGAACGCCCTCGCCCAGAGCGAGGCGCTCGCCCTCTACCGCCAGGCCGGCTCCCTGGACTGGACGTTCATCTCCCCCGCCGCCCAGATCGAGCCCGGTGAGCGCACCGGGACCTATCGCGTCGGCGGTGAGCAGCTCCTGGTGGACGCCGAAGGCAAGAGCCAGATCAGCATCGCTGACTACGCGGTCGCCTTCGCGGACGTACTGGAGCGCGGCGACGCGATCCAGGCCCGCATCACCGTCGCCTACTGATTCCGCGTCCCCCGGAGGGGATCAGAAACATGACTTCATCCGCCACACCGAAGAGCGCCGGCATCGTCCGGTTCGCCATCATCCTCGGTGCACTCACCGCTCTCGGCCCCCTGGCCAACGACGCCTACATGCCGGGCCTCCCGCAGATCGCCGAGGACCTGAACACCAGCGCCTCGGCGGCCCAGCTCAGCCTCACCGCCTGCCTGCTCGGCCTCGGCATCGGCCAGCTCATCGCCGGGCCCGTCAGTGACGCGCTCGGCCGCCGCCGTCCGCTCATCGCGGGCCTTGCGCTGTTCGCCGTCACCGCCCTGCTGTGCGCCTTCGCCCCCAACATCTGGACGCTGGTCGGGCTGCGCGCCCTCCAGGGCCTCGGCGGCGCCACCGGCATCGTCATCGCCTCCGCGGTCGTGCGCGACCGGCACACCGGGCCCGCCGCGGCCCGGTTCTTCGCGATGCTGATGCTCATCACCGGCATCGCGCCGATCCTGGCCCCGATCCTCGGCGGCCAGCTGATGCTCGTCACCTCGTGGAAGGGCATCTTCATCGCCCTCGCGGTCATCGGCGCCCTGATGCTCTTCGGGGTCGCCGGCGCACTGCCCGAGACGCACCCCGCCGAACGGCGCGTGCGCGGCGGCCTCAAGGCCACCGGCCCGATCTTCCGCCGGCTGCTGTCCGACCGCGTGTTCGTCGGCTACAACCTGGCCTGCGGCTTCGCCTTCGCCGCGATGTTCGCGTACATCTCCGGCTCGACCTTCGTGCTCCAGTCCATCCACGGGATGTCCCCGCAGGGCTACAGCGTCGTCTTCGGCGTCAACGCCCTCGGCCTGGTCATCGCCGCGCAGGTCAGCGGCCGCATCGTGCACAAGACCGGCCCGCGCGCCCTGCTCGCCACCGGTCTGGCGCTCTCCGCGGTCGGCGGCCTCGCGCTGCTCGCCGTCGTCCTCACCGACGCCGGTCTGGCCCCGCTGCTCGTCGCGCTCTTCCTGGTCGTCTCCAGCGTCGGCCTGGTCCTGCCGAACTCCTTCGCGCTGGCCCTCCAGGACCACGGTGACGTGGCCGGTTCGGCCGCCGCGCTGCTGGGACTGTCCCAGCACCTGATCGGCGCGGCCGTGGTCCCGCTCGTCGGCCTCGCCGGCGAGGACAGCGCGGTGCCGATGGGCATCGTCATCGCCGTCCTCGGCGTCGGCGGTCTGCTCTTCTTCGGCCTCACCAAGGGCCACCAGGCCGCCGGCGAGGAAGCCGGCGCCCCGGCGCCCGGCGAGCAGGAGCCCTCGGCCCGGACCACCCAGGTCCACGAGCCGGCCTAGGCACCTGGCGAGACAGGCTCCCCCAACGGATTGCCCACCGGGGGTCCGTACGGCCGCACCACCGTACGGACCCCCGGCTCCCGGGGCCGCCATCCCGGGCGGCGACAGGCCCACACCTCTTCCCTTTCCACCGAAACCGATCGAGGCACAGCCACCATGACCCTCGCCACGCACGCCACGGCCGTCGACTCCTGGCGGCTGCTGCCCGCCGCCCAGCAGCCGTCCTACCCCGACCCGGTCGCCCTGCGCTCCGCGCTCGACGACCTCGCCTCCTACCCGCCCCTGGTCTTCGCCGGCGAGTGCGACCGGCTGCGCGACCGGCTCGCCGACGTCGCCCGGGGCGAGGCCTTCGTCCTCCAGGGCGGGGACTGCGCCGAGACCTTCGACGCCGTCAGCTCCGACCAGGTCCGCGACAAGGTCCGCACCCTGCTCCAGATGGCCGCCGTCCTCACCTACGCGAGCTCCGTACCCGTGGTGAAGATCGGCCGGATCGCCGGGCAGTACTCCAAGCCGCGCTCCAAGCCCACCGAGATCCAGGGCGGTGTGGAACTGCCGGTCTACCGCGGAGACTCCGTCAACGGCCTCGCCTTCACTCCCGAGTCCCGCACCCCGGACCCCGAGCGGCTCAAGCGGATGTACCAGTCCTCCGCCGCCACCCTGAACCTCGTACGGGCCTTCACCACCGGCGGCTACGCCGACCTGCGCCAGGTCCACGAGTGGAACCGCGACTTCGTCGCCGCCTCCCCGGTCGGAGAGCGCTACGAGCGCCTCGCCGGGGACATCGACGACGCCCTGACCTTCCTCGCCGCCTGCGGCGCCGACCCGGCCGCCGTCCACTCCTCCGAGATCTTCGCCAGCCACGAGGCACTGCTCCTGGACTACGAGGCCGCGCTCACCCGCGTCGACGCCCGTACCGGCCGGCTCTACGACGTCTCCGGCCACATGATCTGGATCGGTGAGCGCACCCGTCAACTGGACGGCGCCCACGTCGAGTTCGCCTCCAGCGTGCAGAACCCCATCGGCGTCAAGCTCGGCCCCACGACCTCCGCCGACGAGGCCCTGCGCCTCATCGACAAGCTGGACCCGCAGCGCGAGCCCGGCCGCCTCACCTTCATCACCCGGATGGGCGCCCGCAACGTCCGCGAGATCCTCCCCGAGCTCATCGGCAAGGTCACCGCCGAGGGCGCGCGCCCCGCGTGGATCTGCGACCCGATGCACGGCAACACCTTCGAGGCGCCCAGCGGCCACAAGACCCGCCACTTCGACGACGTGCTCGACGAGGTCACCGGCTTCTTCGAGGTCCACCGCACGCTCGGCACCCACCCCGGCGGCATCCACATCGAGCTGACCGGCGACGACGTCACCGAATGCGTCGGAGGCGGCGCCGAGGTCCGGCTCGCCGACCTCGGGCAGCGCTACGAGTCCGCGTGCGACCCGCGCCTGAACCGCGAGCAGTCGCTCGACCTGGCCTTCCGGGTCGCCGAGCTGTACCGCGACCGGCAGGCGGTCGCCGCTGCCCGCCGCGAAGCCGTACCGGCCGCCGCCTGATCCCGAGCGACCGATCGACGTTCCGTCCTGAAGCAAAGGGAGAAGCCCATGTCCGTGCGTGCCCTGCGCGGTGCCATCCAGCTGGAAGTCGACGAGCGGGGCCACCTGCTGGACGGGGTCCGAACGCTGTTCCAGGAGATGCTCGCCGCCAACGGGCTCGACCAGGAGGAGCTGGTCAGCCTGTTCTTCACGGCGACCCCGGACCTGGTCAGCGAGTTCCCGGCGGTCGCCGCCCGCGATCTGGGCGTGACCGACGTGCCGATGATGTGCGCGCAGGAACTGGACATCGCCGGGTCCCTGCCCCGGGTCGTGCGGATCCTCGCGTACGCCGAGACGGAGCTGTCCAAGCGCGAGATCAAGCACGTCTACCTGGGCGGTGCGGCCGCCCTGCGCCGGGACCTGGTCACCGCCGGAGATACCAGATGATCCGCTCCGCCGCGGTGGTGGGTACGGGCCTCATCGGAACCTCCATCGCCCTGGCCCTGTCCCGCCGCGGGGTGGCCGTCCACCTCATCGACGAGAACGACTCGGCCGCCCGCACCGCCGCCTCGCTCGGCGCCGGCACCCTCGGCGCCCCGAAGAACACCGTGGACCTGGCCGTACTGGCCGTCCCGCCGGCCCAGGTCGGTGCCGTCCTCGCCGTCCAGCAGAGGCTGGGCCTGGCCCGCTCGTACACCGACGTCGCCAGCGTCAAGACCGAGCCGGAGATCGGGGTCCTCGCCGCGGGCGCCGATCCCGTCAGCTTCATCGGCGGACATCCCATGGCCGGCCGGGAGCGCTCCGGCCCGCTCGCCGCCTGCGCCACCCTCTTCGAGGGCCGTTCCTGGGTGCTGACCCCCACGGCCCACACCAGCCGCGACGCGCTCAACATGGCGCTCATGATGGTCTCGCTGTGCGGGGCGGTGCCCGTCGTCATGGACAGCGACGTCCACGACCGGGCCGTGGCCCGCGTCTCCCACACCCCGCACGTGGTGGCCTCGCTGATGGCCGCCCGCCTCCAGCACCTCCCGGAGGACGCCTGCCGGCTCGCCGGGCAGGGTCTGCGCGACGTGACCCGGATCGCCGGGGGAGACCCCCGGCTGTGGAGCGACATCCTGGAGTCCAACGCCACCGCCGTCGCCGACGTGCTGACCGAACTCGCCGAGGACCTCCAGGTCACCGTGTCCGCCCTGCGGGGCCTGGCCACCGACGACGCCGACGAACGCGCCCAGGGCACCACGCTCCTGGCCGACCTCCTCGGCCGCGGCCTCAGCGGCCGCGACCGCATCCCCGGCAAGCACGGACATCCGGTACCCGCCTGCGCGCCGGTCCGGGTCCTGATCGGGGACCAGCCCGGCGAACTCGCCCGGCTCCTCGCGAACGCCGCCGAAATCGGCGTCAACATCGAGGACATGACCATCGACCACTCGCCCGGCGACGAGAGCGGCCTGGTCGAGCTGATGGTCGCCCGCGGGACCGCGGTGACCGTGTCCCAGGGCCTGATGAGCGCGGGCTGGCGGGTCCAGCGGATGGGGCCGATCGAGGCTCCGCCGGTGGCCGTCGGAGTCTGACCCCGCGTCCGCGGATTCCCGTACGGGCCCTCCCTGCGTCCGCGGATCCCCGTACAGGCCCTCCCCGCGTCCGCGGATCCCGTAAGACCCTCCCGTCCTCCGCCCCCTCTACGGGGGACCCGGCCGCCCCACCGGCCGGGTCCGACCGCCCACCAGCCGGCCCACCACGCCGCACGACAGAGGATCACCCTTGAGTACTTTGCGATGGCTCACCGCGGGCGAATCGCACGGCCCCGCGCTCACCGCCGTCCTCGAAGGCCTGCCCGCCGGGGTGGAGATCTCCACCAAGGCGGTCGCCGACTCCCTCGCCCGACGCCGCCTCGGCCACGGCCGGGGCGCCCGGATGGCCTTCGAGCGGGACGAGGTGACCTTCCTCGGCGGCGTCCGCCACGGCCTCACCCAGGGCGGACCCGTGTCGATCCAGGTCGGCAACACCGAATGGCCCAAGTGGCAGACGGTGATGGCCGCCGACGGCGTCGACCCGGAGGTGCTGGCCGGCCGGGCGCGCAACGCCCCGCTCTCGCGCCCCCGCCCGGGCCACGCCGACCTCGCCGGGATGCAGAAGTACGGCTTCGACGACGCCCGGCCGGTACTGGAGCGGGCCAGCGCCCGCGAGACCGCCGCCCGCGTCGCCGTCGGCGAGGTCGCCCGGGCCTTCCTCCAGCAGGCGTACGGGATCACGATCGTCAGCCACGTCGTCTCGCTCGGCGCGGCCGCCGCCCCCGACGGCGTGGTGCCGGGGCCCGAGGACACCGAGCGCGTGGATGCCGACCCGGTGCGCTGCCTGGACCCGGAGGCCTCCGCCGCGATGGTCGCCGAGGTCGACCGGGCCCACGAGAACGGCGACACCCTCGGCGGAGTCGTCGAGGTGCTCGCGTACGGACTTCCGCCGGGCCTGGGCAGCTACGTCCACGGCGACCGGCGCATCGACTCCCGGCTCGCGGCCGCCCTCATGGGCATCCAGGCCATCAAGGGCGTCGAGTTCGGCGACGGCTTCGGCCTCGCCAAGGTCCCCGGCTCCCTCGCCCACGACGAGATCGAGCGGGACGAGGAGGGGGCCGTCCGCCGCCGCACCGCCCGCTCCGGCGGGGTCGAGGGCGGCATGACCACCGGCGAACCCCTGCGGGTGCGCGCCGCCATGAAGCCCATCGCCACCGTGCCGCGCGCCCTGGCCACCATCGACGTCGCCACCGGCGAACCCGCCGTCGCCCACCACCAGCGCTCCGACGTCTGCGCGGTGCCCGCCGCGGCCGTCGTGGCCGAGGCGATGACGGCGCTGGTCCTCGCGCACGCCGCACTGGAGAAGTTCGGCGGGGACTCCCTCGCCGAGACCGCCCGCAACCACCGGGGCTACCTCGAGAACCTGGCCGTCCGGTGAGCGCCCCGACGCTGAACACGCCGATCCTGGCGGGGAGCACCCGGATACCGGTCGGCGGGGACCGCCCGTACGAGGCCGTCGTGGGCCACGGGCTGACCGGCGAGACCGGCCGCGTCCTGGGCTCCGAACCGCTGCGGGTGGCCGTCGTGCACTCCCGCACGCTGCTGGCCACGGCCCGGCGGATCGCCCGGGAACTCGACCACGAGGGACGCATCGTGGTCTCCCTCGAAGTGCCCGAGGGCGAAGCCGCCAAGGACATGACCGTGGTGGTGGGCCTGTGGCGGGCCCTCGCGGACGCCGGCTTCACCCGCTCCGACGCCATCGTGGCCGTCGGCGGCGGCGCCACCACCGACCTCGCCGGGTTCGCCGCCGCCGGCTGGCTGCGCGGCGTACGCCTCGTCCTCGTGCCGACCACCCTGCTGGGCATGGTCGACGCCGCCATCGGCGGGAAGACCGCCGTCAACCTGCCCCAGGGCAAGAACCTCGTCGGCGCCTTCCACCCGCCCGCCGGGGTGCTGTGCGACCTGGACCTGCTGGCCACCCTGCCGCCCGCCGACTACGCCAGCGGCCTCGCCGAGGTCATCAAGGCCGGGTTCATCGCCGACCCGGAGATCCTGCGCCTGGTCGAGGAGGACCCCGCCGGCGCCGTCCACACCCGGGAGCTCGTGGAGCGGGCCATCCGCGTCAAGTCGGAGGTCGTCACCGAGGACTTCCGGGAGGACGGCCGCCGCGAGCACCTCAACTACGGCCACACCCTGGGCCACGCCATCGAGCGGGTCTCCGGCTACCGGGTCCGGCACGGCCACGCGGTCGCCGCCGGCATGGTCTTCGCCGCCGAACTCGCCCGGCTCGACGGCCGGCTGTCCGCCGCCGACACCGAGCGCCACCGCGCCCTCCTCGCCGCCGCCGGCCTGCCCACCACCCACGGCGGAGCCTGGGCCCCGCTGCGCGACGCGATGGGCATCGACAAGAAGACCCGGGGCAGCCGCCTGCGGTTCGTCGTGCTCGACGCCATCGGCCGTCCCGCCCTGCTCACCGCACCGGACGAGGCGCTCCTCGCCGCCGCCTACGAACGGCTCGCCCGGTGATCCGGCCCGGAGTCCGCTACGCCCGCGCCCGCGCGATCCGCCGCGCCCACGGCGAAGCGGACACGACCGTGCGGGTGCCCCTTGCTGCCCCGCTCCCGCAGCCCGGCGCGGCCCGTGCCCGGGCGGCGTTCCCGGCCCGCGCGGGGAACGCCGTCGCGGTTCCGGTCCTGCTGGGCACCGCGGTCCCCGCCCGGGCCGGAGCACCCCTGCGCGCCTGGGTGCCCGGACCGGCCAGAGCACTCGTACCCGCCGAATCCCCCGAACAGGAAGGCCCGTCATGACCGTCGCCACCGCCCCGCAGGGCCCCGCGTCCGCCCTGCTCTGGGAGGACGCCGACCGCCGGGCCGTCGAGGTCGCCCGCGCCCTGACCGTGGACGCGGTCGAGGCGGCCGGACACGGACACCCCGGCACCGCCATGAGCCTCGCCCCGGCCGCCTACCTGCTCTTCCAGCGGCTGCTGCGCCACGACCCCCGGGACCCGCGCTGGGCCGGCCGCGACCGGTTCGTGCTCTCCTGCGGCCACGCCAGCCTGACCCTCTACACGCAGCTCTACCTGTCGGGCTACGGGCTCACCCTCGACGACCTCAAGGGCCTGCGCACCGAGGGCAGTCTGACCCCCGCGCACCCCGAGTACGGGCACACCCCGGGCGTGGAGACCACCACGGGCCCCCTCGGCCAGGGCCTCGCCAACGCGGTCGGCATGGCCATGGCGGCCCGCCGCGAGCGCGGACTGTTCGACCCGGAGGCCGCCCCCGGCGCCTCCCCCTTCGACCACACCGTCTGGGCCATCGCCTCCGAGGGCGACCTGGAGGAGGGCGTCGCGCACGAGGCCAGCTCGCTGGCCGGCCACCAGCGGCTGGGCAACCTCGTCGTCCTCTACGACGAGAACCGCATCTCCATCGAGGACGACCGGCAGATCGCGCACTCCGAGGACACCCTCGCCCGCTACCGGGCGTACGGCTGGCACGTGCAGGAGGTCGACTGGACGGCCACGGGGGAGGCCACCGAGTACACCGAGGACGTGCCGGCCCTGCACCGGGCGCTCACCACCGCCCGCGAAACCACCGACCGGCCCTCGCTCGTATCGCTGCGCACGATCATCGGCTGGCCCGCGCCGAAGAAGCGCAATACCGGCGGCATCCACGGATCGGCCCTCGGCGCGGAGGAGGCCGCGGCCGCCAAGGCGGCGATGGGCCTCGACCCCTCGCTCTCCTTCCAGGTCCCCGCCGAAGTACTGGACCACGCCCGCCGGGTCGCCGACCGCGGCGCCGAGGCCCACCGCCAGTGGGACAAGACCCTCGCCGACTGGCGCGCCCTGAACCCCGAGCGCGCCGAGCTCTTCGACCGGCTCTCCGAGCGCCGGCTGCCCGAGGGCTGGCAGGAGAGCCTGCCCGTGTTCTCCGGGGGCGGCCAGATGGCCACCCGCAAGGCCTCGGGCGAGGTGCTGAACGCGCTGGCCGGCGTACTGCCCGAACTGTGGGGCGGCTCCGCGGACCTCGCCGAGTCCAACCTCACCACCATGAAGGGCGAACCCTCCTTCATCCCGGAGGAGTTGTCGACGGATGCGTACTCCGGCCACCGGTACGGGCGGACCCTGCACTTCGGCATCCGCGAGCACGCCATGGGCGCCGTCCTCAACGGCATCGCCCTGCATGGCGGAACCAGGCCCTACGGCGGCACCTTCCTCGTCTTCTCCGACTACATGCGCCCGGCCGTCCGTCTCGCGGCCATGATGAAGCTGCCCGTCACCTACGTCTGGACCCACGACTCCATCGGACTCGGCGAGGACGGCCCCACCCACCAGCCGATCGAGCACCTCTGGTCGCTGCGCGCCATCCCGGGCCTGGACGTGGTCCGGCCCGCCGACGCGAACGAGACCGTCGTGGCCTGGCGCACCATCCTGGAGAACGACGACCGCCCGGCGGGCCTGTGCCTGTCCCGGCAGAACCTGCCCGTGCTGGAGCGCACCGAGGAGAGCGGGCTGTCCCCCGCCGAGGGCGCTGCACGCGGCGGCTACGTCCTGGCCGAGGCCGAGGCCGAGGCCGGGGCCGGGGGCGGGAGCAGGAGCCCCGAGGTCATCCTCATCGCCACCGGCAGCGAGGTGCCCATCGCCCTCGACGCCCGCCGCATCCTCCAGGACGGGGGCCTCGCCACCCGCGTCGTGTCCATGCCCTGCCTGGAGTGGTTCCAGGCGCAGGAGGAGGAGTACCGCGAGGAGGTGCTCCCCGCCGGCGTGGCCGCCCGGGTCTCGGTGGAGGCGGGCTCCAGCCTCGGCTGGTACGCCTTGGTCGGCGCGGCCGGCACCTCGCTCGGCATCGACTCCTTCGGCGCCTCCGCCCCGTACCAGTCGCTGTACGAACTCCACGGCCTGACCGCGCCGAAGGTCGCCGCGGCGGCCCGCGCGAGCTTCGAGCGGGCGCAGCGGTCTCAGGGGTCCCAGGGGTCCCAGCGGTCCCAGCGCAAGGCAGCGGACCGATGAGCGCCGTCACCGTGCTGGAGGCCCGGATCCCCGGCTCCAAGAGCATCACCAACCGGGCGCTGCTCCTCGCGGCCGCCGCCCCCGGCCGCAGCCGCCTCGGCGCGCCCCTGGTCAGCGACGACACCCTCGCCTTCCGGGCCGCGCTGACGGACCTGGGCACCGGGGTGCGCGACATCGGCGACAGCGGCTACGGGTACGGGGACGGCTCCGGCTACGGCGACGGCTCCGGCGAGGTCTGGGAGGTCACCGGGCGCGGCGCCGGACCGGCCGGCCCCGGCCGGGTCTGGTGCGCCGACGCCGGCACCGCGGCGCGCTTCCTGCCGCCCTTCGCGGCCACCGGGCACGGGGAGATCGCCTTCGACGGCTCCGACCAGTTGCGGGCGCGCCCGCTGCGGCCGCTGCTGGAGGCGCTCACCGGGCTCGGCGTGAAGGTGCGCGGCACGGGCCTGCCCTTCACCCTTATCGCGCGGGGGCTGGGCGGCGGCCGCATCGAGCTGGATTCCGGGCTCAGCAGCCAGTACCTCTCCGGGCTGCTGATGGCCGCCCCGCTGATGGGCGGACCGCTCACGGTGGACGTGCCGCGGCTGGTCAGCCGTCCGTACGTGGACATGACCCTGGCCCTCATGCGGCACTTCGGTGCCCGGGTCGAGGAGGAGGGCAGCACGATCACGGTCCACCCGGGCGGGTACCGGCCCACCGACCTCGACATCGAGCCGGACGCCTCGACCGCCTCGTACTTCTTCGCGGCGGCGGCCGTCACCGGGCGCACCGTACGGGTCCGGGCGCTGGGTTCCGGCAGCCTGCAGGGCGACACCGCCTTCGTGGAGGTGCTGGCCAAGGCCGGGGCCCGGGTCACCAGGACCGCGGAGTGGACCGAAGTCACGGGTGCCGGCGCGCTGCGCGGCGGATTCACCGTCGACATGGGTGACATCTCGGACACCTTCATGACGATGGCCGCGATCGCCCCGCTCGCGGACGCCCCGGTCACCATCACGGGCATCGCGCACGCCCGGCTGAAGGAGTCCGACCGGATCGCCGCCGTCGCGCAGAACCTGCGCGCGCTGGGCATCCGGGTCGAGGAGGGACCGGACCGCATCACCGTCCACCCGGGCGCGCCCGCCCCGGCGACGATCGACTGCCGGCGGGACCACCGCATCGCGATGTCCTTCTCGGTACTGGGCCTGCGCGCCGCCGGCATCACCCTCGACGACCCGGCCTGCGTGGCCAAGACCTTCCCCGGGTTCCACGAGGAGCTGCGCCGGCTGTTCGGCTGAGACGCGCGGAGCGGCGCCCCTGTGGGGGCGCCGCTCCCGCTCCCGGGGCCGGGGTGCGGGCCGGGGTCGTGCGGGTCAGCGGACGACGTCGAAGACGTTCAGCTGCAGGCCGTTGGCGTAGGCCGCGTGCTCGACGAGCTTCAGCTTCTGCGCGTCCTTGTCGGTGGCGCTGAAGAGGCGCTTGCCCGCACCGAGCAGCAGCGGGAAGACGAGCAGGTGGTAACGGTCGATCAGGCCGGCGTCGGAGAGGGCCCGGTTCAGGGTGGCGCTGCCGTGCACGATGATCGGGCCGCCCTCGGTCTCCTTCAGCGCGGCGACCTCGTCGAGGGTGCGCAGGATCGTCGTGTCGCCCCAGTCGGACACCAGGTCGTCCTCGGTGAGGGTGGTGGAGACGACGTACTTCGGCATCACCTTGTAGTCGGCGAAGTCCTCCATCGCGGGCCACACCGGGCTGAACGCCTCGTAGCTGGTGCGGCCCAGCAGCATCGCGGAGGCCTCCTTCTGCTCTCGGCCCTTGATCTCGAACGCCTCGGGCAGGAACTCCACGTCCTTGAAGGTCCAGCCGGAGTTCCGGTACCCGGGCTCGCCGCCGGGGGCCTCCACGACGCCGTCCAGGGAGACGAAGGCGGTGCTGATCAGGGTGCGCATCGGGGATCCTCGGTATCTCGTGATCTCGTGGCGGGCCCTCGGGCGGCGCGCCTTTCACCATTCAAGACCGCCGGCCGCCGGAAAACTCATCGGTCCCCGCGAAACTTTTCGTGGTTCAGAAGGCGGCCGCGTGGTCGAGGACCCAGGCGCGGTAGCTGAGCGCCGGGCGGCCGGTGACCTTCTCGATGTCGGTGGTGGTCGGCGCGACCCGGCCGACCGCCTGCGACCAGACCTTGAGGATCCCGTCGAGGACCGGGCCCGGGACGTGGGCACTCATCGCCTGCCGGACCGTCTCGGCGGGCAGCTCGGCGTACTCGATCGGCCGGCCGATCGCCTCGCCGAGGATCCGGGCCTGGTCGGCGTGGGTCAGCGACTCGGGCCCGGTCAGCTCGTAGACGCGGCCCCCGTGCCCGTCCCCGGTCAGGGCCGCCACGGCCACGGCGGCGATGTCGGCCTCGTGCACCGGCGCGGAGGCCGCCCCGGCGTAGGCGCCGCGCACCACGTCTCCGGACTTGGTCTGCCCGGCCCACATCAGGGTGTTGGCGGCGAACGCGTCCGGGCGCAGGAAGGTCCACTCCAGGCCGGAGGCGCGCAGGGCCTGCTCGACCTCGGCGTGGTAGGCGGCGATCGGCCCGTCCTGGACCTCGGCGGCGTCGTCGACCGCGCCGGAGGACAGCAGCACCACCTTGCGCACCCCGGCCCGCTCCGCGGCGGCGACGAAGACCGGCCCGCTGCCCGGCGCCGCGAACAGGAACACCGTGTCGACCCCGGACAGCGCCGCCTCCAGCGACACGGGGTCGGAGAGGTCGCCGGCGACGACGTCGGCCTCGGCCGGCCACACCGAGCGCTGCGGATCGCGGGTCAGGGCCCGCACGCCGTGGCCGTCCTCGATCAGCAGGTCCAGCACGAGGCGGCCGACGATTCCGGTGGCTCCAGTGACGAGGATCATGAGCTTCTCCCTTGGCTTTCGCGGTGCGGCCGTGGCCCGTTCGGGGCGGCACTACAGACTCTAGGAGGCCTTGAGGACAGGTACTGTCCTCAACTGGTCGCGATTGCTTGGGAGTTCTCGCCTGGCGTGCCCGCGACGTGCCCGCGCCGTGCCCGCGGCATGCCCGCGACGCCCGTGAGGCGTCCGCGACATGGCTGTGAACGTCCTGGGATGTCCACACCGATCAGGAATCGAGAAGCGCGGTTCGGGGCGCGGTCCTAGCCTGCTCACCATGGACATCACCATTCACACGACGTCCCTTCCGCACGAGGACCCGGACGCGTCCCTCGCCTTCTACCGCGACGTACTCGGCTTCGAGGTCCGCAGCGATGCCGGGCAGGGCAAGATGCGCTGGATCACGGTCGGCCCGCCCGGTCAGCCGGGCACGTCGATCCTCCTGACGCCGCCCGCCTCCGATCCCGGCATCACCGAGGACGAGCGCCGCACGATCACCGAGATGATGGCCAAGGGCACCTACGGCTGGATCCTGCTGGCCACCCCGGACCTCGACGCCACGTTCGAGAAGGCACAGGCCGGTGACACCGAGGTCGTGCAGGAGCCGACCGAGCAGCCGTACGGCATCCGCGACTGTGCGTTCCGCGACCCCGCGGGCAACCTGGTCCGCATCCAGGAGCTGCGGTGAGCCGGGGAAGGGAGGGCTCCGATGTGTAAGCCCGAATGGCGGCGCGCACGCGTCCAGGCGCAGCGCCTGGAGGATCTCGCACGGCTGCGCCGCGTCCGCGACCGGATCGACAGGGAGTACGCGCAGCCGCTCAACGTCGAAGCGCTCGCACACGATGTGAACATGTCCGCGGGGCACCTGAGCCGGCAGTTCCGGGCCGCGTACGGCGAGTCCCCGTACGCGTACCTGATGACGCGCCGCATCGAGCGGGCCACGGCGCTGCTGCGGCGGGGCGACCTCAGCGTCACCGAGGTCTGCTTCGCGGTCGGCTGCGCCTCGCTGGGAACGTTCACCACCCGCTTCACCGAGCTGGTCGGCATGCCCCCGGGGGCCTTCCGGCGCCAGGCGGCGGACGCGGCGTCCGGCCATGGCGGCGCCGCGGGTACGGCCCGCGGTGCGGGGCCGGCGATCAAGGTGGAGGGGATGCCGGCGTGCGTGGCGAAGCAGGTCTCCAGACCGGTCAGGAATCGAGAAGCGCCGGCCACGCCCCAGGCCCTAGCGTGATGGTCACAGCAACCGCGATCACCGCATCCGTTCACAGCGCGAGGAGCACGACATGAAGGCGCACGTCAGCTCGATCCTTCTTGGTGTCCGGGACATGGACCGGGCCAAGCAGTTCTACACCGAGGGGCTCGGCTGGAAGGTCCAGAGCGACTTCGGCATCTCGGTGTTCTTCGAGTCGGACGGCGCCTCGCCGGTCGGCTTCTACAGCCGCGAAGGCCTGGCCGGCCAGGTGGGCACGGACCAGGAGGGCAGCGGCTTCAGCGGGCTGGTTCTGACCTACGTCGTCCGCAGCGAGGCGCGGGTCGACGAGATCCTGGCGGAGGCCGTGAAGGCCGGCGCCACGGTCCTCAAGCCCGCCGCCGCCCTGCCGTGGGGCGGGTACGGTGCCACCTTCGCCGACCCGGAGGGCTACATATGGAGCCTCGGCTACAGCGACCAGGGAACCGACCAGCCCTACGCGGAGTAGCCGCGGCCCTTGTCTGACGGCCGTCCGGGACGGCGGGGCGCGTGCCCCCGCCGTCCCGGACGGTTCTGGCCGGCAGGACGAACAGAACGAACAGGACGAACAGGAGAAGCTCATGAGGTTCCGGTCCCACGTCGAGCCGCCCGAGCCCATGCGGGGTCTCGAAGTTCCGTCCGAGGTGGTGGCAGAGCTCGGCGGCGGCGCGCGGCCGCCGGTGCGGATCACGGTGGGCGGGCATTCCTGGCAGAGCCGGCTCGCCCTGCTGCGCGGCCGCCACCTGATCGGCCTCAGCCATGCCAACCGGGAGGCCGCCGGCGTAGAGATCGGCGAGGAGGTCGAGGTGGAGCTGGAACTCGACACCGAGCCGCGCGTCGTGGTCGAGCCCGCGGACTTCGCCCGGGCTCTGGACGAGGACCCGGCCGCCCGCGCCGCGTACGACAACCTGACGTACAGCCGCAAGCGCGAGCACGTGCGCGCCATCGAGAGCGCGAAGAAGCCCGACACGCGCCTGCGGCGCATCGAGAAGGCCATCGCCGCCCTGCGCGGCTGATGGCCGTACAGCCGTGGCTCGGGCCGGGGTCACTGGTTCCAGTGGGAGGCCGTTTTCAGGAGGCGGTCGTTCGCGTCCGGGGAGCCGATCGTGATGCGGACGCCCTCGTCGCCGAAGGGGCGGACCATCAGGCCGGCCGCCTCGCAGGCGTCGGCGAAGTAGGCGGTGCGGGAGCCGAGGCGCAGCCAGACGAAGTTGGCGTGGCTGTCGGGGACTTCGTAGCCCTCCGCGCGCAGGGTGGCGCTGACGCGGTCGCGTTCCGCGATCAGGTCGGCCACGCGCTCGCGGAGTTCCTCCGTGGCGCGCAGGGAGGCCAGGGCGGCGGCCTGGGCGGGGCCGCTCACGCCGAGGGGGACGGAGCAGGCGCGCAGGGCGGCCGTGACCCGGGGGTGGGCCACCGCGTAGCCGACGCGGAGCGCGGCCAGTCCGTAGGCCTTGGAGAAGGTGCGCAGGACGGCGACGTTGGGGCGGTCCCGGTAGAGGTCGACGCCGTCGGGGATGTCGTCGGCGGGGTCGACGAACTCGCGGTAGGCCTCGTCGATGACGACCAGGACCTCGGGAGGAACGCGGTCCAGGAAGCGTTCCAGTTCGGCGCGGCGGACGGCGGTGCCGGTGGGGTTGTTCGGGTTGCAGACGAAGATCAGGCGGGTGCGGTCGGTGACCGCGTCGGCCAGGGCGTCCAGGTCGTGGGTCTCGTCGCGCAGCGGGACCTGGACGGAGGTGGCTCCGGCGGCCCAGGCCAGCAGCGGGTAGGCCTCGAAGGAGCGCCAGGCGAAGACGACCTCGTCGCCGGGGCCCGCGGCGGCGGCGACCAGGTGCTGGGTGATGCCGACCGAGCCGGTGCCCAGTACGAGGTGGTCGGCGGGTACGCCGAGGCGCCCGGAGAGTTCCGCGATGAGCTCGGCCGCGCCGGGGTCGGGGTAGCGGTTGAGGCGGCCCAGCCAGGTCTCGACCGCGGCGACCACGGAGGGCAGGGGCGGGTACGGGTTCTCGTTCGAGGAGAGCTTGTCGACGAACTCGTCGCGGGCCGCGCGTCCCGGCACGTACGCGGGGAGCGTCGAGACGTCGGCGCGCAGTCGGGGGAAGGTCGTGTCCGGACCGGCATCGGGCATGGCGCAATCCTTAAGTGTGGGGCTCCGGGAGGGGCGGGTGCCGGGCTGGGCGTACAACACCGTCCGGCCGCGCCGACGGGGGAGGCGGCACGGCCGGACGGTGACCAGGGGAGACCGGGCGAGGGGGACGGCGCGGAGCTGAGGGGGATCAGCCCCGTGCCGGTGCCGGCGGGTTGTAGGGCGAGGGACCGCCGAACGCCCAGCGCAGCCGGGTCGCCCCGTCGATCTGCACCACACGCTCGATGTCGAACTCGCACATCCGCAGGGCTCCGGGCACATCGGCCCGGTCCCCCTCGGCCCAGTTGATCCGGGCCTTGCCCGTCAGTTGCAGGGTGTGGCCGGACTCCCAGTCCAGGAAGAGCAGTCCGCAGTTCTCGTTGAGCTGCAGATTGCCCAGGGTCATGTAGAAGGAATTGCCGAAGTAGTCGGGCCATACGAGCCTGCGCGGTCCCGCCACCGTGACGAAACCGGGGTCGCCGCCCCGGTGCGAGGAGTCCGCGCCGTAGCCGTCGGCCTGACTGGCGATGAAGAAGGTGTCCGCCCCGGTGATCCACTTCTCCTGCTCGGGCGTGAGCGCGTCGCCGTCCCGGGTCTCCCGGGGCGCGGTGGCGGGCCCGTCCGCGACCGGGACCCGTACCTGGAGGTACTTGGGGCAGTTGCCCAGCACCTGCTCGGTACGGATGTGCAGGGACTCCCCTTCGCGCCGCGCCACGCCGTTGATCCGGATCCGGGTCGTCGTGTGCGGTTCGAGGGCGAGCAGCCCGATGTCGGCCGTCTCCGCGAAGGCCCCGGCGAGCGGATCGCCGGGCACGGGGAGGGAGGAGAGCGTGATCGTGCGCCGGCTCGTGGGCAGGGCGAAGCCGGGGTCGCCCGTGACCAGGGAGGACCACATGGCGCCCGTGGCGTCGGCGCCGCCCAGGAAGAGCATGCGCTGGCGCATCAGGTACTGGTCGAAGCCGGGCTGGATCACGTCGTCGAACATCGGCGAGCCCCAGCCGGGACCGCCTTCGCCGGCCTGCTTCTGGACGGCCTGTTCACCCTCGTGATGGGGGGTCTTGATCACGGGAACCTCCGGTCGGGACGGGCGCCGCGGCCGACGGGAGTGCCGTCGGCGGGCGCCCGTCTACGGGGCGCCGGTCAGCGGGCGCCGATCAGCAGGGCGGTGTCCACGACACGGTTGGAGAAGCCCCACTCGTTGTCGTACCAGCCGACGATCTTGACCTGGCGGCCGTCGCCGATCACCTTGGTCAGACCCGAGTCGAAGATGCACGACGCGGGGTCGGTGACGATGTCGCTGGAGACGATCGGCTCGTCGGTGTAGGTGAGGATGCCCGCCAGAGCGCCCTCGGCGGCCTTCGCGAAGATCTCGTTGACCTCCTCGACCGTCGTCGCGCGGCCCACGCGCACGGTGAGGTCGGTGGCCGAGCCCGTCGGGATCGGCACGCGCAGCGCGTACCCGTCGAGCTTGCCCTTGAGCTGCGGCAGGACCAGGCCGATGGCCTTGGCGGCGCCGGTGGTGGTCGGCACGGTGTTCGTCGCCGCCGAGCGGGCGCGGCGCAGATCGGTGTGCGGACCGTCCTGGAGGTTCTGGTCCGAGGTGTAGGCGTGCACCGTGGTCATCAGGCCGTGCTCGATGCCGAGCGCGTCGTCGAGGACCTTGGCCAGCGGGGCCAGGCAGTTGGTCGTGCACGAGGCGTTGGAGACGATGTCGTGCACGGCCGGGTCGTAGAGGTCGTCGTTGATGCCGAAGGCGATCGTCAGGTCCTCGTTCTTCGAGGGCGCGCTGATGATGACCTTGCGGGCACCGGCCTCCAGGTGGGCCCGGGCCTTGTGCGCGTCGGTGAACACACCGGTGGACTCGATGACCACGTCCACCTCCAGCTCGCCCCACGGCAGCTTGGCCGGGTCGCGCTCGGCGGTCACGCGTATGGTGCGCCCGTCGATGACGAGGTTGCCCTCGACCGCGCGGACGTCGTGGCCGAGCTTGCCGAGCGTGCTGTCGTACTTGAGCAGATGGGCCAGCGTCGCGGCGTCGGTGAGGTCGTTGACGGCGACCACCTCCAGGCCGGTGCCCCGCTGAAGGGCGGCGCGGAAGAAGCTGCGGCCGATGCGGCCGAATCCGTTGATGCCGACCTTGATCGTCACGTGATACCCCTCGTTCGGAAACTACATCCATGACCGCACGTGAAGCCGCGTTGTCCGGCCAGTCCTCGTCCTCAACTGTACCGGCCGACCTGTCGGTTGGCTTGCGTAAATGCGCCTGTTCATGGCCTGTTTGCGCACAGAAGTCGAGGTGAGGCCCTTTTGATTGGAACATCTGATGGCATGCGAGTACCTGCATGCAGGTATGTTTGTATGGGCTCGCTTGTCATGACACGACGCTTCCCGGAGCGAGGAGAACGATGGACATGCTGCCCCTCCGCATGCCGAGCGCATTCGTGCCGGACCGCAGTCCAGCGCTCGCCGCGCCCGCCGTGCCCGCCAACTGCACGGCGCGGGTCATCCGCACACACGGCGAGTCCGTGTACGGGACCACCGTCCGCCGCGAGTACGGCGACGTCACCATTTCCCTCGTCACCGGGGAGGCCCACGAGGCCATACGCCCCGGCCGCTACATCCGGCCCGACCCCTCCGAGTCCCTGCGGGTGTTCCGGGCGCTGGCCGGCGAGATCCACGTCCACCAGGACGGCCGCCGGGGCCAGGCGAGCGGCCCGCAGATCATCTGCTGCGACACCAGCCGCCCGTACCGCCTCCTGCTGCCCCGGCCGTTCCACCTGGTCGAAGTGCAGCTCCCGCACCGCCACCTCGGCATGTCGGCCGGCGACACCGCGAAGCTCACGGCCACCGGCTGGTGCGGAAGGATGGGCGCGGGCGCCCTGCTCTCCCAGCTGCTCGCCGGACTCCACGACCACGGCACCGAGATCCACTCCGCCGTCGACCGGGTCGGCGCCACCGTGGCGGGCCTGACCGCGGCCGTCCTCGCCGACCGGCTGCGCAATGTCGCCGCCGAGGACGAAGTGGCCCGGCACGACCTCATGCTGGCCATCCAGTCGTACATCCGGGCACGGCTCTCCGACCCCGAGCTCACCCCGCAGGCGATCGCCGAGCACCACAACGTCTCGCTGCGCTACCTCCAGCGGATGTTCCAGGAGCAGGGGACCAGCCCCGCCCGGTGGATCCGGGACGAGCGGCTCGCCCGCTGCCGCTCCGAGCTGCGCGACCCGCGGCTCGAACACCTGCCCGTCGGGGTGATCGGCGAACGGTCCGGGCTCTACCAGGCCTCGCACTTCAGCCGGCTCTTCCGCGACCGGTACGGCCTCACCCCGCGCGGCTACCGGACCATGCGCGAGGCCGTGCCCACCTAGGGGAGGGGCCGCCGTACCAGGCCGACCAGGCCGACCGGCGCCGACGGGCGCCCACCGGCGTCCACGGGCGCCCACCAGCGTCCACCAGGCCGACCAGCTCAGGCCAGCGCCCACCAGCCCGGGCGCCGCCGGGCGCCGCCGGGCGCTGCCGAGCACCGGCGACCGACGAGTACCGCCGAGCACCGACGACCGACGCGCACTGACATCCGAGGAGGATGACGGATTTGACCGGCACGAGCTTCGAATTCCCCGGTGAGTACTACGAGATCATGCGGAAGGACTTCCGCAACCTCGACGCCGAGACGGAGTTCCTCGCGTCCCTGCTCCCCGACGCGGGCACCGTACTCGACCTGGGCTGCGGCACCGGCTCCAACCTGCGCGCCCTGAGCGAGCGCGGCCACCGCGGCACCGGCGTCGACCAGAGCGCCGCGTTCCTGGAGTACGCCCTCGCCGCCGGCGGCGAGGACATCTCCTACGTGGAGGCCCGCGCCGAGGAGTACCGCACCGACGAGCGCTACGACCTCGTGTACAGCCTCTTCATGACGCTCAACTACCTGGAGCGCGCTCAGCTCCCGGCGGTCCTGCGTTCCGTGCGCGAGCTGCTGAACCCCGGCGGGCAGGTCGTCCTGGAGTTCGGCCACCTGCTGAACTTCGTCGACTCCTTCCAGCCCAACAGCGTCGGCCACCACCGCCGGGACGGGGTGCTCATCACCCGCCTCGCCCGCCAGTTCATCAACGCGCACGCCGCGAACTGGCGCAACGAGGAGACCCTGCTGGTCCGCACCGCGGACGGCACGGTCGCCATGTACGACAACTTCTTCGACCAGGCCGTCCTGACCGGGCCCGAGGTGCGCGAACTGCTGGCCGCGGCGGGCCTGACCATCACGGCCGAGTACGGCGGCTTCCGCAAGGAGCCCGCGCCCTTCCACGGCCGGGGCCCGCTCGTCATCGTGGCCACCGCGACCCCCGCCGCCACCGCGGGCGACACCGCGTCCGACACCGTTCAGCAAGAGGAGAACCAGGCATGACCGGCACCGGCATATCGCTGCTCGACGGCGGGCCCGCCCCCGAAACCGGCGTCGCGCACCTGGGCGCCGCCCTCGTCCGCGCCGTCGGCGAGAGCGACGGCCGCGGGGTGACGTACATCCGCGCCGACGGCACCGAGGTCCACCAGAGCTACTGCGAGCTGCTCGACGACGCCTCGCGCGTCCTGGCCGGCCTGCGCGCCTCCGGCGCCGCCATCGGCGAGAAGATCATCCTCCAGTCCGCCGACGACGCCGACCTCCTCGCCGGCTTCTGGGGCTGCGTCCTCGGCGGCTTCCTGCCGCTGCCCGTCAGCGCCGACGCGGTCAACGGCCCCGGCCTGCTGGAGCGTGTCTGGGCCGGCTACGGCCGCCCCCGCGTCCTGACCGGCACCGGCCAGGAGCTCGCGCCCGCCGTCACCGCCGACGCCGGCTGGAGCGCCGCCCACCTGGGCGACGTGGCGGGCCTGCGCAGCGCCCACGAGCCGGACCTCGCCTGGCACGAGCCCGACGCCGTGGACCCGGCCGTCCTGCTGCTCACCTCCGGCAGCACCGGCGTGCCCAAGGCCGTCACCCTCACCCACCGCAACATCCTCACGCGCAGCGCCGCCACCTCCCGCGTGAACAAGCTCGACGCGGACACCCGCACCTTCAACTGGATGCCGCTGGACCACATCGGCGGGCTGATCATGTTCCACGCGCGCGACGTCTTCCTCGGCTGCGCCCAGGTCCACGCCAAGATCCAGTGGGTCCTGGAGGACCCGCTGCGCTGGCTCGACGCCGTCTCCGCCCACCGGGCCGACACCACCTGGGCGCCCAACTTCGCCTTCGTGCTCGTCAACGACCAGGCCGACCGCTTCGAGGGCCGCGGCTGGGACCTCAGCCCGCTGCGCTACATCATGAACGGCGGCGAGGCCGTCCGCTCCGGCGTCGTCCGCCGCTTCCTGGACCTGCTGGCCCCCTACGGGCTGCCCGCCACCGCCATGTTCCCGGGCTGGGGCATGTCCGAGACCACGGCCGGCGTGGCCGACTGCCAGTTCACCGAAGCCGCAGCCGGCGACGACCGCTACGTGCCCGTCGGCCGCCCGCAGCCCGGCACCCGCATCCGGGTCGTCGACGAGCACGGCGCGCTCGTGCCGTGGGGCGTCACCGGCCGGCTCCAGGTCACCGGCTCGACCATCACCTCCGGGTACTACGACAACCCCGTGCAGAACCGCCAGTCCTTCACGGACGACGGCTGGTTCAAGACCGGCGACCTGGCGTACGTGGAGAGCGGAATCCTCACCGTCACCGGCCGCACCGACGACGTCATCCAGCTCGGGGAGATCGCCTACCACGGCCACGAGATCGAGGCCGCCGTCGAGGAACTCGACTTCATCGAGCCCTCGTACACCGTCGCCTCCCTCGTCACCGCCGAGCCCGGCGGCCCCGAGGAGCTCGCCGTCTTCTTCAGCCCGCGCACCGGCGCCCTCACCGGGGAGCAGGGCGAGCGGATCCGCGAGCGGGTCCGCGAGCGGCTCGGCGTCGACGTACCGCACCTGCTGCCCGTCGACCGGTCCGAGATCCCCAAGACCGGCATCGGCAAGCTCCGCCGCGCCCAGCTCCGCAAGAGCTTCGAGGACAGCCTGGCCTCCGTCCCGGCCGGCTCCGCGGCCTGACCGTACGGGTGGTGCGGTTCGGGCGGGCCCGCCCGAACCGCACCACCCGTACGGCTCCATCCCCTACGCACGAGGAGCGCCCATGGCGCAGCAGGAGCGAGCCGAGCGGACGCGCCGGGCTCTGATCAACGGCGCCGCCAAGGCCATCGACCTCTACGGCTACGAAGGGGCCTCGCTCGCCGTCATCTGCACCACCGCGGGAGTGACCAAGGGCGCCTTGATGTACCACTTCCCGGCCAAGGACGACCTGGTCAGGGCCGTGCGCACCGAAGCCCGGCAGGCGATCGTCGGCGCGCTGGGCGCGGTACCGCACCGCGGGATCCGGCCCTTGCAGGCCGCCGTCGACATGACGCACGCCGTCGCCGGGCGGCTCGGGCACGACCCCGTCGTACGGGCGGGCTCGCGGCTGACCCGGGAGTTCATGCACTACCCCGACGGCAGCGTCTCCTGGACCGATGCCGTCCGCGAGGAACTGGCCGACGCCCTGGCCGGTGCCGCCGACCCCTGGGGGACGGCCGCGCAGCTCGTGTACTCCCTGATCGGGATGGACGTGTGCCTGCGCGGGGAAGAACACCGCCCGGGCCGTTCCTGCGGGCCGCTGCGCGGACACCTGACCCGGCTGTGGCAGCTGATCCTGCCGGGGATGCTCGCGGCGCCGCAGGCCGTGGAGCTGTACCGGGCCGAGGGCTCGTCGCCGTACTGCGCCTTCGTGGCCGCCCCCGAACCCGTGCGACTCGGGCCGCGGGGATGAGCGTGGACCGTGCGGGGGCCGGTGCGGGTACGGGGGCGGGTGTGGGGGCGGCCGTGCCCGATCCGCGTCCGCTGACCGGGGAGCCGCTCAGCCTGGACCTCCTCAACACCCACTGGCACGACCGGTACGGCCGCCACGACCTGCTGGACTCCACCGCCGGCCTCGCGTGCTGGCTGGCCGGGTCCCGGGTGGCCGCCGTGTACGCCGGCGGCGAGCTGTGTGCCGACCGGGCCACCCTGGCCGCCGCCCGGGCCGCCCGCTCCGCGCTGGCCGGTGTGGCCGGGCGCGCCGACGCGGGGCCGGGGGCGCTCGACGCCTTCAACCGGCTGCTCGACGCGGGCCGCATCCGGCGGCTGCTCACGGCCGGCGGGCCCGTGGAGCGGCTGGAGGCGCCCGACTCGGGGCGCCTGCTGGGGTACCTCGCGGCGGCGGACTACCTCCGGTTGCTCAGCACTGCGGGGGATCGGGTGCGCAGTTGTGCGAACCCGAGCTGTGGGCTGCGGTTCCACGATGTCAGCCGCAATGGCACTCGGCGGTGGTGCACGAGTACGGGCTGCGGCAATCGGGCGAAGGCGGCCCGCCACTACGCGCGGCGGACCGCGGCCGTGTCCTGACGGCTGCGCCGTCTGCTCCTCAGCTGCCCTGCGGGCTGCGTGTGCCCCGGTTCGGTCCGGGCCGGTCCGGGCCGGTCCGGCCCGGCTGCGGGGTGTGCCGCTGCGCGGCGCGGAGTCCCCTACCCGCCCTTCCACCGTTCCCCGGGCTCCGCCCGGACCCGTTGCCGAGTACGGCGCCGTTGCCGGGGGCCAGCCCCCGGACCCCCGCTCCTCAAACGCCGGAGGGGCTGGATTTTGGCCGGTGTCGGCTCGCATGTGGAGGCGGGAGGGGCTGGATCTTGGCCGGGGTCGGCTCGCATGTGGAGGCGGGAGGGGTGGGATTTTGGCTGGCGTCAGGAGGGGCTGGGGAATCCAGCCCCTCCGGCGTTTGAGGAGCGGGGTTCGGGGCGGAGCCCCGGGGAACGGGCTAAGGGTGGGTGGGGGACTTGCCCGCGTCGTGGTGGTGTCGGATGGTGTCACTGTGGCGCGGGGTGGTGCCATCGCTTTGACCAGCGTGTTTGTGGGTGGTGATGTCGACACGGTGCGGAGTGGTGCCACATTGGCTCGACATGGCGCCATGTCTGTGCCATGCTGTGGGACATGGACCTCACGCCCTACGTCACCACCCTCCGCCAAGAGCTCGCCGTCGCCGCCGAGGCCGGCGGCGACGAAGCCCGCAAGCTGGCCGAGAGGCTCACCGCTCCCCTGGAGTCGGCGACCCGGCTGACCCTGCTCAATGTGCTCTCCGCCGCGATGGACGAGATCACCCGTGAACTCGCCCCCGGCTCGGTCGACGTACGACTGCGCGGGCTCGACCCCGAGTTCGTGGTGACGGTGCCGGCCGGCGAGAGCCACGCCCCCGTGGAGCCGGCCACCGCCGCCGCTCCGTTCGCCGAACCGCTCGCGCCGCACGCGTCCGCCGACGGCGACGAGGGCGGCACCGCCCGCGTCAACCTGCGGCTGCCGGCCCACCTCAAGGCCCGCGCCGAGGAGGCCGCGAGCCGTGAGGGCCTGTCGGTCAACGCGTGGCTGGTGCGCGCCGTGTCGGCCGCGGTCGAACCGGGTGCCAGGCCGCGTACGGCGGAGAAGTCCCAGAGCGTGGGGCAGAGCTTCACGGGCTGGGTGCGCTAGCCCTCGCCACACCGCACCGCAACCGCACCGCATCAGTTCTCCCACACCACGTCCCACCAGCGGGGACGCCCAGAAGACTCAAGAGGACGGGACAGCCATGCCTTCTTTCGACACCTCCGAAGCGATCTCGGTCACCGCACACGTGGAGGCCGGCTCCATCCAGTTCACCGCGGGCGACCGCCTCGACACCGTCGTCGAGGTGCAGCCCCGGGACCCGAAGCGGGACAAGGACGTACGGGCGGCCGAGCAGACCGAGGTCGCGTACCGCAGCGGTGTGCTGACCGTCAGGACGCCCAAGTCCAATCCGTTCGGCCGCCCCGGCATCGTCGACGTGACGGTGGAACTGCCCACGGGCTCGAACATCGACACGACCGGCTCCTGGACCCAGGTGCTCGGCGAGGGCCGGCTCGGCGAGGTCCGGGTGAAGACCTCGTCCGGCGACGTCCGCCTCGACACGACCGGGCCGCTCAAGCTGACCGCGTCGCACGGCTCGATCACCGTGGACCGGGCCGAGGGCGCGACCGAGATCACCACCAGCTCCGGCAGTCTGCGCCTCGGCTTCGTCGACGGGCCGGCCGTCCTGAAGAACTCGCACGGCACCACGACCGTCGGCGCCGCCATCGGCGAGCTGCGGGTGAGCGGTGCCAACGGTGACATCGAGATCCGGCGCGCCGAGGATTCGGTCACCGCCAAGACCGCCCACGGCACCCTGCGGGTGGGCGAAGTCGCCCGTGGCACCGTGGAGCTGGAGACCTCCTACGGGGCCATCGAGGTCGGCGTCCGCGAGGGCACGGCCGCCTGGCTCGACGTCAGCTCGGGCTCCGGCCAGGTGCGCAACACGCTCACCGCGTCCGGGAGCCCGGAGGGGAGCGCGGACACCGTCAAGGTCCGCGCCCGGACGAAGTACGGCAACATCGACGTCCGCCGCGCCGTCGCCGCCGGGGCCTGACCGCCCGGCCTGACCGCCCCGCTCCTCCTCGCCCGACTCGCTCTCCCCCCCGTCACTTCAGCCTTCGAATGGAGGGCCTCATGCCTTCTTCTGTCATGCCCACATCACGTCGAGCGGACGGTCACCCGTCTCCGGCCGCCGTCTCCAGCGTCGGTCTGCGCAAGTCCTACGGTGACAAGACCGTCCTCGACGGCATCGATCTGAGCATCCCGGCCGGTTCCGTCTTCGCGCTGCTCGGTCCCAACGGAGCCGGCAAGACCACCGTCGTGAAGATCCTGTCCACGCTCATCACCGCCGACGGCGGACAGGCCCAGGTCGCGGGCCACGACATCGCGGCCTCCGCCGACGGGGTGCGGGCGGCGATCGGGGTCACGGGACAGTTCTCCGCCGTCGACGGTCTGATCACCGGCGAGGAGAACATGCTCCTCATGGCGGACCTGCACCACCTGTCCAAGCAGGAGGGCCGGTGGGTCACCGCCGAACTGCTGGAGCGCTTCGACCTCACCGACGCTGCGAAGAAGCCCGCCTCCACCTACTCCGGCGGCATGAAGCGCCGCCTCGACATCGCCATGACCCTGGTCGGCGACCCGCGGATCATCTTCCTCGACGAGCCGACCACCGGCCTCGACCCGCGCTCCCGGCACAACATGTGGCAGATCATCCGCGAGCTCGTCACCGGCGGCGTCACGGTCTTCCTCACCACCCAGTACCTGGAGGAGGCAGACGAACTCGCCGACCGCATCGCGGTGCTGAACGACGGCAGGATCGCGGCCGAGGGCACCGCCGAGGAGCTGAAGCGGATGATCCCCGGTGGACACGTACGACTGCGGTTCTCCGACCCGGACGCGTACCGGTCCGCCACCGCCGCGCTCGGCGAGGTCACCCGGGACGACGAGGCGCTGGCGCTGCAGATCCCCAGCGACGGCAGCCAGCGCGCGCTGCGCTCCGTGCTCGACCGGCTGGACTCGGCCGGCGTCGAGGCGGACGAGCTGACCGTGCACACGCCCGACCTCGACGACGTGTTCTTCGCCCTGACCGGCACCGACCCGCGCCCCGGCCAGTCCACCCTGCCCAACCAGTCCAAGGAGAACGTCCGATGAGCTCCCTCGCCCTCGCCGTCCGCGACTCGTCCACGATGCTGCGCCGCAACCTCCTGCACGCGCGGCGCTACCCGTCCCTCACCCTGAACCTGCTGCTCACGCCGATCATGCTGCTGCTGCTCTTCGTCTACATCTTCGGCGACGTGATGAGCGCGGGCATCGGCGGCGGCAGCCGCTCCGACTACATCGCCTACCTCGTGCCGGGCCTGCTGCTGATGACCATCGGCAGCACCACGATCGGTACCGCGGTGTCCGTCTCCAACGACATGACCGAGGGGATCATCGCCCGCTTCCGCACGATGGCGATCCACCGCGGCGCGGTGCTCATCGGGCACGTCATCAGCAGCGTGCTGCAGTCGATCGCGAGCGTGGTCCTCGTGGGCGCCGTCGCCGTCGCCATCGGGTTCCGCTCCACGGACGCGACGGCCCTGGAGTGGCTGGCGGCGTTCGGCCTGCTCGTACTGTTCGCCCTGGCGCTCACCTGGATCGCCGTCGGCATGGGGCTGATCAGCCCGAACGCCGAGGCCGCCAGCAACAACGCACTGCCGATGATCCTGCTGTCGCTGCTGTCCAGCGCTTTCGTCCCGGTCGAGGGGATGCCGGGCTGGTTCCAGCCGATCGCCGAGTACCAGCCGTTCACCCCGGCCATCGAGACCCTGCGCGGGCTGCTGCTCGGCAGCGAGATCGGCAACAACGGGTGGATCGCGGTCGCCTGGTGCCTGGGCCTCGCGGTCCTCGGGTACTTCTGGTCGGCCGCCAAGTTCAACGGCGACCCGAAGTAGCGGCGCGGGGTCGAGCACCGCCTCGGCCCCGACCCCCGAAGTGAGGGGTGAATTAGGGGATCCCCGGCCCGGACGAAACTCCTACATTTTCGGTAGTTGTAAGTCCGCGGCCTGCCAGGAGGGGTAATAATGCCCGCTCGACCATCCGACTCCATTGCCGTATGGGACCGTGGCATTCCGTCGGAGGATGCGGCGTCCGAGGCCGGAAGCGACCTCTCCGCGGCGCTCGACGCGGTCATCGGCATTTTCACGGGCAATATACGACCGCGTTTCGGTCCGCCTCCCGCGCTGGCCGTGGCGGACGCGGCGGGCTCCGCCGTGCCGGCCTGGCGCCGCCTCTCGTACCTCGCCGAATGAGTGGGCGCCTTCTGGCGGTCAGTGATCTGCACGTGGCGTACCGGGAGAACCGGTCGGTGCTCGGGGACGTACGGCCCACGTCCGATGCCGACTGGCTGATCGTCGCCGGCGACGTGGGAGAAATAGCCGCCGAGGTGGAATCGGCGCTGGCTCTGCTCGCCGGCCGCTTCGCGCAGGTCATCTGGGCCCCGGGCAACCACGAGCTGTGGACGCACCCCAAGGACCCGAACCCGCTGCGGGGGGTGGAACGCTACCGCCACCTCGTCGAGTTCTGCCGATCCGTCGGAGTGCTGACCCCCGAGGACCCGTACGCGGTCTGGCGGGGCACGGGCGATCCCACCGTCATCGCCCCGCTCTTCCTGCTGTACGACTACACCTTCCGCGTCCCCGGCACGTCCACCAAGGAGGAGTCCCTGGCCCGTGCCGAGCGGGCGGGCGTGGTGTGCAGCGACGAGTACCTGCTGCACCCCGACCCGTACCCCACCCGGGACGCGTGGTGCCGGGCCAGGCTGGCGCAGACCCGGGAGCGGCTCGACGCGCTGGGCACCGGCCTGCCCGTGGTCCTGGTCAACCACTTCCCGCTGCGGCGGCACGAGACCGCGATCCTGCGCCACCCGGAGTTCGCGCAGTGGTGCGGCACCGAGGCGACCGACGACTGGCACGTCCGGTACGGGGCGCGCGCGGTGGTCTACGGGCACCTGCACATCCCGCGCACCACCTGGCACGACGGGGTGCGCTTCGAGGAGGTCTCGCTCGGCTATCCCAGAGAGCGAAAGATGTACGGATCCGCGCGCCCCTGGCCCGTCCAGATCCTGCCGGAAACGGCAGGTGGCCCGTGATCGCATCCCTGCTCCCCCCGGCCGTCGCCTTCGCCGAGGAGTTCGGGGACCCGCCGGGCGGGTTCCTGTTCGCCGAGGAAGCGGAGCTGGTGGCCAGGTCCGTGCCCGTCAGACGGCGCGAGTTCACCACCGTACGGGTGTGCGCCCGGCGCGCGCTCGCCGACCTGGGCCTCGGACCGGTGCCGCTGCTGCCCGGGACCCGTGGCGCGCCGCAGTGGCCCGCCGGGGTCGTCGGCAGCATGACCCACTGCGTGGGCTACCGGGCGAGCGTGGTCGCGCGGGACCGGGACGTCACCGCGATCGGGATCGACGCGGAGCCTGCCGAGCCCCTCGTGGACGGGCTGCTGGAGACGATCGCGCTGCCCGGCGAACAGGCGCACGTCCGCAGGCTGCTGCGGGCCCGGCCCCAGACGGCCTGGGACCGGCTGCTGTTCAGCGCCAAGGAGTCGGTCTACAAGGCGACCTTCCCGGCCACCGGCGTCCGGCTGGACTTCTCCGACGCGGCGATCACCATCGACCCGTTCGAGGGGACCTTCCGGGCCCGGCTGCTCGTGCCCGGTCTCGTCGTCGGCGGACGCTGGTACGACAGCCTGGACGGCAAGTGGAGCGCGACCGGCGGACTGCTGCTGACGGCGATCACCGTCGCGGACGGCTGACCGCGGGGCCGGGCCGGCGGCGCGAGCGAAGAGGGGGGTATCCGGAGCGATCCGGATACCCCCCTCTCCCGTTTTCCGAAGGGGTGCGTCAGGCCTGGAGCATCTCGGCGACGAGGAAGGCCAGTTCCACCGACTGCTGCGGGTTGAGCCGCGGATCGCAGGTGGTCTCGTAGCGCTGCGCCAGGGCCTCCTCGTCGATCTCCTGCGCGCCGCCCAGGCACTCGGTGACGTCGTCGCCGGTGAGCTCGATGTGCAGACCGCCCGGGTGGCTGCCCAGCGCGTGATGCACCTCGAAGAAGCCCTTGACCTCGTCGAGGATCCGGTCGAAGTGGCGGGTCTTGTAGCCGCTGGCGGCCTCGTGGGTGTTGCCGTGCATGGGGTCGCACTGCCAGACGACCTGGTGGCCGGAGGCCTCGACCTTCTCCACGATCGCCGGCAGCACGTCGCGGACCTTCCCGTTGCCCATCCGGGTGATGAGCGTGAGCCGGCCCGGGACGTTGTGCGGGTCGAGCCGCTCCACGTACTCGACGGCCTGCTCCGGGGTGGTGCCCGGGCCGAGCTTCAGGCCGATCGGGTTCGCGAGCATGGAGGCGAGGGCGACATGGGCGCCGTCCAGCTGCCGGGTGCGCTCGCCGATCCACAGGAAGTGCGAGGACAGACCGTACAGCCGCCGCTCGCCCTGCGCCGAGGCCGCCCAGCGCAGCAGGCCGTCCTCGTACTCCAAGAGCAGTGCCTCGTGGCTGGAGTAGATGTCCGTGGTGTGCAGCGAGTTGTGGTCGGCGCTGGCGGCGGAGACGAATGCCAGGCCGCGGTCGATCTCGGCGGCCAGGGCCTCGTAGCGCTCGCCGGCCGGCGAGGTGCGGACGAAGTCCCGGTTCCAGTCGTGGACGTGGCGCAGGTCGGCGAGGTCGGAGCCGGCCATCGCGCGGACCAGGTTGAGGGAGGAGGCCGAGTTGGCGTACGCGCGCAGCATCCGGTCGGGGTCGGGCACCCGCGCGCCGGGCGTCGGCTCCAGGGAGTTGACGATGTCGCCCCGGTAGACGGGCAGGTCGAGCGCGTCGGTGGAGTTGGACCGCGGCTTGGCGTACTGGCCGGCGATCCGGCCGACCTTGACCACCGGAACACTGGCCGCGTAGGTCAGGACGACGGCCATCTGCAGCAGGGTGCGGATGTTCGCGGTGACGTGGGACTCGGTGTTGCCCGCGAAGGTCTCCGCGCAGTCCCCGGCCTGCAGCAGGAACGCCCGCCCGCGGGCCACCTCGGAAAGCAGGCCTTGGAGCCGGTCCACCTCGCCCGGAACGACCAGGGGCGGCAGCTTCGTCAGGGTGTCCCGCGCGGCCGAGGCGATCCGGGGGTCGGGCCACTCGGGCTGCTGGGCGGCAGGCCGGGCCAGCGCGGCGGCCACCTTGGCGTCAATGTCTTCGGGGAACCGCGGTACGGGGGCCAGCCCTGCCGTCGCCGCGTCGCCGATGGTCGGATTCATGCGCGCAGGGTAAGGAGCACCCGGCCACGCGCCGGGAACCCGGCGGGCACTGCCCGCGAACCGGGCGGTGCCCACCGGGTTTCAGGTGCCGTGGGCCGTGATGCCGGAGAGGGCCGGGCGGCGCAGCCCGAAGAAGTCCAGGTACATCTCCAGCTGGTGCGCCAGCATGTGGTGCCCGTGGTGCACCGGCAGGCCCCGTGCGGCGGCCGCCCGCAGCAGCCGCGTCTCCCTCGGCTTCATGATGATGTCCGCGACCACCGCCCCGTCCGCCAGCGCTTCCGGGTCGAAGGGCAGCGGATCGTCCGCCCGCAGCCCCATCGGCGTCGCGTTGACCACGAGTTCCGCCGCGCCCAGTCCGGCCGGCGTACCGGCGGCGACCCGCCCCGGCGCGTACCGCGACATCCGGTCCACGACCGTCTGCACCCGCCTCGCATCCGTGTCGAACACCTCCAGCCGCTCCACGCCGGCGATCGTCAGCGCCGCGGCGATCGCGCCCCCCGCGCCGCCCGCGCCCACCAGGGCCGCCCGTCGGCCCGTGGGCGCGTGGCCGGCCGCCTCCAGACCGGCCACGAATCCGGCGCCGTCGAAGTTCTCGGCGTACCAGAGGCCGTCCGCGCCGCGCCGCAGCGCGTTGGAGCTGCCCGCCAGTTCCACGGCGGGGCTGTGCACGTCGGCGAACTGCCGTACCGCGTCCTTGTGCGGGACGGTCACCAGGAGCCCGTCCACGTTGCGGGCGCGCTGCAGTCCGCGCACCACCTCGCCCAGATGCCCGACCGGTGCGTGCACCGGAACCAGTACGGCGTCGATTCCGAGCGAGGAGAAGAGCGGATTGAGCAGGTGCGGGGCCCGGACCTGTTCCACGGGATCGCCGAGAACGGCGAACAGCCTGGTTCTTCCGGAAATCCCCGGATCGGACCTTACCGAATTTTCCATCGAGTTCCTCCGGTGGAATAGAGGGCCTGGAATTACCTTCGCATTGAACCCCACACCCCTACCCCCGATGCCCTGCGGTCGTCAATACAGGGCCCATATAGGGGGGGTGATAGTGGTGCCGTCGGCGGCTGTGAATGTGAGGCTGTTTACCTCCGCATCGCGAGTTTCTATTGACGAAGGGTGTCCGCCATGCTGCGAACCGAATTGATCCGGCCGCTGCCCGAGCTGCTGAGGGCGAACGCCGATCGCTTCGGGGCCAAGGCCGCCTACCGCGATGCGCGGCGGAGCGTGAGCCATGCCGAACTGGAGGCACGCACCCGCAGACTGGCCGGCCATCTCGCCGGCCTGCGTCTGCAGCCGGGTGACCGGGCCGCGATCCTGCACGGCAACAGCGTGGAATTCGTCGAAAGCTACCTCGCGATCACCCGGGCAGCCGGCGTGGGCGTGCCGCTCAACCCCCGCCTCACCGAGTCCGAGCTCTCCTACCTGCTGGAGGACAGCGGCGCCCGCGTCGTCATCACCGAGCCCTCCCGGATCGAGCTCGTCGCCCGCCTCCTCCAGGACCGCCCGCACATCCGGGTGATCGTCACCGGCGACGAGGGGATCCCGGCCGGGGCCCCCGCGGGCACCGTCTCCTACGACGTGCTGGCCGCCACCGAGCCCGCCGAGCCCGCCCGCGACGACCTCGGGCTCGACGACGTCGCCTGGATGCTCTACACCTCGGGCACCACCGGCAAGCCCAAGGGCGTCCTCTCCACCCAGCGCAACTGCCTGACGTCCGTGGCCGCCTGCTACGCGCCGATCCCCGGCATGACCGAGCAGGACCGGGTCGTCTGGCCCCTGCCGCTCTTCCACAGCCTCGCGCACATCGTCTGCGTGCTCACCGTCACCGCCGTCGGAGCCACCGCCCGCCTCGTCGACGGCTTCTCCTCCGACGAGATCCTCGACGCCGTCAAGGAAGAGAAGGCCACGTTCCTCGCCGGTGTGCCGACGATGTACCACTACCTCGTCCAGGCCGCCAAGGAGCGCGGGTTCAGTGCCCCCGATCTGCGCATGTGCCTGGTCGGCGGCGCCATCACCACGGCCGAGCTGCGCCGGTCCTTCGAAGAGGTCTTCGGGGCCCCGCTGCTCGACGCCTACGGCTCGACCGAGACCTGCGGTTCCATCACCATCAACTGGCCCACCGGCGCCCGGGTCGAGGGTTCCTGCGGCCTCCCCGTCCCCGGCCTCGGCGTACGCCTGGTCCACCCCGAGACCGGTGCGGACGTCGCCACCGGCGAGGAGGGCGAGGTCTGGGTCAAGGGCGCCAGCGTCATGGTCGGCTACCACAACCAGCCCGAGGCCACCGCCGCCGCCGTCACCGACGGCTGGTTCCGCACCGGCGACCTCGCCCGCCGCGACGAGCAGGGCTACTTCACCGTGACCGGCCGCATCAAGGAACTGGTCATCCGGGGCGGCGAGAACATCCACCCGGGCGAGGTCGAGGAAGTGCTGCGCGGGGTGCCGGGCGTCGCCGACGTCGCCGTCGCGGGCAAGGCGCACCGGGTGCTCGGGGAGGTCCCGGTGGCCTTCCTCGTCCCGGGCCCCCAGGGACTCGACCTGGAGCGCCTCTTCGACGCCTGCCGCGAGCACCTGGCGTACTACAAGATCCCCGAGGAGCTCTACGAGATCGACCGCATCCCGCGGACCGCCTCCGGGAAGATCATGCGCCACGTCCTGCTGGAGCGCCCCGCCCGACTGCGCGCCTCGGGCGACGGCCGCTACGAATCGCTCTTCCGCACCGACTGGCTGCCCCTGCCGTCCGTGTCCGCCCCGCAGGTGGTCCCGGGCCACTGGGCCGCGGCCGGCGACATCTACGGCAGCGGCCTGACCGGCGCCCTGGAGGACCTCGGCAACACCGTCGACACCCACCTCGCGCTCGGCGGCCTCGCGGGCCTCGCCGACGTGGACGGCCTCGCCGGTGTCGACGCCCTCGACTCGCTCGTCGAGGGGCTCGCCGAGGGCGCCGCCGCCCCCGACGTCGCGCTGCTGCTGCTCGGCGAGACCGACGAGAGCGCCGGCCCCCGCCGCGCCGACGCGGTCGAGGCCCTCGTGGGGCGGGTGGCCCGCGGCCTGGACGGCTGGCTGGCCGAGGAGCGCACCGCCCTGGTGCCGCTCGTCATCGCCACCTGCGACGCCGTCGCCACCGGACCCGACGACGACCTGGACGGGATGGCCCACGCCGCCGTCTGGGGCCTGGTCCGCTCCTACCAGGCCGAGCACCCGGACCGGTTCCTGCTGACCGACCTCGGCGCCGACGAGGAGCTCGACGACCCCCGCACCGCCGCCGCCCTCTGCGCCGCCTTCGCCTCGCAGGAGCCGCAGTCCGCGATCCGCGACGGTGTCGTGCTCCGCCCCCGGCTCGTACGGGCCTCCGCCTCGGCCGCGGGCAGCCGGTCCACCGGCGGGACCTCGGTCCCCGACGTCACCGGCACCGTCCTGCTGACCGGCGCCGACGGCCTCGCAGCCGAGAGCATCGCCCGCCACCTCGTCGAGGTGTACGACGCCCGCCGGGTGCTCCTGGTCAGCAAGGGCGGCCGCAACGACCCGGCCGCCGCCGCCCTGCAGGCCGAACTGGCCCGCGCAGGCGCCGAGATCCGCCTGGAGGCCTGCGACGTCGCCGACCGCAAGGCGCTCACCAAGCTCCTCGCCAAGACCGCGCATCCGCTCACCGCCGTCGTGCACACCGCGGGCCGGGAGGACCTCGGCAGCGCCCAGGGACGCCACCTCGCGCTCCAGGGTGCAGTGAACCTGCACGAGCTCACCAAGGACTCCACGCTCGCGACGTTCATCCTGGTCCCCACGGCCGACGGCATCCTCGGCACCCCCGGCCACGGCGCCGCCGCGGCGGCCGCCGCCGGCCTCGACGCGATCGCCGGCCACCGCCACGCGCTGGGCCTGCCCGCGCTCTCCTTCGCGCTGGGCCCCTGGGACGGCGCCGCCGCCAGCGCCCCCGGCCACGCCTGGCCCACGGGTGCCGGCATGCTGTCCACGCAGGAGACCCTGGCCATGTTCGACGCCGCGCACACGGTCGCGCAGGCGCAGCTGACCGCCGTACGCCCCGACACCTCGGCCCTGCCCGAAGGGGAGGTCCCGGCGCTGCTGGCCGACCTGATCGACACTCCGCGACGGGCGGCCGCGGCCCCCGACGAGGACCACTCACAGGCCTTCAAGGCCCGCTTCGAGGGCATCTCGGAGGCCGAGCAGGACCGGCTCCTGACCGAACTCGTCGCCGCGCAGGTCCGCACCATCACCGGGCTGACCTCCTTCGACACCAGCCGCAGCTTCAAGGAGCTCGGCTTCACCTCGGCCACCGCTGTCGAGCTGCGCAACCGCCTCACCGAGGAGTCGGGCCTCCGGCTCCCGGTCACCCTGGCCTTCGACCACCCCAAGCCCGCGGCCGTCGCCGCGTACCTGCGCAAGCGGCTGTTCGGCAGCGCTGCCGGCGAGCCCGCCGTGGACTACCCCGAGCCGACGGTCTCCGACGAGCCCATCGCCATCGTGGGCATGGGTTGCAAGCTTCCCGGCGGGGTGTCCTCGCCCGAGGAGCTGTGGCGGCTGGTCGCCGAAGGCACCGACGCCGTCACCGAGTTCCCCGACAACCGCGGCTGGGACCTGGAACGCCTCTACCACCCGGACCCCGCCAACCCGGGCACCTCGTACACCCGGCACGGCGGCTTCCTGCCGGAGGTGGCCGACTTCGACGCCGCGTTCTTCGGGATCTCGCCCCGCGAGGCCATCGCCATGGACCCGCAGCAGCGGCTCCTGCTGGAGACCTCCTGGGAGACCGTCGAGCGCGCCGGCATCGACCCCACCTCGCTCGGCGGTTCCCACATCGGCGTGTTCAGCGGCGTGATGCACCACGACTACGCGAGCAACATCCAGCAGGTTCCCGAAGGCACCGAGGGCTACCTCGGAATCGGCACCGCGGGCAGCGTGGCCTCCGGCCGCGTCTCCTACACCCTCGGTCTGGAGGGTCCGGCCGTCACCGTCGACACCGCCTGCTCCTCTTCCCTGGTCGCCCTGCACCTCGCCACCCAGTCGCTGCGCCAGGGCGAATGCTCCATGGCGCTCGCGGGCGGCGCCGCCGTGATGGCGACCCCGGGCGTGTTCGTGGAGTTCTCCCGGCAGCGCGGACTCGCCGAGGACGGCCGCGCGAAGGCCTTCTCCTCGGGCGCCGACGGCACCGCCTGGGCCGAGGGCGTCGCCGTCGTCCTGCTGGAGCGGCTTTCGGATGCCCGCCGCAACGGGCACCCGGTGCTCGCGGTGGTCCGCGGCTCCGCCGTCAATCAGGACGGAGCCTCTAATGGCCTGACGGCGCCCAACGGCCCGTCTCAGGAGCGGGTGATCCGCCAGGCACTGGCCAATGCCCGCCTCACCACGGCGGACGTGGACACCGTCGAGGCGCACGGTACGGGCACGGTCCTCGGCGACCCGATCGAAGCCCAGGCCATCCTGGCCACCTACGGGCAGAACCGCGGCGAGCGCGACCCGCTGTGGCTCGGCTCCCTGAAGTCCAACATCGGGCACGCCCAGTCGTCGGCCGGCGTCGCCGGCGTCATCAAGATGGTCATGGCCCTCCAGAACGAGGAGATCCCCAAGACCCTCCACATAGACGAGCCCACCCCGCACGTCGAGTGGTCCGCGGGCGCGGTGGAGTTGCTGACCGAGGCGCGTGGGTGGCCGCGGCGTGAGGATCGTGCGCGGCGGGCTGGTGTGTCGTCGTTCGGGGTGAGCGGCACCAACGCTCATGTGGTGATCGAGGAGGCTCCCGCGGAGGAGCCCGTCGAGCGGGCCACGGGCTTCTCGGGTCCGTTGCCGTTCGTGGTGTCGGCGAAGTCGGCGCAGGCGCTGAGGGCGCAGGCGCACAAGCTCGCCGACCACCTTGAGGCCCGGGACCAGGACGCGGTCCGGGCCGAGGACATCGCGTACTCCCTGGTGGCGACGCGTGCGGCGCTGGAGCATCGGGCGGTGGTGGTCGCGGACGGTGCCGTCGAGGCGATCGCTGGTCTGCGCGCCGTCGCCGAGGGGAGCACGGCCGGGTCGGTGGCCTCGTCGGGTCGTCTGGCGGTGTTGTTCACGGGTCAGGGTGCGCAGCGGTTGGGTATGGGCCGTGAGTTGTACGGGTCTTTCCCGGTGTTCGCCGAAGCCTTTGATGCTGTGGTGGCGGAGTTGGACCGGCATCTGGACCGGTCGTTGAAGGGGGTGGTGTTCGAGGCTGCGGACGATGCGGATCTGAACCGGACGGAGTTCACGCAGCCGGCTCTCTTCGCGGTTGAGGTGGCGTTGTTCCGTCTGGCGGAGTCGTGGGGTGTGCGTCCGGATTTCGTGGCGGGGCATTCGATTGGTGAGCTGGCTGCCGCGCATGTGGCGGGGGTGTGGTCGCTGGCGGATGCGGCGCGTTTGGTGGCGGCGCGTGGTCGTTTGATGCAGGCGTTGCCTTCGGGTGGCGCGATGATCGCGGTCCAGGCGACGGAGGCGGAGGTTCTTCCGCACCTGGTCGATGGTGTCGGTATCGCCGCGATCAACGGTCCGTCGTCGGTGGTGGTTTCCGGTGAGGAGGCTGCGGCCGAGCAGGTGGCCGGCCACTTCACCGGGCTGGGTCGTAAGACGAAGCGGCTGGTGGTCAGTCATGCTTTCCATTCGCTGCTGATGGACCCGATGCTCGCGGAGTTCCGCGAGATCGCCGCGGGTCTGACTTACAACGCGCCCCGGATTCCTGTGGTCTCCAACGTGACGGGCAAGGTCGCCGGGACCGAGGAGCTGCTGTCTCCGGAGTACTGGGTGCGGCACGTCCGCGATGCCGTCCGCTTCGCCGACGGCATCTCCGCCCTCCAGGAGCAGGGCGTGACCACCTTCCTGGAGGCCGGACCGGACGGGGTCCTCACGGCCCTCGCCCAGGAGATCCTGGACGGCGCCGACGTCCAGCTCGCCACCCTCCAGCGCCGCGGCCGCTCCGAGACCGGTACGGCACTGACCGCCCTCGGCGCGCTGCACACCGCCGGCGTCACCCTCGACTGGGACTCCGTGTTCGCCGCCACCGGCGCCCGCCGCGTGGAACTGCCCACGTACGCCTTCCAGCGCGAGCGCTTCTGGCTCGAAGAGGCTGCCGGGGCAGGCGCCGGCGACGTCTCGGGCGCGGGCCTCGCCGGCGCCGAGCACCCGCTGCTCGGCGCGGTGACCCGTCTCCCCGACTCCGGCGGCGTCCTCGCCACCGGTCTGCTGTCCGTCCGCACCCAGCCCTGGCTCGCCGACCACGCCGTCTCCGGCACGATCCTCGTACCCGGCGCCGCCCTGGTCGAACTGGTCGTACGGGCCGGCGACGAGGTCGGCGCGAACCTCCTCGACGAACTCGTCATCGAGACCCCGCTCGTCCTGCCCGAGAAGGGCGGCGTCCGCATCCAGGTCGTCGTCGCGGGCGCCGTCGACGGACGGCGCGCCGTCAGCCTCTACTCGGCCGCTCAGGACGCCGCACCCGAATTCCCCTGGACCCGCCACGTCACCGGCACCCTCTCCGAGAACACCCCCGCGGCCCAGGAGTTCGACTTCACCTCCTGGCCCCCGGCCGGCGTGGAGAAGATCGACCTCGACGGCTTCTACGAGGGGCGGGCCGCCGCCGGACTGGAGTACGGCCCGGTCTTCCAGGGCGTACGGCACGCCTGGCGGCGCGGCGAGGAGGTCTTCGCCGAGATCGTCCTGCCCGACGGAGGCGAAGCCGAACGCTTCGGCCTGCACCCCGCCCTGCTCGACGCCGCCCTGCAGTCCAGCACCTTCTGCCCCGGCCAGGAAGCCGACGCCGGGCAGACCAGGCTCCCCTTCGCCTGGAACGAGGTCGCCGTACACGCCTCCGGCGCCTCCGCGCTGCGCGTCCGCGCCGTCCCCGCCGGCTCCAACGGGGTCGCACTGGAACTGGCCGACCAGACCGGTGCGCCGGTCGCCACCATCGGCTCCATGGTGCTGCGCCCCGTCTCCACCGACCAGCTGGGCACGGTCCGCACCCCGCTCCACGACTCCCTCTTCCAGGTGGAGTGGACCCCGCTGGAGCTGCCCGGAGCCGGCGCCGAAGACCTCACCGGCTTCGTCCTCGCGGACATCTCCGAGCCCGTCGCCGCCGGCCCCGAAGGGGTCCGCGAGCTGACGGCCCGGGCGCTCGCCGCCCTCCAGGACCGGACCGCCGAGGACGTCCGCCTCGCCGTGCTCACCCGCGACCCCGTCGCGGACGCCGCCGCCTCCGCCGTCTGGGGCCTGGTGCGCTCCGCGCAGTCCGAGAACCCCGACTCCATCGTCCTCGTCGCCCTCGACGAGGACCCGGCCTCGCGCGCCGTGCTCGCCGCGGCCCTCGCCACCGGCGAACCACAGCTCGCCCTGCGCGCCGGCCTCGCCACCGTGCCCCGGCTCGCCCGCGCCGGCGGCGGTGGCGTACTGCCCGTCCCCGCGGACACGGACACCTGGCACCTGGACGTCACCGCCGCCGGCACCCTGGAGAACCTGGCGCTGCTGCACAGCCCCGAGCTGGACGAGCCGCTCGTCGAGGGCCAGGTCCGCATCGCGGTCCGCGCCGCGGGCCTGAACTTCCGCGACGTCCTCATCGCGCTCGGCATGTACCCGGGCAAGGCCCACTTCGGCGGGGAAGGCGCCGGCGTGGTCCTGGAGACCGGTCCCGGCGTCACCTCCCTCGCCCCCGGCGACCGCGTGATGGGCCTGCTGCGCGACGGCTTCGGCCCGCAGGCCCTGGCCGACCACCGCCACCTGGTACGGATCCCGGCCGGCTGGACCTACGAGCAGGCCGCCACCGTCCCGATCGTCTTCACCACCGCCTTCTACGGCCTGTTCGACCGGGCCGGGCTCAGCGCCGGCGAGAGCGTGCTCGTGCACGCCGCCGCCGGTGGCGTGGGCATGGCCGCCGTCCAGCTCGCCCGCCACTTCGGTGCCGAGGTCTTCGGCACCGCCAGCCCCGGCAAGTGGGACGCCCTGCGGGCAGGCGGCCTGGACGAGGCGCACCTCGGCAACTCCCGCACCCTGGAGTTCAAGGAGCGCTTCCTCGCCGCCACCGACGGCCGGGGCGTGGACGTGGTCCTCGACGCACTCGCCCACGAGTTCGTCGACGCCTCCCTCGAACTGCTCCCGCGCGGCGGCCGGTTCCTGGAGATGGGCAAGACCGACATCCGCGAGCCGCAGGAGGTCGCCGCCGCCCACCCGGGCGTCGCCTACCAGGCGTTCGACCTGGTCGAGGCGGGACCGGACCGGGTCCAGGAGATCCTCTCCGAACTGGTCGACCTCTTCGAGGCGGGCTCCCTCAAGCCGCTGCCGGTCAAGGTGTGGGACGTCCGCAAGGCCCCGGAGGCCTTCCGTTTCGTCAGCCAGGCCCGCCACATCGGCAAGGTGGCCCTCACCGTCCCGCGCGCCCTGGACCGTGCGGGGACGGCGCTGATCACGGGTGGTACGGGGACGCTGGGCCGGCTGGCCGCGCGTCATCTGGTGCGTGTGCACGGGGTGAGGCGGTTGATACTGACGAGCCGTCGTGGTCTGGCGGCGGAGGGTGCCGTCGAGCTCCGTGAGGAGCTGGTGGCGCTGGGTGCCGAGGTTCGTATCGAGGCGTGTGACGCGGCCGATCGGGACGCGCTGGCCGCTCTGCTGGCCTCCGTACCGGTCGAGCATCCGCTGACGGCCGTGGTGCACACGGCGGGTGTGCTGGACGACGGGGTGATCTCCGCTCTGAGTCCGGAGCGGCTGGAGAAGGTGTTCCGTCCCAAGGTGGACGCGGCCTGGAACCTCCACGAGCTCACCCGGGACCTCGACCTCGCCGCCTTCGTCCTCTACTCCTCCGCCGCGAACGTCTTCGGAAACCCCGGCCAGGGCAACTACGCGGCCGCCAACGGCTTCCTCGACGGCCTCGCCCGCCACCGCCGGGACCTCGGACTCACCGCCACCTCGCTGGCCTGGGGCTTCTGGTCCGAGACCAGCACCATGACGGAGAGCCTCGACGGAGCCGCCCTTCAGCGCAACAAGCGCGACGGCATGCTCGGCATCACCGCCGAGATCGGCAACGCGCTCTTCGATGCCGCACTGGACTCCGCCGAAGGCGCTCTCGTCCCGGCCCGGCTGGACCTCCCGGCCCTCCGCGCCCGGTCCGCCGACGACCCGGTCCCCGTACTCCTGCAGGGCCTGGTCCGCCGGACCCGCCAGGCGGCCAAGGCCGGCGCGGTGCCCGCGGGTTCCCTCGTGCAGGAGCTCACCGGACTGCCGCTGGAGGAGCAGGAACGCCTCCTGCTGGAACTGGTCCGCGGGCAGGCGGCGACCGTGCTCGGCCACTCCGGCGCGCACACCGTCGACGGCGAGCGTGCTTTCAAGGACGCCGGCTTCGACTCGCTGACCTCCGTCGAACTGCGCAACAGGCTGTCCGCCGCCTCCGGCGTCCGGCTGTCGGCGACCGTGGTCTTCGACTACCCGACACCGCTGGCCCTGGCCCGCCACCTCCGTACCGAACTGGGTCTCGGCGACCAGCCGGTGATCACCGCCCAGGAGGTCACCACCTCCGCCACCGCCGACGGGGACGACGACCCGATCGTCATCGTGTCCATGGCCTGCCGCTTCCCGGCGGGCGTCACCAGCCCCGAGGGCCTGTGGCAGTTGGTCGCCGACGGCGTCGACGCCATGGGCGGCTTCCCCGACAACCGCGGCTGGGACCTGGACAACCTCTTCGACCCGGACCCGGAAGCCATCGACAAGGTGTACGTCGACCGGGGCGCCTTCCTCCACGACGTCGGCGAGTTCGACGCGGGCTTCTTCGGGATCTCGCCGCGCGAGGCCCTCGCGATGGACCCGCAGCAGCGGCTGCTGCTGGAGACCTCCTGGGAGACCCTGGAGCGCGCCGGCATCGACCCGGCCGAGCTCCGCGGCAGCGACACCGGCGTCTTCACCGGCATCATCAGCCACGACTACACCGTCCGGCTGCAGCAGGCCCCCGCAGAACTCCAGGGCCTGCGCCTGACCGGCACCGCGGGCAGCGTGGCCTCCGGCCGCGTCTCCTACACGCTCGGCCTGGAAGGGCCCTCGCTCAGCATCGACACGGCCTGCTCCTCCTCCCTGGTGGCCCTGCACATGGCCGTCCAGGCCCTGCGGACCGGCGAATGCACGATGGCCCTGGCCAGCGGCGCGATGGTCATGGCGACCCCGGACACCTACGTGGAGTTCTCCCGCCAGCGCGGGCTGGCCCGTGACGGCAAGGTCAAGGCCTTCTCGGCCGGTGCCGACGGCACCGCCTGGGCCGAGGGCGTGGGCGTACTCCTGGTGGAGAAGCTGTCGGACGCCCGCCGCAACGGGCACCCGGTGCTCGCGGTGGTCCGCGGCTCCGCCGTCAACCAGGACGGAGCCTCCAACGGGCTCACGGCCCCGAACGGCCCCGCGCAGCAGCGCGTCATCCAGCAGGCCCTCGCCAACGGCGGCCTGACCCCGCAGGACGTGGACGCGGTCGAGGCGCACGGCACCGGCACCGCGCTCGGCGACCCGATCGAGGCCCAGGCCATCCTGGCCACCTACGGTCAGAACCGCGGGGAGCTGGACCCGCTGTGGCTCGGCTCGCTGAAGTCCAACATGGGCCACTCGCAAGGCGCGGCCGGCGTCGCCAGCATCATCAAGATGGTCATGGCGCTGCAGAACGACCTGCTGCCCAAGACGCTGCACGTGGACGCCCCGACCCCCAAGGTCGACTGGGAGTCGGGTGCGGTGGAGCTCCTGACCGAGGCGCGCGCCTGGCCGCGCTCGGAGCGTCCGCGTCGCGTCGGCGTCTCCTCCTTCGGGGTCAGCGGCACCAACGCCCACGTGGTCATCGAGGAGGCGCCCGCCGAGGCGGCCCCCGAGCCCATGGCCCCGGCCTTCTCGGGTCCGTTGCCGTTCGTGGTGTCGGCGAAGTCGGCGCAGGCGCTGAGGGCGCAGGCGCACAAGCTCGCCGACCACCTAGAGGCCCGGGACCAGGACGCGGTCCGTGCCGAGGACATCGCGTACTCCCTGGTGACGAGCCGTGCGGCGCTGGAGCACCGCGCCGTGGTCGTCGCCGCCGGCGCGCAGGACGCGGCAGCGAGCCTGCGGGCGCTGGCCGACGGCGATGACGTCGCCTCCGTCTCGGGCGGTCGTCTGGCGGTGTTGTTCACGGGTCAGGGTGCGCAGCGGTTGGGTATGGGCCGTGAGTTGTACGGGTCTTTCCCGGTGTTCGCCGAAGCGTTTGATGCTGTGGTGGCGGAGTTGGACCGGCATCTGGACCGGTCGTTGAAGGGGGTGGTGTTCGAGGCTGCGGACGATGCGGATCTGAATCGGACGGAGTTCACGCAGCCGGCTCTCTTCGCGGTTGAGGTGGCGTTGTTCCGTCTGGCGGAGTCGTGGGGTGTGCGTCCGGATTTCGTGGCGGGGCATTCGATTGGTGAGCTGGCTGCCGCGCATGTGGCGGGGGTGTGGTCGCTGGCGGATGCGGCGCGTTTGGTGGCGGCGCGTGGTCGTTTGATGCAGGCGTTGCCTTCGGGTGGCGCGATGATCGCGGTCCAGGCGACGGAGGCGGAGGTCCTTCCGCACCTGGTCGATGGTGTCGGTATCGCCGCGATCAACGGTCCGGCCTCCGTGGTCGTGTCCGGTGAGGCTGACGCGGCCGAGGAGGTCGCCGGCCACTTCACCGGACTGGGTCGTAAGACGAAGCGGCTGGTGGTCAGCCACGCTTTCCATTCGCTGCTGATGGACCCGATGCTCGCGGAGTTCCGCGAGATCGCCGCGGGCCTGACTTACAACGCGCCTCGCATCCCGGTCGTCTCCACCCTGACGGGCAAGCTCGCCGCCACGGAGGAACTGCTCTCGCCCGAGTACTGGGTGCGGCACGTCCGCGAGGCCGTCCGCTTCGCCGACGGCATCCACACCCTGCACGAGCAGGGCGTGACCACCTTCCTCGAAGCCGGACCGGACGGGGTTCTCACGGCCCTCGCCCAGGAGATCCTGGACGGCGCCGACGTCCAGCTCGCCACCCTCCAGCGCCGCGGCCGCTCCGAGACCGATGCCGCGCTGACCGCCCTCGGCAAGCTCCACACCGCCGGCCGCGCCGTCGACTGGAAGCCGGCCCTCGCCGCGCTGGCCGCCGACGCCCGCCGCGTGGAACTGCCGACGTACGCCTTCCAGCACGACTGGTACTGGCCCGAGGTCTGGGGCGGCACGGTCGACGCGGCCTCGCTGGGTCTCGCCGGGGCCGATCACGCCCTGGTCGGTGCCTGGGTGCCGCTGCCCGCAACGGGTGGTGTGCTCGGTACCGGTCTGCTGTCGGTCCGTACCCAGCCCTGGCTGGCCGACCACGTGGTGTCCGGCACGATCCTCGTACCGGGTGCCGCTCTGGTCGAACTGGTCGTCCGGGCCGGTGACGAGGCCGGTACGAGCGTCATCGACGAACTCGTCATCGAAGCCCCGCTGGTGCTGCCCGAGAAGGGCGGCGTACGGATCCAGGTCGCGGTGTCGGCCCTCGACGACCTGGGCCGCCGCCCGGTCGCCGTCTACTCGGCGGCCCAGGACGCGAACCCCGAGGAGCCGTGGATCCGGCACGTCAGCGGCTTCCTGGCCAAGCAGGACGAGGCCCCGGCCTTCGACTTCGGGGTCTGGCCGCCGGCCGGCGCCGAGGCCGCGGACGTCTCCGACTTCTACGAGCGCCAGCTCGCCGCCGGCTACACCTACGGACCGGCCTTCCAAGGGGTCCAGTCCGTCTGGACCAAGGGCGACGAGGTCTACGCCGAGGTCGTCCTCCCGGACGGCCAGAAGGCCGACGGCTTCGGCCTGCACCCGGCCCTGCTCGACGCGGCCCTGCAGACCACCAGCTTCCTCGGCACCGGCGAGACCGAAGAGGGCACGACCCGGCTGCCGTTCGCCTGGAACGAGGTCGCGCTCTACGCCTCCGGCGCCTCCGCCCTGCGGGTCCGCGCGGCCCGCTCCGGCACCGACGGCCTCACGCTGGAGCTCGCCGACCACACCGGCGCGCCCGTGGCCGCCATCGGCACCCTCGCCATGCGGGCGGTGTCCACCCGGCAGCTCGGCGCGGCCGGCGGCCAGAGCCACGAATCGCTGTACCGGACCGACTGGGCCGCGGTGACCCTGCCGCAGACCGGCCGGACCGCCTTCGAGCTGGTCTCCGAGGCCGCCTGCGTCCGGGCTCTGGCCGAGGCCGTGGCCTCCGGCACCCCGGCTCCGGAGGTGATCCTCCTCGACACCAGGACCGTCACCGGGGGGACGGGCGCCGCCCGCTCCCACGCCCTGGCCGCCCGGGTGCTCGCGGTGCTGCAGGCCTGGTCCGCCGAGTCACTGCTCGACGGGGCCAAGCTGGTCGTCGCGACCGGCGGAGCCGTCCGCGACGTCACCGACCCGGCCGCCACCGCGGTCTGGGGTCTGGTCCGCTCCGCACAGGCGGAGAACCCGGACCGCATCGTCCTGGTCGACCTGGACCGGGACTCCGAGAACCTGCTGTCCGCGGCGGTCGCCTCCGGCGAACCGCAGCTGGCACTGCGCCGCGGCGCGGCCACCGCGCCGCGCCTGGCCCGCGAACCGCGCGCCGAAGACACCGGTTCCGTACTGGACCCGCAGGGCACCGTCCTCGTCACCGGCGGCACCGGCACGCTCGGTACGCTGCTCGCCCGTCACCTCGTCACGTCCCACCAGGTCAAGCACCTGCTGCTGGTGGGACGCCGAGGCCTCGGAGCGGAAGGTGCCGTCGAGCTCCGCGAGGAGCTGGCGGCGCTGGGTGCCGAGGTTCGTATCGAGGCGTGTGACGCGGCCGATCGGGACGCGCTGGCCGCTCTGCTGGCCTCCGTACCGGTCGAGCATCCGCTGACGGCCGTGGTGCACACGGCCGGTGTCCTGGACGACGGGGTGATCTCCGCGCTGAGTCCGGAGCGGCTGGAGAAGGTGTTCCGTCCCAAGGTGGACGCGGCCTGGAACCTCCACGAGCTCACCCGGGACCTCGACCTCGCCGCCTTCGTCCTCTACTCCTCGGCGGCCGGCGTCTTCGGAACCCCCGGCCAGGGCAACTACGCCTCGGCCAACGCCTACCTCGACGGCCTCGCCCAGTACCGCAAGGACACCGGGAAGGCCGCCGTCTCCCTGGCCTGGGGCCTGTGGGCCGAAGCCACCGGGATGACCGCCCACCTCGACGACGCCGACATCGAACGGGGCCGCCGCGGCGGCATGCTGGGCCTGCCGAACACGGAGGGGCTCGCCCTCTTCGACGCGGCCCTCCACTCCGGCGAAGCCGCCCTGATGCCGGCCAAGCTCGACCTCGCGGAACTGCGCGCCCAGGCCGCCGGTACGGGCGTCCAGCCCATCCTGCACGGCCTGGTCCGACCGGCCCGCCGCGCCGCCAAGGCCGCGGTCCCGACCGGCGAGACCCTCGCCCAGCGCCTCGCCGGACGTACGGAACAGGAGCGGGCACAGCTCCTGCTCGACCTGGTCCGCGTCCAGGTGGCGGCCGTGCTCGGCGTCACCAACCCCGCCACGGTGGACGTGACGCGTGCCTTCAAGGACGCCGGCTTCGACTCGCTCACCGCGGTCGAGTTCCGCAACCGCCTCACCGAGGCGACCGGCGTACGGCTGCCCGCCACCCTCGTCTTCGACTACCCGACGCCCACCGCCCTGGTCCAGCTGCTCCAGGAGCAGCTCACGGTGGAGGAGGCGCCCACCGGCGGCTACTCCGTCCTGGAGGAGCTCGACCGCCTCGAAAGGGCGATCGCCGCACCCTCCGCGGACCGGGACCTCCAGGCGCAGGTGGCCGGTCGCCTGCAGGCCCTCAGCGCCCAGTGGGAGAGCCTGCACGGCCTCCCCGCCGGCGAGGACGCCGGACCCGACCTCGACACGGTCACCGACGACGAGATGTTCGCACTCCTCGACAGCGAGCTCGGTCTGTCCTGAACGGACGGCACTCCACAGAATTCGAAGGGACAGACAGACATATGAGCAGCACTGCGAGCACAGGCGGCTCCGTGGGCGCGGCGGCCTCCTCCGGCACCAACGAGGACAAGCTCCGCGAGTACCTCAAGAAGGCGGTCAACGACCTGCGCAAGGCCAACGGCCGGCTCCGCGAGGTCGAGGCCGAGCGGTCCGAGCCCATCGCCATCGTGGGCATGGGTTGCAAGCTTCCCGGCGGGGTGTCCTCGCCCGAGGAGCTGTGGCGGCTGGTCGCCGAAGGCACCGACGCCATCACCGAGTTCCCCGAGAACCGCGGCTGGGACACCGCCGCGCTGCACGACGAGGACCCCGACCACACCGGCACCTCGTACGTCCGGCACGGAGGGTTCCTGCACGACGCCGGCGAGTTCGACGCCGCGTTCTTCGGCATCTCGCCCCGCGAGGCCCTCTCCATGAACCCGCAGCAGCGGCTCCTGCTGGAGACCTCCTGGGAGACCTTCGAGCACGCCGGCATCGACCCGACCGGCCTGCGGGGGAGCGACATCGGCATCTTCGCCGGCGTCATGCACCACGACTACGCCCCCATGGGCGGGCGGATACCGCCGTCCGTCGAGGGCATGCTCGGCATCGGCAACTCCGGCAGCGCCACCTCCGGCCGCGTCTCCTACACCCTCGGCCTGGAGGGCCCCGCGGTGACGGTGGAGACGGCTTGCTCCTCCTCCCTCGTCGCCATTCACCTGGCCACCCAGTCGCTGCGCACCGGCGAGTGCTCGATGGCCCTGGCCGGCGGTGTCGCCGTGATGGCGACCCCCGACGGGTTCGTGGAGTTCTCCCGGCAGCGCGGACTCGCCAGGGACGGCCGCGCGAAGGCCTTCGCGGCCGGAGCCGACGGCACCAACTGGTCAGAGGGCGCGGGCCTGCTCCTGCTGGAGCGGCTTTCGGATGCCCGTCGCAACGGGCACCCGGTGCTCGCGGTGGTCCGCGGCTCCGCCGTCAATCAGGACGGAGCCTCCAACGGCCTGACCGCCCCCAACGGCCCCGCGCAGCAGCGGGTGATCCGCCAGGCCCTCGCCAACGGCCGCCTGACCGCCTCCGACGTGGACGCGGTCGAGGCGCACGGCACCGGCACCGCGCTCGGCGACCCGATCGAAGCCCAGGCGATCATCGCCACGTACGGCCAGGACCGGCCCGAGGACCAGCCGCTGTGGCTGGGCTCGCTGAAGTCCAACATCGGGCACGCCCAGTCGGCCGCCGGTGTCGCCGGTGTCATCAAGATGGTCGAGGCCATGCGCCACGGGGTGCTGCCGAAGACCCTGCACATCGAGGAACCGACCCCCAAGGTCGACTGGGACGCCGGCGCCGTCGAGCTGCTCACCGAGGCGCGTGGGTGGCCGCGTCGGGAGGATCGTGCGCGGCGGGCTGGTGTGTCGTCGTTCGGGGTGAGCGGCACCAACGCTCATGTGGTCATCGAGGAGGCTCCTGCCGAGGCGGCCCCCGAGCCCATGACCCCGGCCGTGGCGGGTCCGTTGCCGTTCGTGGTGTCGGCGAAGTCGGCGCAGGCGCTGAAGGCGCAGGCGGGCAAGCTCGCCGATCACCTTGAGGCCCGGGCTCAGGATGCGGTCCGGGCCGAGGACATCGCGTATTCGCTGGTGGCGACGCGTGCGGCGCTGGAGCATCGGGCGGTGGTGGTCGCGGACGGTGCTGTCGAGGCGATCGCTGGTCTGCGGGCCGTCGCCGAGGGGAACACGGCCGGGTCGGTGGCCTCGTCGGGTCGTCTGGCGGTGTTGTTCACGGGTCAGGGTGCGCAGCGGTTGGGTATGGGCCGTGAGTTGTACGGGTCTTTCCCGGTGTTTGCCGAAGCTTTTGATGCTGTGGTGGCGGAGTTGGATCGGCATCTGGACCGGTCGTTGAAGGGGGTGGTGTTCGAGGCTGCGGACGATGCGGATTTGAATCGGACGGAGTTCACGCAGCCGGCTCTCTTCGCGGTTGAGGTGGCGTTGTTCCGTCTGGCGGAGTCGTGGGGTGTGCGTCCGGATTTCGTGGCGGGGCATTCGATTGGTGAGCTGGCTGCCGCGCATGTGGCGGGGGTGTGGTCGCTGGCGGATGCGGCGCGTTTGGTGGCGGCGCGTGGTCGTTTGATGCAGGCGTTGCCTTCGGGTGGCGCGATGATCGCGGTCCAGGCGACGGAGGCGGAGGTTCTTCCGCACCTGGTCGATGGTGTCGGTATCGCCGCGATCAACGGTCCGTCGTCGGTGGTGGTTTCCGGTGAGGAGGCTGCGGCCGAGCAGGTGGCCGGCCACTTCACCGGGCTGGGTCGTAAGACGAAGCGGCTGGTGGTCAGTCATGCTTTCCATTCGCTGCTGATGGACCCGATGCTGGCGGAGTTCCGCGAGATCGCGGCGGGTCTGACTTACAACGCGCCCCGGATTCCTGTGGTCTCCAACGTGACGGGCAAGGTCGCCGGGACCGAGGAGCTGCTGTCTCCGGAGTACTGGGTGCGGCACGTCCGCGATGCCGTCCGCTTCGCCGACGGTATCGCCGCCCTCCAAGAGCAGGGCGTCACCACCTTCCTCGAGCTCGGCCCCGGCGGCGTGCTCACCGCCATGGGCGCGGAATCCGCGGCCGAGGACACCGACCCGGTGTTCGTCCCGTTCCTGCGCACCGGCGTCTCCGAGGCGCGCACCGCCATCGCCGCTCTGGGCCGGCTGTTCGCCACCGGAACCCCCACCGACCTCGCCGCGCTCGCCGCGGGCGGCCGCCGGGTGGAACTGCCGACGTACGCCTTCCAGCGCGACTGGTACTGGCTGCGCCCGCTCGACACCGGCGGGGACGCCGTCTCGCTGGGTCTCGCCGGGGCCGATCACGCCCTGGTCGGTGCCTGGGTGCCGCTGCCCGGAACGGGTGGTGTGCTCGGTACCGGTCTGCTGTCGGTCCGTACCCAGCCCTGGCTGGCCGACCACGTGGTGTCCGGCACGATCCTCGTACCGGGTGCCGCTCTGGTCGAACTGGTCGTCCGGGCCGGCGACGAGGCCGGAACGAGCGTCATCGAGGAAATCGTCATCGAGGCGCCGCTCACTCTGCCCGAGAACGGCGGCGTACGGATCCAGGTCGCGGTCTCGGCCCCCGACGACCTGGGCCGCCGCCCGGTCGCCCTGTACTCGGTGGCGCAGGACGCGCACCCGGAGACCCCCTGGGCCCGGCACGTCAGCGGCTTCCTGGCCAAGCAGGACGAGGCCCCGGCCTTCGACTTCGCGGTCTGGCCGCCGGCCGGCGCCGAGGCCGTGAACCTCGACGGCTACTACACCGGCCGGGCGGAAGCCGGGCTGGAGTACGGCCCGGTCTTCCAGGGACTGCGGTCCGTCTGGACGAACGAGGAGCAGGGCGAGGTCTACGCCGAGGTGGCGCTGCCCGAGGGCGTGACGGTGGAAGGCTTCGGCATCCACCCGGCCCTCCTCGACGCGGCCCTCCAGGCCGGCTCGTTCACCCCCACGGGCGGGGACGCCGAGGAAGGCGCACTGCGGCTGCCGTTCGCCTGGAACGACGTCGCGCTCTACGCCTCCGGCGCCTCCGCCCTGCGGGTTCGCGCGGCCCGGTCCGGCACCGACGGCCTCACGCTGGAGCTCGCCGACCACACCGGCGCCCCCGTGGCCGCCGTCGGCACCCTCGTCACCCGGCCCTTCGTGCCGGGAGCCTTCGCCCCGGTCCAGGGTGCCCTGCACGACGCGCTGTTCCGGGTGGACCAGGTGGCGGTCGCCGTAGCCGGCGGCTCCGGGGAGAGCGCCCCCGTCGTCCTGGGCGACGACCACGCCGATCTCGGCGCGCTCGTCGCAGCCCTGCGGGCAGGGGCGGCCGTACCCCCGGCCGTCATCGCCGACCTCACCGGGGCGGACGCGGCTGCCGGGCCCGCGCGGGCCCTTGAACTGACCGCCCGTGCGCTGGACCTGCTCCAGACCTGGGCTGCCACGCCCGAGCTCGAGTCGTCGAAGCTGGTGCTGCGCACCCGCGGCGCCGTCGCCGGGGCCACCGACCCCGCGGCCGCCGCGATAGGGGGCCTGGTCCGCTCCGCCCAGTCGGAGAACCCCGAGCAGTACGTGCTCGTGGACGCCGACGAGAGCGCGGAGCCGCGCGAGATGGCCCGGGCCGCGACCCTCTCGGGCGAGCCCCAGCTGGTCATCCGGGACCACGCGGTCACCGCGCCCCGGCTGGTCCGCGCCTCCGCCGACACCGCCGAACGGCAGCGGCCCCTGGACCGTGCGGGGACGGCGCTGATCACGGGTGGTACGGGGACGCTGGGCCGGCTGGCCGCGCGTCATCTGGTGCGTGTGCACGGGGTGAGGCGGCTGATCCTGACGAGCCGTCGTGGTCTGGCGGCGGAGGGTGCCGTCGAGCTCCGTGAGGAGCTGGTGGCGCTGGGTGCCGAGGTTCGTATCGAGGCGTGTGACGCGGCCGATCGGGACGCGCTGGCCGCTCTGCTGGCCTCCGTACCGGTAGAGCATCCGCTGACGGCCGTGGTGCACACGGCGGGTGTGCTGGACGACGGGGTGATCTCCGCGCTGAGTCCGGAGCGGCTGGAGAAGGTGTTCCGTCCCAAGGTGGACGCGGCCTGGAACCTCCACGAGCTCACCCTCGGCCTCGACCTCGCCGCCTTCGTCCTCTACTCCTCCATCGCCGGTACGGTCGGCAGCGCGGGCCAGGGCAACTACGCCTCGGCCAACGCCTACCTCGACGCCCTCGCCCGGCACCGGGCCGAGGCGGGCCTCCCGGCCACCTCGCTCGCCTGGGGCGTGTGGGAGCAGTCGGGCGGCATGCAGGACACCCTCGCGCAGAGCGACCAGGAGCGGATGGCCCGCACCGGGATGCGGACGCTGAGCGCCGAAGAGGGCATGGCCCTCTTCGACGCCTCGCTGCGCTCGCCGCACCCGGTGCTGGTCCCCGCCCGGTTCGACCTCGCCGCGCTGGGCGCCCGTACCGCGGGCACGCCCGTGCCCCCGGTCCTGCGGGCACTGGTCCGCCCCTCACGGCGCGCCGCACAGGCGGCCGCCGCACCCGCGGGGGAGTCGCTCCTGGAGAAGCTGACGGCGCTGCCCGGCGCCGAGCGGCTCCAGGTGCTCCTGGACCTCGTCGGCGCGCAGGCGGCCGCCGTCCTGGGCCTGGCCGGCGCGGACCAGGTGGAGGGCGACCAGGCCTTCAAGGACCTGGGCTTCGACTCGCTCACAGCGGTCGAGCTGCGCAACCAGCTGGCGGCGGCCACCGGCATCAGGCTGCCCGTCACCCTCGTCTTCGACCACCCGACGCCCAACGCCCTCGCCAAGCGGCTCCAGAGCGCCCTGCTCCCGGAGACCGACGAAGGGCTCGCCGCCGCGGAGTCCGACCCCGCCGGCACACGAGCGGCGGACCAGGCGGAGGTCGACCTGATCGCCGGCATGGACGTGGAGAGCCTCGTGGCGCGCGCACTGGCCACTCCGACCAACTGATTCGGTCTCGTACCGGGAGAGAAGATCATGACTGTTTCCGACGAAAAGCTCGTCGCCGCCCTGCGCGCGTCCCTCACCGAGAACGAGCGGCTGCGCCAGGAGAACGAGCGCATCACGGGCGCCGCCAACGAGCCCATCGCGATCGTGGCGATGTCCTGCCGGCTGCCCGGCGAGGTCGCCTCGCCCGAGGAGCTGTGGGACCTGGTGTCCGGCGGCCGCGACGCGGTCTCGGCCTTCCCCGCGAACCGGGGCTGGGACCTGGACGACGTCTACCACCCGGTCCCCGGCAACCCGGGCACCACCTACGTGAAGGAAGCCGGGCTCCTGCACGGCGCAGGCGAGTTCGACGCCTCCTTCTTCGGCATCTCCGAGCGCGAGGCGCTCGGCACCGATCCGCAGCAGCGGATCCTCCTGGAGCTGGTCTGGGAGGCCTTCGAGCGGGCCGGCATCGACCCGCAGACCGTCCGCGGCACCGACACCGGCGTGTTCGCCGGCCTCATGTACCACGACTACGCCAACGCGGTGCAGAAGCTCCCCGAGGGAGTCGACGGCTTCCTGGGCCTCGGCAAGTCCGGCAGCGTGTTCTCGGGGCGGGTCTCCTACCTCTACGACCTGACCGGTCCTTCGGTGACCGTCGACACCGCCTGCTCCTCCTCCCTGGTCACCCTCCACATGGCCGTGCAGGCCCTGCGGGGCGGCGAGTGCTCGATGGCGCTGGCCGCAGGCGTGGCCGTCATGGCCACCCCCGACGCGTTCGTCGGGTTCTCCAGCCAGCGCGCCCTCGCCACCGACGGCCGCATCAAGGCCTTCTCCTCCTCCGCCGACGGCACCAACTGGGCCGAGGGCGCCGGAGTCCTGCTGCTGGAGCGGCTTTCGGACGCCCGCCGCAACGGGCACCCGGTGCTCGCGGTGGTCCGTGGCTCCGCCGTCAATCAGGACGGAGCCTCCAACGGGCTCACGGCGCCCAACGGTCCGTCTCAGGAGCGGGTGATCCGCCAGGCACTGGCCAATGCCCGCCTCACCACGGCGGACGTGGACACCGTCGAGGCGCACGGTACGGGCACGGTCCTCGGCGACCCGATCGAGGCCCAGGCCATCCTGGCCACCTACGGGCAGAACCGCGGCGAGCGCGACCCGCTGTGGCTCGGCTCCCTGAAGTCCAACATCGGGCACGCCCAGGCCGCGGCCGGTGTCGCCGGCGTCATCAAGATGGTCATGGCCCTCCAGAACGAGGAGATCCCCAAGACCCTCCACATCGAGCAGCCCAGCCCCGCGGTCGACTGGACCTCGGGCGCCGTCGAGCTGCTCACCGAGGCCCGCCCGTGGCCGCGCCGCGAGGACCGTCCGCGCCGTGCCGGCGTCTCCTCCTTCGGGATCAGCGGCACCAACGCCCACGTGCTCCTCGAAGAGGCCGCGTCCGCCCCCGCGCCCGTTGCCGACGGCACCACCCCGGTGCGCGCCGCCGGCCCGGTGGCCTGGCCGCTCTCCGCCAGGACCGAGGAGGCGCTGCGCGACCAAGCCGGCCGCCTCGACGCCTTCCTCGACTCGGCCCCGGCGGACCTCGACCCGTACGACGTCGGCCACTCCCTCGCACTGACCCGCGGCGCCTTCGACAAGCGCGCCGTGGTCGTCGCCGAAGACCCGGAAACCCTCCGTCAGCAGCTGCGGGCGATCGCCGAGGGCGCGACCGCGGCGACGGCTCCCGGAATCGTCCGCGGCAACCGTGCCAAGGGCAGGCTCGCGGTCCTCTTCACGGGCCAGGGCGCCCAGCGCCCGGGCATGGGCAGGGAACTGTACGAGACGTACCCGGTGTTCGCCGAGGCGTTCGACGCGGTCGCGGCCGAACTGGACAAGCACCTGGCGAAGCCGCTGAAGGAGGTCGTCTTCGAGGCCGCGGACGCGGCCGAGGTGAACCGCACCGAGTTCACCCAGCCCGCGCTGTTCGCGATCGAGACGGCCCTGTACCGCCTGGCGGAATCCCGGGGGGTCCGCCCCCACTTCCTCGCCGGGCATTCCATCGGAGAGTTGGTCGCGGCCCATGTGGCAGGTGTGTGGAGTCTTCCGGATGCGGCGCGCCTTGTGGCGGCTCGTGGCCGTCTGATGCAGGCCCTGCCGGCCGGCGGGGCGATGATCGCGATCCAGGGGACCGAGGAAGAGGTCGTCGCGCGCCTGGTACCGGGCGTCGCCATCGCCGCCGTCAACGGGCCCACCTCGGTGGTGATCTCCGGGACGGCCGCCGCGGCCGACGACGTCAGCACCCACTTCTCACTGCTGGGCCGCCGGGTGAAGCGGCTGCTGGTCAGCCACGCCTTCCACTCGCCCCTGATGGACCCGATGCTCGCGGAGTTCCGAGAGGTCGCGGCCGGGCTGACCTACCACGCACCCGCCATCCCTGTGGTCTCCAACCTCACCGGTGACCTCGCGGCCACCGAAGAACTGACCTCGCCCGACTACTGGGTGCGGCACGTGCGCGAGGCGGTCCGCTTCAAGGACGGCCTGCGCACGCTCCAGAGCCGCGGCGCCACCACCTTCCTGGAGCTCGGGCCCACCGGGGTCCTCTCCGCGATGGGCCCGGGCTGCCTGACCGGCGACACCGACACCACCGCTTTCATCCCCGCCCTGCGGGGCGACATCCCCGAGGCGCAGAGCCTGGTGAGCGCGCTCGGCGGGCTCTTCGCACGGGGCATTTCCATCGACTGGACGGCGCTCTTCCCGGGAGGACGCCGGGTGGACCTCCCGACGTACGCCTTCCAGCGCCGCAACTACTGGCTGGAGGCCGGAACCGTCATGACCGAAACCATCACCGCCCCCGAGACCGCGACCACGGACACCGACGGGGGCGAGCTCGCCAAGCAGGCGCTGCTGAGCCGCCTCGAAGGCCTCTCCGAGGAGGAGCGGCTCACCCTGCTCACCGACCTGGTCGTCGCCGAGGCGGAGACCGCCCGCGCCGAACAGAACACCGACGAGCCCTTCGAGGACGAGCTGGACGAGGAGAGCCCCCTCTTCGAGGTGGGCTTCAACTCCCTGAGCGCGGTCGAGCTGCGCAACCGCCTGGTCGAGACGACCGGCCTGGCCCTCAACCCGATGCTGCTCTTCGACTACCCGACGCCGGGCTACATCGCCGAGTACCTGCTGGAGCTGCTGACGGCCGACGCCGCCTGACCCCGGAAGCCGCCCCCGTCCCCGCGGGCCCCCGCCACCCCGATCACACGCACACCCGAAGGACACGACTGATGTTCGACGCACAGAAGTACCTCGACCGCATCGGCTACACCGGCACCCACGAGCCGAGCGTCGCCAACCTCCACCAGATCCAGAAGCGCCACCTCGTCTCCATCCCCTTCGACAACACCCTGAACGCGGACGCGAACCGCGGGGTCGAGGTCCTCGACGACGTCGAGATCGACGACGACCAGAAGTTCGCCGAGATCGTCGAGGGAACCCGTGGCGGGGTCTGCTACGAACTCAACGGACTCATGCGGCGCCTGCTGACGGACCTCGGCTACGACGTCCGCATCCTGGCTGCCGCCGTGCTCCAGGTGAACGGCAACTTCGGCCCGGACCTGGAGCACATCTTCAACTGCGTGCTCATCGACGGGGAGACGTACCTGGTCGACGTGGGCCTCGCCGGCCCCTCCTTCCTGGAGCCGCTGCGGGTGACGCACGAGGTCCAGACCCAGTACGGGGTCGACTACCGGATCGTTCCCCAGGACGAGGGCTACCAGCTCATCCAGCGCCGTCCGCAGGGCGGCGACTGGAGCCCGCTCTACAAGTTCCTGCTCCAGTACCGCGAGATCAGCGACTGGTCGGGCCTGGTGGAGGAGCTCTCCAAGTTCCCGCTGGAGGAAGTGCTCCTGGGCACCCGCATCCACAGCCGGGCCTTCGAGAACGGGCAGATGGTCCTCATCGGCAAGCGCTACGTCCGGGTGGAGGACGGGCACGAGCAGACGCGCGTGCTCGCCCGGCCGGCCCAGTTCAAGGAGGTCGTCGACCTCGTCCTGAACGGACGTGGCTGACGATGTCCGGTACGACACCGAACGCCACCGCGGCCGCCACCGCCGACGTACTGATCGTCGGGTACGGCCCGGTGGGCCAGCTCCTCGCGCTGCTCATGGCCGACCGCGGCCGCACGGTGACCGTGGTCGAACGCTGGCCGCAGGCCTACCCGATGCCGAGGGCCGTGGCCTTCGACGGGGAGGGCGCCCGCACCCTGACCGCGGCCGGCATCGGCGGGCTCATCGGGAAGATAGGCGAACCCTCGGGCGAATACCTCTGGCAGAACGCCGAGGGCCTCCAACTGCTCCACATCGACGGCTCGGAGCGCAAGCTGGCCGGCTGGCCCGAATCCACCTCCATGTACCAGCCCCTGCTGGAAGAGGAGCTGCAGGCCCGGGGGGCCCGGCTGGAGCAGATCACCGTGCACCGCGGCCACGAGGTGGTCCGGATCGCGCAGCGGCCGGAGTCCGTCGAGGTCACCGCCGTGGACCGGGAGGGCCGCGAGCGGGTCTTCGCCGCGTCCTGGGTGGTCGGCTGCGACGGCGCGAACAGCTTCGTCCGCGGCGAGACCGGCAGCGCCTTCTCCGACCTGGGCTTTTCCCACGACTGGCTGGTGTGCGACGTCGTGCACCACGACGGCCGCGAGTTCACCCCGAACAACCTGCAGATCTGCGACCCCGCCCGGCCGCGCACCTCGGTGTCGGCCGGACCCGGAAACCGGCGCTACGAGTTCATGCGCACCGCCGGCGAGACCATCGAGGGGCTCAACACCGAAGAGAGCTCGTGGCGGCTCCTCGAACTCTTCGGGGTGAGCCCGGAGAACTCGACCCTGCGCCGCCATCACGTCTACAGCTTCAAGGCGGGCTGCGCGGAGCAGTGGCACCGGGGCCGTCTGGTGCTCGCGGGCGACGCCGCGCACATCATGCCCCCGTTCGCGGGCCAGGGCATGTCGTCCGGCTTCCGCGACGCGGGCGCCCTCGCCTGGCGGCTCGACGCCCTGCTCGCGGGCCGGGCGGGCACCGAACTGCTCGACGACTACCAGGACGAGCGCCGCACCCACGTCAAGCACGCCATCACGATGTCGGTCAACCTCGGCCGGATCATCTGCCAGACGGATCCGAAGGCGGCTGCCGACCGGGACCTGGTGCTGCGCGCGGCGGCCGAGCGGGCCGCGGCCGGCGGCGCGGGCCCGCAGCAGCGCTCCCCGCTGCAGCCGCTGACCAAGGGCTTCCTGCGACGCGGGGCCAACGGCAAGCCGGCCAAGCCGGCCGGCGCGCTGTCCCCCCAGGCACCGGTGGCACGGGCGGGGGAGACGGGCCTGTTCGACAGCGTGGTCGGACTGGGCTTCGTACTCCTGACCTCGCTGGATCCCGCGGGCCTGCTGGACGAGGCGGAGGCCGGCTTCCTCGCCGACCTGGGGGCGCACGTGGTGCGCGTGCTGCCCAGCGGTACGGATCCCGCGGCGGCGGGGGCGTCGGACGTGGTCGACGTCGACGACGTCTACCTGCCCTTCCTCGCCGTGGCGAAGGCCGACACCGTGCTGATCCGGCCCGACTTCTACGTGTACGGGGCGGCAACCGGCCGCGCCGACGCCAACGCGCTCGTCGGCGAGGTGCGGGCCGCGCTGTCCGGAGCACGGGTTCCGGTTACCGCGTGATTCCCGGGCAATAGCCGGCCGTCCGTAGCGTTGAGATTCGCGATTCCGGCGGGTCGCGGAACTAGGACCGAGGATCCATGAGGAGTTTGTCATGACCGAAGTGCTGCCCCCTGTGCAGGCACTGCCCCTGACGCGTACCAGCCGCTTCGACCCGGCGGACGATCTCAAGGAGCTGCGCGAGCAGAGCCCGGTGCGCCGTTTCGACTACCCGGACGGACACCAGGGGTGGCTCGTCACCGGCCATGCCGCGGCGCGCGCGGTGTTCGCGGACCCCCGCTTCAGTTCCCGGCGGGAACTGCAGCACTTCCCCATCCCGCACCCGTTCATGAACGAGAAGATGGCCCCGGCCGAGCCGGGTTCCTTCCCCGAGATGGACGCTCCGGAGCACACCCGCTATCGCAAGCTGCTCCAGGGCGAGTTCACCGCGCGCAAGCTGGCCAAGCTCACCCCGCGGATCGAGCGGATGGTCGAGGACCACCTCGACGCGATGGAGCAGGCCGGCCCGCCGGTCGACTTCGTCCAGGCCTTCTCGCTGGCGATCCCGTCGCTGGTGATCTGCGAGCTGCTCGGTGTCCCGTACGAGGACCGCGCGCAGTTCCAGCAGCGGGCCCTGGTCATGGTCAACATGGACTCGACGCCCGAGCAGACGATGGAGGCCCTGGGCCTCTTCCGCGAGTTCGTGCACGAGCTGGTGCTGGCCAAGCGGGCCGAGCCCACGGACGACCTGCTCGGGAACCTGGCGTCCGGCAGCGACCTGACCGACGAGGAACTGACCACGATCGGACTGAGCCTGCTCTTCGCCGGTCACGGTCTCACCGGCAACATGCTGGGCCTGGGCACCTTCGCCCTGCTCGACCACCCGGACCAGCTCGACGCCCTGCTCGCCGACCCGGGCCTGATCGACAACGCGGTCGAGGAGCTGCTGCGGTTCCTGACCATCATCCACATCGGCCCCACCCGCACGGCGCTGGAGGACATAGAGCTGGAGGGCGTCCTCATCAAGGAGGGCGAGACGGTCACGCTGAACCTGCCCTCGGCCAACCGTGACCCGGAGCGCTTCGAGCAGCCCGACGTGCTCGACTTCAAGCGCCCGGGCGCGCGCGCCCACGTGTCGCTGGGCCACGGCCTGCACCAGTGCCTGGGCGCCGAGCTGGCGCGCGTGCAGATGCGCATCGCCTACCCGGCGCTGTTCCGGCGCTTCCCCGACCTGCGGCTCGCCGTGGCCGCGGACGAGGTGCCGATGCGCGACCGGATGGCGTTCTACGGCGTGCACAAGCTGCCCGTGGAGTGGGGCACCGCCACGCCGGCGCAGTGAGCACCGGCCGTCGCTCGGTCTAGGAGGCCGAGCGACGGCGCGGCGGCTGCGCGCACTGCACGAAGGTCGCCAGCCGCCCCTCCACGAGCAGGGTCAGGGCCTCCACGAACGACTCCCGCAGCCCCTCGGGCAGCGCGGAGAGCACGCTCTCGTGCGTCCGTTCGACGATCTCGTCGGACTGGGCGACCAGGGCCCGGCCCTTCTCGGTGACCCCGATGATCCTGGCCCGCCGGTCCACCGGGGAGGGCGTGCGTTCCGCGAGGCCCTCCTTCTCCAGCTTGTCGGTGATCACCACCATGGTGGTCTTGTCCAGGCCGATCGCGTCCGCGATCTGGCTCTGGGTGAACTCTCCCTCCAGAGCCTGGTGCAACACGCAGTGCGCGCGCGGCGTCACCCCTACTTCAGCGAGGTTCGCCGTCATCTCGGTCGCCAGTGAATGGCTGGCCCAGGAGAGCAGGAAGCTGAGGTCCGTGGTGGGCGTGGTGGTCGTCTTCATGGGTCGAGTGTAACCAATCTACTTCCGTACCAGAACATTTCCGACCGGAACTATCTGTAGCGTCCAGTCTCGAAACTTAAGATTCTGAATCTGATAGTGAAGAACGGAACTATGCGGTACGGTCCTATCAAGTGCTTGAGCCCAGGAGGCGAACCCCATGTCCGTGCCCGTCCTCGAGTCCCCCAGAGCGCGCTGGCTCGCGTTCTCGGTGCTCTGTTCCATGCAGCTGATGATCGTGGTCGACATCAGCATCGTGACCGTGGCGCTGCGCTCCATCCAGAGCGACCTGGGGTTCGACCAGGCCCACCTGGCCTGGGTCACCAACGCCTACACCGTCGGCTTCGGCGGCCTGCTGCTCCTGTCGGGCCGGCTCGGTGACCTCATCGGCCGCAAGCGCCTGTTCATCAGCGGTGTCAGCCTCTTCACCCTCGCCTCGGCGGCCTGCGGCCTGTCCGGGACGCAGGAGATGCTGATCGCGATGCGCTTCGTGCAGGGCGCCGGCGCGGCCATGGCCTACGCCGTGGTCATGGGGATCGTCTTCATGATCTTCCGGGACGACCCGCGGCAAATGGGCAAGGCCATGGGCGCCATCGGCTTCGCCGCCGCGGGCGGTGCCTCCATCGGCATCCTGATCAGCGGCCTGCTCACCCACGGGGCGAGCTGGCACTGGGTCTTCTACGTCAACGTCCCGATCGGCGCGGCCGCGGCGGTGCTCGCCGCACGCCTGATCCCCGACGACAAGGGCCCGGGCCTGGGCTCCGGCGTCGACCTCCTGGGCGCGGCCCTGGTGACCACCGGCATGATGCTGGGCGTCTACACCCTTGCCACGGGCTCCGAGAACGGCTGGGGCTCCGCCCACACGCTCGGCTTCGGCCTCGGCGCGATCGTGCTGCTCGTGGCCTTCGTCGTACGCCAGGCCACGGCCAAGGTGCCGCTGCTGCCGCTGTCCCTCTTCCGCTCCCGCAACCTGTCGGGCGCCAACCTGATCCACCTGCTGCTGGTCGCGGCGACGATCTCCTTCAACATCATGATCGCGCTCTACCTCCAGCAGGTCGTCGGCTACTCGGTGCTGGTCACCAGCTTCGCCTTCGTGCCGCTGGCCCTCATCGGCGGATTCTCCTCGCTCGCCCTGTCCCAGCGGCTGAACATGCGCTTCGGTGCCCGCAACGTCCTGGTCGTGAGCCTGCTCGGAGTGGCGGCCGCCCTGCTGCTGGCCGCACGCGTCCCCGAAGACCCCACGTACGTGCTGGACCTGCTGCCCGTGATGCTGGTCCTCGGCTTCTCCGGCGGCCTGGCCATGCCGGCGGTGATGATGCTGTCGATGTCCGTGCAGGACCCGCGGGACGCGGGTGCCGCCTCCGGTCTCTCCGGTACCTCCGGCATGATCGGCGACTCCCTCGGCATCGCGGCCATGACGGCGATCGCCGCCTCTTACGCCGCTGGTGCCCTCGCCGACGGCGAAAGCGCCGCCTCGGCGGCGACCGGCGGCTTCCAGCTCGTCTTCGGCATCGCCGCCGGCCTGGTCCTGGTGGCCGCGGCGGTCGGCTGGTTCGTCCTTCCGGCCGCACAGCCGATGCCGATGGGCGAAGGAGCCCCTTCCGGCCCGCCCCAGCACGAACCCGAGGCCGTGGCCTCCTGACGGGCCGGTACCTCAGACCACGCGTACTCCCCGTACTCCCCGTACTTCCGTCTCTTCCCTTCCCCCTCCGGGCCGGCGCAGCGCCGGCCCGGAGCACCTTCCCCAAGGAGCTCCCGTGACCACGGACACCCGCTTCGCCGGTACCGCCGCCACCTCCACCACCCCCCTCTGGCGCCCCCGGCTCCTGACCGTCGTCGGGGCAGCGGTCGGCGCCGCCGTCCTCTTCTTCATCGGCAAGGCCGCTGACGTCGCCCTCACCGTGGACCAGAACGACGGCAAGGGAGCGGTCGACCTCACCATCGGCAACGTCATCGGCTTCGCCGCGGGCGCCGCCCTGCTCGGCTGGGCCCTGCTGGCCCTGCTGGAGAAGTTCGCCCCGGCCAAGTCCAAGAAGATCTGGACCATCGTCGCCTCCGTGGTGCTCGTCGTCTCCTTGGGCCTGCCCTTCGGCGTGGAGACCACCAGCGGTACGAAGGTCATCCTGGCGCTCACGCACCTGACCGTCGGCCTCGTGGTCATCCTCGGCCTGCGCCGCAACGCCAAGTCCGCCTGACCCCTTCGCCCCCGCCTTACGCCGCCCACTCTCCCCGAGGAAGCATCATGACCACGCAGGAACTTCAGCTCCCCGGCTACCTCACCGGCACCTGGGACATCGACCCCGGCCACTCCGCCGTCGCCTTCTCGGTACGGCACCTGGGCATCTCCAACGTCCGAGGCCGCTTCAACTCCTTCACGGGCCAGATCGTGACGGCCGAGAACCCGCTCGACTCGACGGTCTCCGTGACGATCGAGGCCGGCTCGGTCAGCACCGACCACGAGATGCGCGACGGGCACCTGAAGGGCGAGGAGTTCCTGCACGTCCAGGAGTTCCCCCAGCTCACCTACCGCTCCACCGGCATCCGCGTCGAGTCCGGCGAGTTCCTCGTCGACGGCGAACTCAGCCTGCGCGGCGTCACCCAGCCGGTGACCCTCAAGCTGGAGCCCAACGGCTTCGCCGAGGGCTACGAGGGCATCAAGCTCGCCGGCTACTCCGCGAGCGTCGAGATCAGCCGCAAGGCCTTCGGCGTGCACGGCGGCCCGGCCGGCGCCGGCATCGGCGACAAGATCAAGATCCAGATCGACATCGAGGCGGCGCGCCAGCGCTGACCTCCCCCGTTCCACGTGTCCGGCACGGGGCACACTCCCCCGTTGGCCCGTGCCGGACACGTGCACGTCTGCAGCGGGAAAGGGCCGCCCGGCCCGCGGAACGGCGAAAGCCACCGCGGGCCGGGCGGCCCTCTTCGTGTTCGCCGGCTCCGGTGCCCGGCCCGGGGTACCGGAGCCGGCCTGGGCCCGGCTCCGGTGTCCGCTCCGCAGTCCGCGCTCCACGTGCCGAGGTCCCGACGCCGCTCGGCGTCGGGACCTCGGCACGTGCACGCGGTGACTCAGCCCGCCCGGGAGGCGTTGGGCCACAGGTCCGAGGGCAGGTCCTGACGCCGCTGGATGTTCAGCTTCCGGTACACCCGGGTCAGGTGCTGCTCCACCGTGCTGGGGGTGACGTACAGCTTCGAGGCGATCTCCCGGTTGGTGTACCCCATGACCGCCAGCGAGGCCACCCGGCGCTCGGATCCGGTCAGTTCGCAGAACTCCTGCGGCGGCTCCTGCCCCACGGCCATCCGCGGCTGGTCCTGGACCTCGGAGCCGGACAGCAGTTCCCGCACCATCGGCCCCGCCCCGCAGGCCTTCGCCACGTGCAGGCTCTGCCGGGACAGCATCCGCGCCCTGCGGTGCTCACCGAGCGCGTAGTACGTCCGGCTCATGTCGGCCAGCACCCTGGCCTGCTCGAAGCGGTCGCCCGCCGACTCCAGCAGCTCCTGCGCCTCGATCAGCAGTTGCAGACCGCGGCCCGGCGGGCACGTCGCGGCGTACAGGCGCAGCGACATGCCCCGGGTACGGGAGCTGCCGCCGGTCGGGCGCGCGAGCTGCTCGTGCACCAGTTGCTTGGCCCGGTCCGGATTGCCCAGCCTGATGCAGGCCTCCGCCGCACCGGCGCGCCACGGCACCGGGCCGGGCGCGTCCATGCCCCAACTGCGCTGGAGCTCACCGCAGGACAGGAAGTCCCCGAGCGCCGCGTGGACGTGGTTCGTGGCCAGGTGGTGGATTCCGCGGGCCTGCAGGAACGGCAGGCCGAACCAGCTCTGGTACATCGCCGCCGGCACGGGCTGGGACAGCCAGCGGGAGGCCTCCTCGTACTGGCCCATCCGCGTCGTCGCGACGACGAGGGTGGCGAGCGGCATTCCGATGGCCACGCCCCAGGACTTGGCGGGCAGCAGCGCGAGTGCGGCGCCGGCCCGCTCCACGGCCGACTCCAAGTCACCCTGGCGCACCGCCACCTCGGCCCGTACGGCCGTGAAGACGGCCTGCCAGGTCGGGGCGGAGCGGTCCGCGGCATCGCTCATCAGCCGCTCGCACCAGTCCGCGGCGAGGTCGGCCCGGTCGAAGTGCAGCAGGGTCAGCGCCGCGAGCATCGCGGACTCGCCGGTCCAGCACGCGGTACGGCTCAACTGGAGGTCCCACAGCACCTGCTCGGCCCGGTCGGCCGCGCCCGGCCGCTCCCGCGCCAGCTGGTCGGCGAGGGCCGCGGCCCGGCCCAGCCACGGCTCGCTGCGCAGCGCCACGATCGTGCCGCCGCCGCCCGCCGTACCGGGACGGCGGGAGCCCGCACCCGCGGTGCCCACGGGGCGGGCGAGCGGCGGATGGGCCCAGGACAGCCACTGTTCGAGATCGGCCAGCTCGGAACCGGGGGCTCTCACCGGGTCCGCGGAAGCGTCCCGCATGCGGTCCAGTACCGACGAAGCCTCCTCGGTGCGGCCGTTCCAGAGCAACAGCCGGACAAGGAGGGCCGATTCGCGGAACTTCAGATGGCCCGCGCGGTCCGCGGTGACCAGGGGGCCGAGGTGCCGGGCGGCCGCGCCCGGATCGGACTGGAAGTCGGTGTGGGCGAGCCGGGCGAGCACCTCGGCGCGCTCGGTCAGGTCCCCGCTGGACCGCTCGGCCAGCTCCAGGCAGGCGGCGGCGTCCTCCGGATGGTCGGCGAGCAGCTCGTGCTCGGCGGCCTCCACCAGGGTCTGCACCGCCCACGGGCCGTCGGCCCGTCCCACGGCCCGAAGATGGCGGGCCACCCGTACCGGCTCCGCGCCCGCGTCGTAGAGCAGGCGGGCCGCACGGCCGTGCAGCGAGGAGTGCTCGCGCGGCGCGAGGTCGTCCAGGACGGCCTGGCGTGCACCCGGGTGGCGGAAACCGCCGTCCTCGGCGAGCAGTCCGGCGGCCGCCATCGCGCGCGACACGGCCGTGACATCGGTGCCGGAGAGCGCGGCGAGGCCGCTCTCGGTGGTGTCCGTGTCCAGTACGGCCAGGGCGCGGGCCAGAGCGAGGGTGCCGGGGTCGCCGCGGTGCAGGCAGCTCAGCAGGGCGAGCCCGTAGCTGCGCGAGGCGTCCGGTCCGCCGTCGGGGCCGGCCCAGTCGTCGGCGAGGGCGCCGAGCAGCAACGGGCTGCCACCGGTGGCGGCGTGCAGCTCGCCGGCCAGGCGGCGGGCCGTCTCGGCTCCCAGCCGTTCGGTGAGGAACTCGGTGACCCCGGCCTCGCTGAGCGGGGCGATCCTGATCCGGGAGAGGTGGGGCTGGCGCAGCAGTTCGGCCCGCAGGGGCAGGTTCGCCGACGGGAAGTCGCAGTTGTCGACCAGCAGGACGACCACCCGGGCCGACCGCAGCCGGCGGGAGAGGTGCAGCAGGACGCGCAGGGAATCGGCATCGATGTGCTGCGCGTCGTCGACGGCGAGCAGCAGCGGCTCCTCGGCGGCCCGGTCCAACAGTGCGGCGCACAGGTCGTCCATGGACCGGGTCTCCAGGTGTCCGGAACCGGCCGCCGGCAGCTCCGGGCCGCCCGCGGGCAGCCCGGCGTAGCGGAAGAGCTGGTTCAGGGCACCGAATGCGAGATTCTCTTCGGAGCGGGAGCAGATGGCGTGCAGCACCCGGAAACCGACGGCCTCGGCCCGGTCGGCGAAGACGTGCAGGAGCTCCGTCTTGCCCGCGCCGGACGGGCTTTCCAGAAGGACCATCCGGCCCTTCCCGGCCAGCGCGGCCTCCGTGATCTGACGTAGACGCCCGAGATGTTCCTCGCGTTCCACAAGCATGGATGAGTCCCCCAGAGATGGTTGCCCGGTCTACGGGCGCCAGGCAACTATCCGGTCGAGCGTGCCACCGGCCGGGAATCGGCCGGCCACTCCCACGCCACAGGCCCGGACCGCGGAGGGAGCGCGGACCGGGCCTGTGGGGGACTCGGGGACGGCGGCACCGGGCAGGGGGTGGTGGGGGGACCAGGTGCCGCGGCGGGGGAGGGCGAGGGATCAGACGCTCACGCTGCGGGCGCTGGTCACGGCCGGGCAGAGCTCCAGGAGTTCGTCCGGGTGGCCGAGAACCGCGTCCGGGGCCGAGGCGATGAGTTCCGCGGCGTCCGACTCGCCCCACAGGGCCGCCACCGCGGTCACGCCCGCGCCGTGCGCCGCTGCTATGTCGGTCACCGCGTCACCCACCATCAGGGCGTTCTCGGCGCGTGCGCCGAGCAGGTCGAGGGCGTGGAGCACGATGTCGGGTGCGGGCTTGGCGTGTTCGACCTCGTCGGAACCGATGACGTGGTCGAACAGGTGGATCACGCCCAGCATGCTCAGCAGGTGCCGGGCCCGGTCACCGGCCTTGCCGGTCGCGATCGCGGTACGGAACCCGCGCTCGCGCAGTTCCTCGAGGACCGGGACGACCCCGTCGAACAGCGGGACCCGGCCGGCCAGCCGATAGCTCTCGCGGACGAAGGGGCCCTCCATCGCGAGCGGCAGCCCCATGATCTTCATGATGTCGGGAAAATATCGCCCGAGGTGGCGCTCGTACTCCTCGAACGGTGCTTTGCCGCCGCCCACGACCTCGGCGTACGCGATCGAGAACGCCTCCCGCATGACGGGGAAGCTGTCCACGATCACGCCGTCGAGATCGAAGACGACCACGTTCTTGTGATGCCGGAACGCGGCGTTGCGCGGCGCGGGACCGCCGGCGATACCGGCTGTATCAGTGTTCACGGGGATCTCCCAGAAGACTCTGTGTGTGGTTCGAAGCGGTCCTGCGCAGAAGTACGAGGACCCGGGGCGCGTTCAGACGCCCGCGCCGGCCGCCGCGCGCTCCGAGGTGCGGAGCGGGCGCGCGGATCTGTAGATGCGCTCGATGACGGCGATGGTGCGCCGGGTGTCCTCGACCGCTCTGCCCCGGGCGGACGGATCCGCGAGCAGAGCGGGAATGGCGTCGAGCTGGCGGTCGTACTCCGCCCCGATCGGTTCCGCGTCGAAGGCGACCGGCACGGTGTGCCCGGCCCGGGTCAAGGTCAGCTCGGACCCGCCCGCACGGTTCGGGCTGAACCCGAAGGTGCACCTCAGGGACGCCGTACCCCTGCTGCCGTCCACGGTGACCACCGTCTGGTCCAGTGCTTCGTGCGAAGCCCAACTGGCGCGCAGAGCAACCGAGATGCCGCTCGTCGTGACCAGGAAGCCGCGCGCGGTGTCCTCGACGTCGGCGCTGCCGCCGGACCGCGGGTCCGGCGCGTCGTGCCGCCACGTCGTACCGTGCGTGGCGGCCTCGATGAAGTCGCCGGAGACGGTCCCGACGGCGTGCTCGTACGCCACCGGGCCGATCAGCGGTGAGACCGTGTCCAGCAGGTGCCACCCCAGGTCGACCAGCGCGCCGCCGCCGGAGAGGCTGCTCTGGGTGAACCAGCCGCCCGCGTCGGGAACGCCCTTGGACCGCACCCACGCGATGTCGATGTGCCGGATCCGGCCGACCTCGCGCTCCGCCGTCTCCCGCAGGGCCGTCACGTCCGCGCGGTAGCGCGCCGCGCTGCCGGCCAGCAGCAGCGCGCCACCCTCGAGCTCGGCGGCCGCCAGCTCCCGCGCCTCGTCGGAGTTGAGGCACACCGGCTTCTCCAGGAAGACCGGCACGCCCCGGCGCAGCAGCCTGCACGCGACCGTGCTGTGCAGATGGTTCGGTACGGCGACCACGGCCAGGTCGACCAGGTCCCGGTCCAGCTCGTCGACGTCGGCCAGGGCCAGTACGCCGGGGCCGATGGCCGCGGCGGTCTCCTGCGCGACGGGGGAGGGGTCCACCACCGCGGCCACCGTGTAGCCGGGGTGGGCGGCCAGGCGGGACAGCCAGATCGACCGGCCCGCCCAGCCCAGGCCCACCACGGCCACCCGGACCGGGGAGGTCACAGTGCGGCCAGGGTGTCGGAGATGATGTCCGCGATCTCGCTCATCTGCTCCTGGGTGCCCAGCAGGGTCCGGTGGTGCAGCCAGATGGCGTCCGCGTACACGGCCTCGGTGTTGGGGCAGCGGGCCGCGATCTGGTCGACGGTCTCGCCCGGGGCGCCGGTCTCCCAGAAACCGTCCGAGCGGTAGATCGCGCGGAACGCGGCGAAGGCCGGCAGCCCGCGCTCGATGAGGGCGTCGACGACCTGGTTGCGGCGCTCGGCGGAGAAGCCGGGAAGCCGGAACATCGCCATGTAGTGCGGGTTGCGGGTGACGCGCGCGTCGATGACCTGGGGCTTGACGCCCGGGATCTCGGACAGCAGCTGCGAGAGCACCGGCCAGTTGCGCTCGCGGGTGTCGATCTGCCCGCCCAGGCGCGCGAGCTGGGCGCGCAGCACCCCGGCGGAGAACTCGTTCATCCGGAAGTTGGAGCCCGAGGTCTTGTGGAAGTAGTAGCGATCGCTGTGGGGGCGTCCGCAGCTGTGCCGCAGGAACGCGGCCTCGAACTGCTCGGCGTTGTTGAAGGTGACCAGGCCGCCCTCGCCGGCGGTCATCAGCTTGCCGTTCTGGAAGCTGAAGGCCGCCACCGAACCGAGCTCGCCGACCTTCTTGCCGTCCCACTCGGCGCCGTGGCCGTGCGCGGCGTCCTGGATCAGCGGCACTCCGGAGTCGGCGGACAGCTTGCCGAGCGCGTCCATGTCGGCGATCTGGCCGGCCATGTGCACGGGCATGATCGCCGCGGTGCGGGAGGTGATCGCGGCGGCGGCCGCGGCCGGGTCGATGTTGTAGGTGTCCGGGTCGATGTCCACCGGTACCGCCACGGCACCCAGCCGCTGGGCGGCCTGGGACGAGGAGATGAAGGTGAACCCGGGGACGATGACCTCGGTGCCCGGGCCGACACCCAGCACCTGGAGGGCGAGCTCCAGGGCGTGCGTGCCGTTCGTCACCGCGAGCGCGTACTCCGTGCCGTGATACGCGCCGAACTCGCTCTCGAACGTGGTGACCTCGCTGCCGCCCATGCGCCACCACTGGCCCTGTTCCAGGGCGCGGATGAGACCTTCTCGCTCCTCGTCCCCGAATTGGGGCCACACGGGAAATTCGGGGCGCGGTCGGGAAAGCTGACTCATTTTTTTCTGCTCCCTTTGGGTCAAACGATGCAGCGAAAACCTACTGCGTGGGAGCAGCGCTAGTCATCCCCCTATTTCCTCCCCTACAGCCCCCTTGTCATAGCCTTCGGGCCGGGTGAATTAAGGACCGTCGGGGGCCTGGTGTTATAGCTTGACCGCGGCGAAGACGAGCCGTGGTCAAGACTTCCACTGTGGGGACAACATGAGTGAGCTGCTGCTTCTGAACGGTCCGAACCTGGGCATACTCGGCCGGCGTGAGCCCGAGATCTACGGGACGGAAACGCTCGACGACATAGCGGCGGCCGTCGCGGACGAGGTGTCGGAGCGCGGTTGGAAAGTGAAGTCATTCCAGTCCGACTCGGAGGGCGAAATCATCCGGGCAATCCAGGACAGCTATGACACGGTCGGCGCGATCGTCAACCCCGGTGCACTCATGATTGCGGGCTGGAGCCTGCGCGATGCTCTCGCCAATTACCCGAATCCGTGGATCGAGGTGCATATCTCGAATATCTGGGCCCGGGAATCCTTCCGCCACGAATCCGTGATAGCCCCGCTCGCGACCGGACTCATCGCGGGCCTCGGCCCCGCCGGCTACCGCCTCGCGGCCCGCGCCCTGCTCCACGAGACGGCGGCCTGATCCGGATGACCCACGACGACACCTGGATCCGGCGCCTGCGGCCGGCCCCCGAGGCGCCCGTCCAGTTGGTCTGCCTGCCGCACGCCGGCGGCTCGGCGGCCTTCTACCACCCCGTTGCCAAGGCCCTCGCCCCCGACGTGGACGTCCTCGCGGTTCAGTACCCCGGCCGGCAGGACCGGCACCGGGAACCCGGCCTCACCAGCCTGACCGAACTCGCCGACAGGGTGGCGGACGCGCTCTCCCCGTGGGCGGAGCGCCCCCTCGTCCTCTTCGGTCACAGCATGGGCGCGCTCCTCGGCTACGAGGTCGCCACCCGGCTGGAGGCCGCGGGAACCGCCCCCCTGGCCCTGTTCGCCTCCGCCCGCCGGGCCCCGTCCACCCACCGCGAGGAGTCCGTCCACCTGCGCACCGACGAAGGCGTCGTGGACGAACTGCGGTTGCTGGGCGGCGTCGAGCCCGTGTTCCTGGAGGACCCGGAGCTCCGCAGCCTGATCCTGCCCGCCGTACGCAGCGACTACGAGGCCATCGAGACGTACCGGCACACCGCGCGTCCCCCGCTGGGCATCCCGGTCACGGTGCTCACCGGCGACGGCGACCCCCAGGTCACCGCAGAAGAGGCCGCCGCCTGGTCCGCACACACCACCGGCCCGTTCGCCCTGCGCACCTTCGAGGGCGGCCACTTCTACCTCACCGATCACTTCTCCGAAGTGCTGTCCCTCCTGCGCACGGTCTTGGACCCGTCTCCTTCCCTCCGCTGACCCCACCGCGCGCCGCGAGCAGCGAGTCGGCGGCGCGACTCGCGGCGGCGGGCGGGTCAGGAGGTGGCGCCCTCCAGGTAGTGGTCGAGGTAGTCCGCGTTGGCGATGGGCACCTCGGCGAGGAACTCGTCCGGCAGGTCGAAGGCGTTCACCAGCGTCATCATGTGCGGGGCGAGCTTCGTGAGGACGGCGTCGATCGTCTGGTGCATCCCGAGCACGTGCTGCACCGTCAGCCGCTGCTCCGCGAGCAGGTCACCGGTGTGCTGGCGCAGCTGCTGGAGCAGGAACAGCCGGCACAGGTTCTTGAGCAGCTCGCGGGCCGCGGGATCGGTCGTCCGCCCGGCCGCTTCCAGGAAGGCGTCGGCCGCCAGCCGGCCCGCATGGGCGGAGACCATCTCCAGCGCGGCGCCGGAGGACTCGTTCCAGCGGCCGACCGGGTCCCCCGAGGGCCCCTGGCGCAGTGCGGTACGGGCGCGTGCCTGCCAGGTCCCTTCGACGGAGGCGAGCAGGTCGCGCAGGAAGCGGAGGTCCGTCAAATCCCCTTCGCCGGCCGGACGGGTGTCCGAGCCGCCGCGGTCCACCTGGTGCCCGAAGACCATCTCGGCCGCGGCCTTCACCCAGATCACCAGGTTGTCGCCCTCCGCGGTGATCCCGCCCTCGATGTTCCCGGGCAGGTCCGAGATCCTGTTCCCCGGGAACAGGCCCTGGGCCCCGCACCGTTCGCGGGACTCCGTCGTGATCTCCCGGGCCCGCCACGTGATCCAGCCCTTGGCGACGGCGACCAGGCGCTCCACCTCCTCGCGCTCCCCTTCCTCGTGCGCGACGAAGCGGTCCATGACCGACCGGTGCAGGAAGGTCATGGCGTAGGCGTTCGCCAGGGAGTTCAGCAGGCGGCCGTGGTGGCTGCGGTGGCTGACCAGCGGGATGCGCTGGCCGGGCTTCGGGCCGCCGATGTGCCGGTGGTGGGCGTAGCGAACCGCGATGGTCAGCGCGGCCCGTGCCATGCCCAGGGTGCCGGCGCTCATGCAGAGCTTGCCCGTGGTGACGCGGTTGACGGAGCGCAGGAAGCGCTTGCGCCGGTTGCCCAGGGCACTGGTCAGCGTGCCGTTCGCGTCCAGCCGGCCGTGGTCGGCCTCCAGCATGGCCTCGCGCGGCAGCCACACGTGGTCGAACGAGGTGAGGCAGTGGTCGACCGGCGTGCCCGTGCGCTGCGGCAGTTGGCGGACGGAGATCCCGGGCAGGTGTCCGTCGCGGTCGCTCAGCGGGGTCAGGAACAGGAAGATGCCCTGGTCCTCGCCGTCCACCAGGAGCCGCGCGGCCACCACGGCGCTCTTCGGGCCACCGATGAGGCTGGTGTTGGGCATGAACTTCCGCGCACCGGGATGGGGCGTGTTCAGGATGAAACCGCCGGTCGCCCGGTCGAAGACGGCGACGGTCTGCAGTGAGGCGACGTCGTTCCCGTGGGCCAGCTCGGTGCACAGGAACGTTCCGATGCGCTGCATCGAGGTGAAGTCGGACAGGTCCCGCCCGTAGAGGTCGTGGTCGAGCAGGCTCCCCATGAACAGGTTGTAGTGGATGCTGGCCAGGGTGCACAGGCCGCCGTCGACGAACCCGGCCCACTCGTGGAGCCCGGCCAGCAGGCGGGCGTCGTGCGTCAGTGCCGCCGGATCGTCGACCGTGCTGTTGACCAGCCGCAGGCGGTCGTAGGAAACCGCCATCCGTTCGTCCGCGGTCTGGTCCGGAAGGTACGAAAAGAGCTTGCCGGCGAGGAGTCCCCGCCAGCCCGTGTGGATCCGCTCGCGATCGGCACGGTCGAAGAGCTGATGGGTCAGCTCCTGGGTGACGGACCTGGGGCCGGGTCGGGTCAAACCCGGCTGAACAGGCAGAACACCCATCTGAGCGGTGCGTCGGTCGGAACCGCCGCCCCCGCTTCTTCTGATGGTTTCCTCGTACTCAAGCGTCAGTGCGAACATCGGACCATCCCCCGTTAGGAACCGAAGTACAGGTTGCGCAGGGGCAAAGATACGGACGTACCGGTTTTGTTTTCAAGAGGGGTTCGTATGAAAAACCGGTGACCTGGTTTCTTTCTCGAAATGTGGACGCTATAGTCGGAGGGAGCTTGTCGGCGTAAAGGCTGACCAGTGATGATGTCGGAGTGTTGCGTGGATATCACGCAATGTGAGCACGGGGAGAGTCCGAACCTAGCGGTTTGTTCTTGGCCCGAGTGGCAGCGGAGGATGTATGGCGCGGCAAGAGCGAGCCATTCGTACACGGCAGAAGATCCTGGTCGCGGCGGCAGAGCTGTTCGACGAGGTCGGCTACGAGGCCGCGACGATCTCCGAGGTGCTCAAGAGATCCGGGGTGACCAAGGGAGCGCTCTACTTCCACTTCACCTCGAAGGAAGAGCTCGCCCAGGCGGTGCTGGCCGGGCAGGTGGGAGCCCTGCCGCCGGTACCGGAGCCGGACCTGTTCCTCCAGCAGAGCCTGGACGAGGCGCTGGTCCTCGCCCACCTGCTGTACAAGGGGGACCCGCTGGTACGGGGGAGCGTGCGGCTCACCGTGGACCAGGGTTCCGTGATCGACGGCCTGGACCGGCGCATCCCCATGCAGGGCTGGAACGACCACAACGCGGCGGTGCTCGCCCGTGCGAAGGAGTGCGGGGAGCTCCTTCCGCACATCGACATCGAGTCCACCGCCAAGATGTTCACGGGCAGCTTCACCGGCGTCCAGGTGCTCTCGAAGATCATGACCGGGCACGCGGACATGGTGGAGCGGGTGACCGACCTGATGCGGACGCTGCTGACCGCCATCGCCATGCCCGGCGTGCTGGTGCGCCTCGACTTCGCCCCGGACCGCGCGGAGCGCGTGTACGAGGCGGCCGTCAAGGAGCGCGACGCGAAGGCCGAGGCCCAGGCGGCGCAAGCGGCGGCGGAGGCGGCCGGGGCCTGAGCCCGGTCGGATGACCGGCGGTCCGGAAACGGACCGCCGGAACGGGGGAGGGGGCACGTTGTTCTCCTCGGTGTTGCGTGGGTGTGGTGGGGCACGAAAACGCAGGGACCAACCGAACGGAGTGCACAGATGGACATGGTTGCTTGCCCGTACGCGCTGGACGTGGCGGGCCGGGACATCGCGGGCGAGGCCGCGATGCTCCGGGAGCGGGCGCCGGCGGTCGAGGTGGAGCTCCCCGGCGGGGTGCGCGCCTGGGCCGTGGTGGGACAGGAGCACGTCGAGCGCCTGCTGCTCGACCCGCGGGTGTCCAAGGACGCCCGGCGGCACTGGCCGGAGTTCGTCGACGGGCGCATCACGCCCGAGTGGCCGCTCTATCCCTGGGTGGCCAACGAGAACATGCTGTTCGCCTACGGCCAGGAGCACACCCGGCTGCGCCGCCTCGTCGCGGCGGCGTTCACGGCGCGGCGGGCCGCGGCCCTGCGGCCCCGGGTCGAGGAGCTGACCGTCGAGCTGCTCGACGCACTGGACTCCGTGCCGGCCGGCGAGCCCGTCGACCTGCGCTCCGCGTTCGCGGAACTGCTGCCCCTGCAGGTGATATGCGAGCTGTTCGGAGTCGAGCGGGGACCCGGGCGGGTCGCCCTGTCGGCCGCGCTGCGCACCGTGTTCAGCACCACGGTCCCGGCGGACGAGATGGAAGCCGCGCGCATGACCGCCTTCGGTCTGCTGGCCGGGCACGTGGCGGCCAAGCGGGCCGAGCCGGGCGACGACCTGACCTCTTCGCTGATCGAGGCCCGGGACAACGGCGAGGGTCTCACCGAACCCGAACTGCTCGGCTCCCTCTTCCTGTTGATCGCGGCGGGCCAGGACACCACGTCCACGCTCATCACCAACGCCCTGGGCGCGCTGCTGTCCAGTCCCGGGCAGCTCGCGCACGTACGGGAGGGCCGGGCCGGCTGGGAGGACGTGGTCGCCGAAACCATGCGGCTCCACAGCCCCGCGAGCTATTCGCCCATGCGCTTCGCGGTGGAGGACATCGACCTGGACGGGGTCCGGATCGGGCAGGGCGACCCCATCCTCGTCTCCTTCGCGGCCGGTGGCCGCGACCCCGAGCGGTACGGGCCGCGGGCCGCGGAATTCGACCTGCTGCGCACCGGGCGCGACACCCTCGGATTCGGGCACGGCGTGCACCGCTGCTTGGGCGCCCCGCTGGCCGTGCTGGAGGCCACCACCGCCCTCGCCGCGCTCTTCGAGCGCTACCCGGACATGACCCTCGGCTGCCCGGCGCAGGAGCTGGAGCCGCTGCCCACCTTCCTGCTGAACGGCTACGCGGCCCTTCCCGTGGTGCTGCGCCGGGCCTGAGCGGCGCGCCGGGGACGGCTGACGGTACAGAGCCCGAAGGCTCCGCGGCGAACTCGGCCGCGGAGCCTTTCCGTTGTGCCCGGTGGGTACGGACGCTTCGCCTCCGCTCCTTCCTGTGGATTCGATGGGTGCTCCTCGACCGCGTATAGAAACCGCATCAGCGGTTTGTTAAAGTGAGGGTGTGAGGGAGCTGCGGCACGGGCCGATCGGGGGCCGTCCCTCGCGGACACAGCAACCACTGCGGAGCGACGGAGCCCCCTTGCCCAGACAGGAACGCGCGGTACGCACGCGCAACGCATTGATCGAGTCGGCCGCCGAGCTGTTCGGCCGGGACGGTTTCGAATTGGTCTCGCTCGCGGCCATCAGCTCGCGGGCGGGAGTGAGCAGCGGGGCACTGCACTTCCACTTCCCCAACAAGGAGGCGCTCGCGGAGGCGGTCGTCCTGCTGGCGGGCCAGCGGCTGGACGACATCACGGCGCGGCCGGCCGGCCGCCCCCTCCAGGCGCTGATCGACGCCCTGCACTGCCTCACCCGGGCGCTCCGGTCGGACGTGATCCTGCGCGCCGGGTTCGATCTGAGCTGGAACCCGGTACGGGTACGGGTCACCCGGGACCTGCGCCGTACCTGGCAGGAGTGGGTGGAGGAGGTCCTGCGCCGGGCCGAGCGCGAGGGCTCCCTCGCGCAGGGGGTCGACGCCCGGGACGTGGCGAACACGGTCGTGGCCGCCGCCGCCGGGTTCGAGACCCTGGGCGGCCGGGACCCGCGGTGGTTCTCGCAGGCCACCGTCACGGGCTTCTGGGCGCTGCTGCTCCCGAGGCTCGTGGACGGGCCCGCCCTGGGCGAACTGGTGGCCTCCGGCGCCGTCGAGGAGGGGGTCCGGCACGCCTGAGGCCCCGGACGGGCGTACCCGTCCGGCCGGTCGGCGATCGGCGTGCGGTACCGGGTGAGAGGCCCGGCGGGCCGGCTCGTCCTTCTTTGCGTACGGGAATCCTCCTGCTCTTCAGATCCCTCGGCGTTCCCGGCCCCCGTGGCCGCATCCACCTCACCGTGGTGCGGCCGCGGGCCTTTTCGTATACGGGCAGTGATGCCCTGGCGGCGCCGGACGGGCCGAGGATGCCACGAACTGGGCACCTCCGAGACCTCAAAAACAACCCGCGCAACAGGTATGTTTTCTGTCGCAGATTGATGCGGCCATCGGCGGGAGCCGATCCCCGTGCGGGGATCCGGCACGCTCCCGGTCGTTCCGCGGAGGAGTCAACAGGTCATGGAGGTCCAGGTGTTCGACACGATCGGGTACGGCCCGGCGCAGGAGCAGGCCGGGGCCGGGGGCCACGTCCGCGGGCGGTGCGCCGCGGTGGCCCTCGACGCACTGCTGGAAGCCGACTCGCCCCGGCTGGGCGGACAGGACGAAGAGCACGTACGGCTGCTCGCGGCCCGGGGGGACACGCCGCCCATCCTGGTGGACCGCCGCACGATGCGGGTCGTCGACGGGATGCACCGGCTGCGGGCGGCCCGGCTGCGCGGCGATGAGAGCATCGAGGCGGAGTTCCTCGACGGCGGGGCGGAGGAGCTCTTCGCCCTCGCGGTGAAGCTCAACCTCGAAAACGGCCTCCCGCTGTCGCAGGCCGACCGGATGGCCGCGACCGTACGCGTCCTGCGCGCCTGGCCCGAGTGGTCGGACGGCCGGATAGCCGTGCAAGTGGGCCTCTCCGCGACCACGGTCTCCGTGATCAGGCGTCGTTCGGCGGTGCCGGGCGGGCAGTCGGATGTGAGGGTCGGCCGGGACGGCCGGGTGAGGTCGGTGCGCGCGGCCTACGAGGGGCGGCTGCGGGCGAGCCGGCTGATCGCCACCGATCCCGGGGCCTCGCTGCGGACCATCGCCGACCGTGCGGGCATCGCCACCTCCACGGCCAAGGACGTGCGCGACCGCATCCTCAAGGGCGAAGACCCGCTGCCTCCCAAGGCGCAGGCGGCCAGGGCCCGGGCTGCCGAGGCCCGGGCGGCCAGAGCGCACGCGTCCGGGGAGCCCGGACCGGCCCCGCACGGCCCCGCCCCGCACGGACCCGGCCTCCGCGCGGCTCCGGCGGGGGAGCGGGTCAGGGAGGCCGCAGGGCGCGGTTTCGGGGCCCTCCCCGCGGCCGCGGGCGGGCCGGTGCTGTCGGAGATGCGCAAGGACCCCTCGATGCGCTCGGAGGCGGGCCGGATGCTCCTGCAGCTGCTGGCCGCCCACCCGATCGGCGACGAGGCCACATGGCGCCGGCTGGCCCTGGCCGTGCCGGCGCACCGCGCGGCGGCGCTCGCGCGGGCGGCCCGGCGGTGCGCGGACCACTGGCTGCGCTTCGCCGAGGAGCTGGAAGCAAAGAGCTGGTGAAGAAAAGGTACCGCTGCCGTGGTTTTTTTAGCCACCCATCCCGCCCTCTGAGCGGATGGGTGGCGGGCTCGTTTGTGCCCATTTTTCGGTGAAACCACCCCAGAAAACCGGAGGTCGAGGCCGTCTGGGCCGTCCTGATCGGGGCTCCCTCCACCCCTCCAGTGGCGCGCTGCCCGCTGGCTGAGACTTGACAAACGGCATCGCCGGTTTGTTTTATCTAGTTGTTGCTTTGGATAGAGCCGTAAGGAAGTGGGGGCATCATGCGGTTCAACCTTCTCGGTCCACTCGAAGTGGTCACTGCCGAGCGGGCACTGCCGCTGGGCGGGGTCATCCAGCGGGCCACACTCGGCTACCTGGTGCTGAACGCGAACAAGGCTGTCGCGACAAGTCGGCTGGTCAAAGCCCTGTGGGGTGATGATGCGCCGATGACCTCGCGCAAGATGGTCCAGAACGCGGTCTCGGGCATCCGTCGGCTCCTGGAGGAGCCCGGGGTCGAGGGCCGCGGGGTCCGCCTCGCCACCGCTCCACACGGCTACCAGCTGAACCTCGACCCAGAAACCATCGACACGGTCCGTTTCAGGACTCTGGCGGCCCGTGGCCGCGGTGAGCTCGCCGCCGGATTCCCGGAGGTGGCCGTCGACACCCTGGCCGAGTGCCTGGGCCTGTGGCGCGACTCGGTGCTCGCCGACCTCGCCGAGACCGGTATCAACTGGCCGTCCTTCGCCCAGCTGGAGCGCGAGCGCCTCGCGGCCTACGAGGACTGGGCCACGGCCGCCCTCGAACTGGGCCGCCACCACGAGCTGGTGTGCGAACTCGAAGAGATGGCCGCCGCCGTACCCACGCGCGAACGACTCTGCCGCCACCTGATGCTGGCGCTCTACCGGTGCGGCCGGCAGTACGAGGCGCTCGCCGCCTATCGCCGCACCCGCCAGGCGCTCGTCGACTTCCACGGACTCGACCCGACGCGCGAACTCCAGGACCTCGAGCTCGCGATCCTCAACCAGGAACCGCGCCTGCTGGGACGCCAGTCGCAGCTCGTGTGAATCCGGTGGCCCGCTCCTCCCGCCGATCCTCCTCTTTCCCGCACCGGGCCCCGGCCCGCCGGAAATAGGGGGATCAGTGGGGTGCCGACCGGCTCGGCGGAATGCGGGAATGAACACCAATGGCTTCCGGAGAGTTTCTCGTCTCTCACGTTCGACAGATTTTCATTAGTTCCATCCCCATCTCAGATAATGGAGGAACCTTGCTTACGCGACGTACTCTCTTCCGGGTCGGCGGCGGCATAGCCGTGGCCGCTACGGTCGTCGGCAGCACCGGAGCGGGCACCGCGTTCGGCCTGGGCGAGAACTGGAACGAGCTGCGCGACGTCCTGCAGGGCGACCTGGTCCTGCCGGCCGACGCCGCCTACGGTCAGGCCAAGCAGCTCCAGGTCGGCCAGTACGACGCCTTCAGCCCGGACGCCATCGCGTTCTGCGAGACGGCCCAGGACGTGCAGAAGACCGTCCTGTTCGCGCAGGAGTACGACCTTCCGATCCGGGTCCGCAGCGGCGGCCACAACCTCAACGGCTGGTCCAGCGGCGACCAGGTGCTGATCGTCGACGTCTCGCGGATCAACCACGCGACGGTCAACAGCGGCGGCACCGTCCAGGTCGGCCCGGGCACCCAGTCCGTGGACGCCCTGGCCACGCTCAAGCCGTACAACAAGCAGATCGTCACGGGCACCTGCCCGACCGTCTGCGCCGGCGGGTTCATCTCCGGCGGTGGTGTCGGCTTCCAGACCAAGAAGTTCGGCCTGGCCGCGGACCGCCTGGTGTCCGCCAAGGTGGTGCTGGCCGACGGCCGCATCGTGAAGGCGTCCGCCGGCCAGAACTCCGACCTGTACTGGGCCCTGCGCGGCGGCGGTGGCGGCAACTTCGGCATCGTCGTCGACTTCGAGGTCCGGCCGATCGACGCGCCGCGGCTGGTCAAGTTCGAGACCATCTGGTCCTGGGACGTCGCGGCCACGGCACTGAAGGCCTGGCAGGAGTGGACCATCGGCGCTTCGCGCGACCTCGGCAGCTCGCTCGTCGTCATCCCGCCGTACACCGGCTCCCCGGTCGTGAAGATCTACGGTGGCTACCACGGTGCGCAGGCACCGCTGGAGCAGGCGCTGAACGACCTCGCGACGCGCATCGGCGCCGCGCCGCTCTCCCGCACCGTGTCGGACATGGGCTACTCGGACGCCATGCGCAGCCTGTACGGCTGCGGCGACCTGACCGACGACCAGTGCGACCGCGTGGGCCGCAACCCCGAGGCCGTGCTGGGCCGTACGCCCTTCCAGCGCCAGAGCTACGCGCTGACCTCGCGGGTGACCACCACCTCGGAGGCGGCCGGCCTGCTCTCGGCGTGGAACACCAACTCCGGCAGCCTGATGCACCGCTTCCTGATCGTCCAGGCGCTGGGCGGCGCGGCCAACGACGTCAGCCCGTCGGCGACCGCCTTCCCGCACCGCAGCGCGCAGTTCCTCTTCGGCTTCCAGGGCGGCGTCGACAACGAGGCGCTCGTGGGAGACCTCGGCGGCTGGGCCGACGCGGGCCGCACCGCGCTCGCTCCCGTCGACAGCGGTGCGTACATCAACTTCCCGAACTCCACCAAGATCCGCTCATGGGGCTCGGCGAACTACGGCGGCAACCTGGACCGCCTGAAGCGGGTGAAGGACAAGTACGACCCCTTCGGCTTCTTCGCGCACCCCGGCTCCATCCTCTGCTGATCCCCGCATCGGCGCACCAAGGCCAAGGGCCCCGGACTCGTCCGGGGCCCTTGGCCTTTCGCCGTGCGCTGCTCACCGCTCACCGCTCACCGCACGCGCAGCTCCGACTCGACGGTCTGCAGGTCGATGTCCGTGGTGCGCACCTTCAGCTCGACCTTCCAGACGCCGGCCACGGGCAGGATGACGTTGGACGTGGAGAACTCCCCGGGACCCTGGCGGGTGAGGGCGAACCGCATCGCGTCGGGGCCGCCGGAGGCCTGCCGCAGCGCGGCGGAGACCTCGGGGACGTCCCGGACCGCGCCCTTGGCATCACTGATCCGTACGGTCAGCCGGGCGTCGGCGCCGGCCCGGGCCGGGTCCAGAACGATCCTGGCGCTGCCGCCGGTGAACTTGACCTCGACGCGCTGCGCCGTGGGCACGGGCGCCGCGGGCCGGGAGCCGGGCGGCGTGGCCACGAGGACGGCGGTGAAGGCGAGGACCACGACCGCGAAGGCCACTTCCACGCGCAGCGACCACCGGAGCTGGCGGCGCGCCGACCGCTCCCGTTCGGCCTCGGCGCGGGGCGTGGTCCGGCCGGTGGCGGAGGCCGCCGGGGCGGACGGCCCGCCGACGGCCGCCAGGACCTTCTCCGTGACCGCGGCGGCGGGCGTGGCGGCGTAGCGGCGGCGCACGACGGACCGGGACAGCGCACCGCCCCACACGAGCACCCCGACCGCGGCGAGTTTGAGGACGAGCAGGGTCCCGTAGGAGGTGCCGGTGAGCGCCTGCACGCTGCCCACCCCGCGCCAGGCACGGTAGATCCCGGTGACCGTCAGGACGAGCACGGCCGTGCCGGCGATCCAGGAGAAGCGGCGCAGCGCCGTGCCGACTTGGTCCGCCGGCAGCGGCGCCTTGCGCCGTACGACGCTCAGCAGGAGGAAGGCCAGACCGCCGAACCACGCGGTCATGGCCGAGGTGTGCAGCAGGTCCGCCGCCGATACGAGCAGTTCCCCCTCGGCGTTCGCGTGGCCGGTCCCCAGCCAGGTGGCGGGCAGCAGCACGGCGCCGGTCACCGCCAGGGCCCGGCGGGCCGCCCCGCCGGTACGGCCCCCGCCGCGAACGGCCAGGAGCAGGAGGGGTCCGGCGACGGCGAGCAGCCCGATCCGGCCGAGCACGTACCGGCCGAAGTCGGTCTCCACCGTCGAGCCCAGCAGGCTGGGCTCGAGGAGAGCGCCGAGCCCGCGGCCGGCCGCGTACGGTCCCTGGATCAGGAGCACGCCGGCGGCCGCGGCCAGGGCGGCGGCCCAGGCGCCGGCCAGCAGCCGCCGGGGCCGGGTGCGGGCCCACCCGGCGGGCCAGCAGAAGAGCAGGAAGACCGCGCCGCCGCCGAGCAGGCCGAGGGCGGCGTAGCCCAGCCAGCGCAGGCCGGTGAAGACGGCGCGGACCGTGGGGTCGGCATCGGTGCCGGCCCCGGCGGCGGGCAGTTCGCCCAGCTCCGCCGAGCCGACGGCGAAGACGATCACTCCGTAGATGGGGTGCGAGTCCGCCGAGACGACCCGCCAGGTGAGGGTGTGGACGCCCTCGTTCAGCGTGCCGGGCAGCGGTACGACGATCTTGTCGGGCGCGGCCGGGTCGTTGCGGGCACCACCGAGTTCGACGTCCCCCCGCGGGCCGTCGAGTCGCATGCCCCCCTCGACCGGGGAGGCGCCCTCGCTGAAGGTCAGGGTCACCTCGGAGGGGGCGGTCGCCAGCCGCTCTCCGTTGGCGGGGGACGAGGACAGCAGCTGTGCGTGGGCCTGAGCCGGCTGCGCCGGGACGGCAAGAGCCATCCCGGCGACAACCGTCATCAGAACCAGTGCACGCGCTATCCACCGCAGAGGGCTGGGGGTGTGTCCCCCGGGAAAGCACAGCACAACGTTCTCCTTACAAGGGCGCCGGAGCGCCGGGGGAGCCGGTCGGAGTCACCCTCAGGAGCCCCCACATGCCGGCCGCCGCGAACGGCTGCCTCGCATCGGACACGAGGTAGTCCCCTGTGTAGCGGAACCGCCCGCCGGCCGCACCCAGTTGTGCGTCCACCGTCTCACCTGCGGTGACGGTGCGGGCGGACATCTTCTGGGAGCCCTCCATGCCCGGTTCGAGCGGGAAGCTGTGACCGCCGACGGTGAAGGAGTGGAACTGGTCGGAAGCTCCCACCCCGACCCGGAAGACCACGGGGTCTGCGGAGTTGGCCCGGAACACGGGTGTCGCGGGGTCTCCGTAGGGATCCGAGGAGAACGCCGACCCGTACGAGCCGATGACCGGCGCGCTCGGGAAGTTGTTGACGTAGGACGTCAGCCCGAGCCGCTTGGTGAGGGGCTCGCTGTGGTAGTTGAAGTGGCTGTATCCCTTGTCGAACGAGCCGGTGTTGCCCGCGGTGCCCGGCGGCGCGCCGGGGATCGGGGCGACGGGCCGGTTGAAGGCCTCCGCCGGGTTCACGCCGTTGCCCGCGACCTGGTCCCCGTACGGCAGGATGCTGCGCGAGAACTGCTGGTCGGTGCTCTGCATCAGCAGGGCGAACTCCCGGAACTTGCGGCCGCCCGGCACCCTGATGATCGCTTCCGTGCTGGTCCTCGTCGCGGTGAGCGGTGCGCCCGTCGCGCTGTCCGACCAGGTGGACCCGGCCGGCTCGACGATCAGCATTCCGTAGGCGCCGTGCCGCAGCGAGGCCGTGCTCCCCAGGTTCTGGAAGAGCGAGGAGCCGAGCTCGGTGTCCGCGTGGAAGGTGTACGTGAGCGACTTCCCGGCCGCCACCGTGGTGTCCGGGTTCAGACCCACCGCGGCGCCGCTCGCCAGCTGCTGGTTGCGCGTCAGCTTGGCGAGGTCGAAGCCGGCCCGGGTGCCCCCGTACGGCGAACCGGGGTCCGTCCTGTTGTTCAGGGTGATGGACACGCAGTCGCCCTTGTTCGCCCGCAGCACGAGCGGTTCGAGCTTCTTGGCGCCGCTCTTGAGCGCGTCCACGTCCGAGGAGAGGGCGTAGACCACGCCGCCGGTGTCCTGGAACGGCGCTGTCGGCAGCGTCATGTTGATCACGGACACGTCGTACTTCAGGACGCGGGCCGTGCTCGGGCAGGACGCGGCCGTGGACGTGACCACGGAGGCGTCGGGCTTGCCGTCCGCGGTGTAGGCGGCCGCCGGATCGGGACCCGGCGTGACCTGGGTGTTGCCGGTGGCCGCGACCTGCTTGGGGAAGCCCGCTCCCGTCGGGGGCGCGGTCCGCCCGGGCAGCGGCTTCAGATCGCTCTGCAGCCGGTCGTGCACCCGGAAGATGCCCCAGGCGCCGCTCTCCATCGCGAAGGTGCGCGTGCTGTAGTACAGGTAGTCGCCCGGCGAGGCCGAGGGACCGCCCGCCCCGCCGTCCAAGACGTAGTCGAACCGCTCGGAGATTCCCGTGGTCGCGGCGTCCATCAGCTGGCCGCCCTTGTTGAACCGCTCCATGCGGAACCGGTGGCCCTGGATGCGCAGGGCTTCGGCGCGGTCGTTGACGCCGATGGTGCGCACGACCACCGGGTCGCCGGCGTAGGCACGCAGGAGCGGGGTCCTCGGGTCTCCGTACTTGACGGAGGAGAAGACGTACGGATCGACGGTGGTCACCGTCGCCCGCGCGGTGTTCGCGTCGGGCTTGGCGGGGTCGTCGGGAGCACGGCTGAAGGCGTTGCGGCAGCGCGCTCCGTTGTACTCCTGGCGCTGGTCGGTGGTCGTGGGGTCGGCGGGGGTGGCACCCGGTGGTGTTCGTTCACCGAGTGGCGCGGCTCTGAGGTTGATGGAGCCCTCCTCGCACTCCTGTCCGTTGTTGAAGGGGTTCAGGCCCGGTCCGGGTGGTGTGTAGAGCTCGCTCCTGCCTCTTCGCCCGTTGTGGAGGAAGACGGTGTACTCGCGGAAGGAACCGGACTGGCCGACACCGACGGAGCCGCCGGAGGTGTTGACGATGTCGACGATCGTGCCGCTGTTGACCTCCTTGCCGGTGACCGGGTCGCGGTAGGTCGACCCCTTGGGCTCGATGATGTGGGCGGCGAACAGGCCGTGCGCCCAGGAGGCCACCGCGTCGACGTGGTCGTGCCAGAAGACGGTGCCCGAGTCCACGTCCGAGTACCAGCGGTACTGGACGAACTCGACGGTCACCGGCTCGCCGGCGGTGTGCTGCTTGGTCAGGGGCTGGTCGAAGACGAGCTGGTTGCCCTCGATCCCGACGATCTTCCTGACCTCGATGGTGTCCCGGCCGACTCCGATGCCGATGGAGATGCCGGTCCGCAGCTTGTCCGTTCCGGACACGGTGATCCGGTCCGGGGCGTCCACGGAGGTCAGCGAGCGGTTCTCGCGCGAGGTGGCGAAGACGGCCTGCTCGAAGGCGAAGCCGGCGACGACGCCGTCGGACGCCAGCGGGTCGAACTGGACCAGGTGAGTGTGCATGTTGACCTTGCTCTGCACACTCGCTTTCAGCTCGCTGCCGAAGGTGATCGCCACGCAGTCGCCGACGTTGGAGCGGATCACCAGCGGGTCGACGGGCTTGCGTCCCTCGAGGACGTCCTTCTTGTCCTCGTTGAGGACGAAGACCTCACCGTCCTTGTCGACCTCGCGGTCGGTGGACTGGAGGGACACGGGCACGGCCGTCACGTCGTAGCGGCGTACCCGGGCGTCCTTGGGGCACAGGCCGCCGGGATTCTTGTCACTGACCGTCTCGCCCACGCCCGGCGCTCCCGCGTGCCCGTTGGGGGCGAACGGCGGACGCTGGCCCAGATGCGGGCGCAGCAGCGGGTAGGCCGGTTTGCCGGTGCGCGGGTTGAACCGGATCGTCGGCCGCTCACCTGGGGATTCGGACTTGAAGTTGGCCCATACGGCGCTGGTCTCGGGCTCGCCGAGGTAGACCGGCGCGTCCTCGGTGCCGCCCTTCTGCCAGTCCCAGACCGTCGCGTCGTCCGGGTCCGGCCCGCTGCCGGCGTTCCAGCGGGTGCCCTGCGGCGGGAGACTGCCCTCGACCAGGGATTCCAGCGTGATCTGCGTCGATGGGCTGGTCAGGTGTTTCGCCAGGACCACGGTCTTGCCCTGGATCGTCCGGCCGATCAGCTGCGAGGAGTCGACCCCCTCCTGCAGGGGCGTCTTGCCCGGTAGCGGGGCCAGCGTGGGTTGCGCCGTGTCGAAGACGCGCCACATCCCCCACATGCCGGCGACGTAGTGCTGGCCTATATGACAGTGGTAGAGGAAGTCGCCGGCCGCCTGCTGGCAGCCTCCGGCGCCGCACTCGTGCTCCAGGTTGAAGCTCTCCATCGGACTGACCGTCTGCGAGTCCAGCCGGATCGACTTGGCGTTCTGGATCGGTGTCTTGGTCAGGCCCGCGTCCATGTCCGTGTTGTCCGAACCGGGGTTGAGCCGCCAGCGGGTGCCACCGCCGTGCACGTGGTGCACGTGCAGCTGTTCGGCGCCCGCGTGCACGAGCCGCGTCTTGGTGGGCTCGCCGAGGTAGGAGCGCGGCATGGGCGTGGCCGGGTCGCCATAGGTGTACGAGCTGTAGGCCAGCGACTTGTTCGCCTTCTGGACCTCGGCCCCGCGCGCGGCCTCCAGCTGGAGACGGCGGTAGAAGGGCTCGCTGCGGTAGTTGATGCCGCGGCTGCCCGGCCGGTACACCTTGGTGCCGCCGCCGCCCTCGTTGGGGATGGTCGGCGTCGGCGGACGCAGGTCGATCATGGGCAGCGGACGGCCGTACTCGATCTGGTCGCCCACGGGGATGCCGGTGTCACCGCCGATCGGGATGCCCTCGTCGTTCTCGCGCAGCGGCCTGCGCAGGTTGAAGGTCTCGTCGCCGATCTCGTGGTAGATCAGGGCGAACTCGCGGAAGCTGGTCCCCGTGGGCGGGCGGACCATGGCCTCCCAGTTGCTCCACTTGTTGTCCTCGGTCCGGTCGGCGCCGGTGACCGGGTCGTACCAGCGGGCGCCGGCGCGTTCCGCGATCAGCGCGCCGAACAGGCCGTGGGACGTCAGCTGCGTGGACTCGCCGCCGCTGCGGAAGACCTTGGTGCCCTCGCCCATGGCCGGGTCGAGGTAGTAGCGGTACTGGCGGGTCTCACCGGGCTTGGCCAGGGACGCCGGGTTCTTGCCGACCTCTTGGCCGCCCGCTCCGCCGGCCGCGTCGTAGGCGACGCCGGCCAGGTCCACGGAGACGGCCGGGACCCCGCCCGGCTGGACCACCGCGGGGTTGCCCAGCGAGCCGGAACGCGGAGCCTTCTGCAGCTTGTTGGTCAGGTTGATGACCACGCACTCGCCGAGGCGGGCGCGCATCACGAGCGGCTGGATCGGGTCCTGGCCCAGCCCGGTGGCCACCTTCGCGGCCGTCGGGTCCTCCTTGTCGAGCGCCGAGGCCCGGCGCAGTGCGGCCTCCTGCTCGCGTACGGCGCCCTCCCGGTCGGCGAGGACGTACATGTAGCCGTACGGGTCGTGGTCCCCGAACCGGTCCACGGTGATGTCCACGTCGATGGCGTGGACGTCGAACACCCGCTGGGGCGAGGTGGCGCAGCTGCCGGCCTCACCGTCCGAGGCCTCGTCGGGCTGGGCCGCGGCGCCCGTGGGCGCGAGCAGCGCGGCCAGCAGAAGGGCACTCACGGTGTGCCGCAGCGCGAGCACCCAGGTGCGGGGCCTGCGCAGGACCGCGTACAGGCTCCGCGCCAGGGCGCGCGGCGAGAGCTCGGTCAGGACCGCCCCGACGAGCGCGAGCAGCAGGATCGCCGCCTCCACCTGGAGCGCCTGGTCCACCCCGTACCGCAGCAGCGCGCCCGCTTCCCGCGCGGGCATCGCCTCGGTGCCGTGGATGTGTCCGGCGACGGGCGCCATCACCTTGTGGGCGGCGGCCTGGACGGCGGCCAGCGGCACGAAGCCGGCGGTCATGGTGACCGCGACGACCGAGGCCTTGAAGAGCGAGGTGCGCAGGGTGTCCGGGAGCAGCCCGAGCCGGTCGGCCGCGAGGCCGGACAGCCGGACGCCGAGGCCTGCCAGCGGAAGCACCAGGAGAACGTCGAAAACGAGGAACGGCAGATGAGAGACCCATGGTCCCCCTCTGCCGTACACGGCCCAGTGCTGCCAAGCCGCTGTTCCCAGTGCGAGGACGACGGCCAGCAGCATCCGGGACCTGAAGGCTGCGAACGCCTGGTCCTCGGGTGGTCGGCCGGTCCATCCGCGCACCGGCCCGAAATCGGGCGCGGCGGATGTGTCACGCATGGCGAGGTGACTCCCTTGTTCGTGCTTGGGTCGGAAAGGGGGAAGCCGCGCGGAGCGCGGCGGCCGGGTGGGGTTCGGTGGTCGTGCGTTCCGTGGCGCCGGTCCGGTGGCGGCGGTTCGGCCGCGTTGCTTCGGTGGCGGCGCTCCGTGGGTGGCGCTTCAGTGGCCGTGGGCCGGGTCGCCGGTGAGGGAGACGGTCAGCTGCCGCGTTTCGCCGTCGCGCTTCCACAACACCCGCAGGGGCGGGTCGCCGGGCTCCGGGGGCTCGATGTCGAAGTACAGGACTCCCCGTACGGCGCTCCCGGCGGCCAGCCGGGGCAGCTCGCCGATGGTGTCGGAGTGCAGCGGCACCGGTTTGCCGGCGCCGTCCGCACGGCCCCGGCCGCCCTTGCCCCCGATGAGGAAGAACTCCTCCGCGACGCTGAACCCGGTCGGCTCGTCCTCGGTGTTGACGAGGGTGACGGGCACTCCGATCCGCTGGTCGTCGCCTTCCGGCGCGCCCGGCATCATCGAGGAGGGCATCTGGAAGCCGTCGTCCGTGTGGTGGTTGGCCATGGTCGACCACGCGGCCTGGCGGACCTGCGTCCGCACACCTCCGGCCTCGGCGCTCGCGCGGGGGACCGCTTCGCGGGCAGCCACGCGCTCCTGCCACAGCGCGGTGCCCGCCATGGCCGCGAGGACCGCGATGGTCGTGGTGAGCACGGCCAGGGCGCGGACGAGGGACGTGTGGCGGTCCCGGCGGAGCGGGCGCGGCGGGCGGGCGACGGCGGCCGGGCGGGCGGGGCGGGCCGGCCCGGCCGCCGTCGTCACGGAGTCCGGTGCCATCAGACCAGCGCCTGCTGCGCGTCGGCGGGGCTCGCGCCGGCCGTCACACCGCGGGCCAGCAGGATCGAACCGTGGAGGGAGGAGAGTCCGCCGAGCAACGCGGGCCGGATGCGGGGCGCGGGATGACCTGCCCGGGCCAGCCGGCGGGTGTGGCGCTCGACGGTGGGGACGAAGCCGGGCAGTCCGTCGGCGAAACCGCCGCCGATGATGACGGCGCTGGGCCGGAACAGCTCGTTGGTGCCGACCGCGGCCGCCGCGAGGGCGGCGCAGGCCTCGTCGACCGCGAGCACGGCCCAGGGCACGGCGGCCTGCCAGGCCTCGCGCAGCTCCTCGTAGCTCACGTACTCCTCCCCGCGCAGCCGGGCGGCCCGGCGCAGGATCGCCCGTCCGGAGGCGAAGGCCTGAACGCAGCCCTGGCGGCCGCAGTCGCAGCGCGTGCCGGAGCGGTCGACGATCAGGTGGCCGATCTCGCAGGATCCCCGCTCGGCGCCCGGGCAGAGGGACCCGCCGAGCACCACTCCGCCGCCGACCCCGGTTCCGATCCCCAGGTAGACCACGTCCTCGATGCCCGCGGCCCGGGCTTCGGCGAGGGCGGCGACATCCCCGTCGTCCGCGCAGGCCACCGTGGTGCCCGGCAGCATCCGGCGGAGCTCGGAGCGCAGGTCCAGGCCCCGCCAGCCGGGGCGGTTCGGCCAGGCGGTCACCCGGCCGTCCCCGTCCAGGGTGGCGGGCATGGCGATGCCCGCCGCGATGATCGGGCCGGGCCAGTGACCGGGGAGGTCCTCCAGGCACGCGGCGAGCTTCTTCATGTCCGCGCGCACGCCGTCGTCGGTGCGCCATCGGAAGGTGGTCTCGTACGGTTCCGCCCCGTCGCCTTCCACCCGAATGGCGACTTTGGTGCCGCCGACGTCCATCCCGAGGTAACCCTTGATACCGCTCATTCACGTGAGTTTCCGCAGGGCGGACCACTGGGCGGTAACCGCGCCACCACCGGGTCCGCCGGGCAGGATCCGGGAGGGCCGCGTGCTTTTCCGGGCAGGGCCCTAGGGCTCCCCCCTATGTCATCCCTATGTTTCCCCCCGGCGTGACCAATTGGGCACTGAACGGAAATACAAAGAAGCGCGACAACTACCCTCGGCGAGGCCCAGGAACTTCACGGAACTCCCCCCGAGGTGGATTCTGCAATGACCCGTCAATGGCTTTTCATCCGCCTGCCGAATCCGATGAGGAGCCGCTCCGAGGATCATGTATCCCGGGTCGTCTCCACGACGGTCGCCGATCTGGTGAGCCGTCTGCGGACCGCGGACCCCGGGGGGCACTGGCAGTTCACCCGCCCGGGTCCGGGCACCGGAGCGGACCTCACCCTGTCCTTCCACTCCACCGGGGAGGTGCTGCGGGACCTGGAGCGGCGCCTGCGCTCGCTCACGGCGGCGTACAACCGGCCCATGATCACCGATCGGTACGAGCCGCCCACCGGCAAGTACGGCACCCATCAGGTCATCCGGGTCGCGGACCAGCTCGCCACCGAGTCCAGCGAGTTCGCGCTGACCCTGCTCCAGGACGGCGAGCTGGCGGCGTCGGAGCAGTTGCGGCTGGCGACCCAGCACCTGTGGCACCTCAGCGCCCTTACCGCCCCCGGGGACCGGGCGGCGTTCCTCTTCCACTTCTGGCAGTTCGGCACCGACCGGCTGGAGCCGGCCGGGCGCTTGGAGCTCGCCGCGGAGGCGGACGCCTACGGCGCCGACCTGATCGTCCGGCCACTGGCCGGCGACGTCCTGCTGTGGGACCGCTACGTACCGGCCGTGCGGACGGTCATCGAGGACCCCCAGGAGGGCGGGGTGCCGGTGAACTACCTGCTCTACGACCACGTTCAGCTCACCCATGACCGCCTGGGCATCCCGGTGCAGACCGGTGCCCTGGCCGCGCGTGCCCTGCGGGCCGCCCTCGCGGCAGGGGCGCCGGTCACCGAGGTGCTCAGCGCCAGCGGAGCCCGCGCGCTCCAGTCGGCCTGAAAGGCCGCCGGCCGCGGGCCGCATCACACCGGATCGGAAAGGACCTCTCACTGTGACTGCAGTGACTGCAGCGACGGCCGTGCCCACCACGGACACACAGACCCGTCGGCGGATCGACGTGGAGCTGGGCGACCGTTCGTACCCGGTCCACATCGGTTCCGGCGTACGCCACCTGCTCGCCGATGCCATCGCCGCGACGGGCGCGCGCCGCGTGGCCGTGGTGTCGGCCCGGCCCCGGGACACCCTGCCGGAAACGGGGGTGCCCACCCTCCATCTGGAGGCCCGGGACGGCGAGGTGGACAAGACGCTCGCGACCGTGGACCGCATGTGCCGGGCGTTCGCCGACTACGGGCTCAGCCGCGCGGACGCCATCGTCTCGGTCGGCGGCGGTACGACCACCGACTCGGTGGGCCTGGCGGCGGCGCTCTACCACCGGGGCCTGCCGGTGATCCACCTGCCCACGACCCTGCTGGCCCAAGTGGACGCCAGCGTCGGCGGGAAGACCGCGGTGAACCTGCCGCAGGGCAAGAACCTGGTGGGCCAGTACTGGCAGCCCGCCGCGGTGCTGTGCGACACCGACTTCCTGCGGACCCTCCCGGAGCGGGAGTGGACGAACGGCTACGGGGAGATCGCCCGGGCCAACTTCATCGGGGCCGGGGACCTGCGGGGGCTGCCGCTCGTCGAGCAGATCGCGGCGAGCGTGGCCTGCAAGGCCCGGATCGTGGCGGCCGACGAGCGCGACTCGGGGCTGCGGCACACCCTGAACTACGGCCACACCCTGGGCCACGCGCTCGAACGTGCCACGGACTACGCCCTGCGGCACGGCGAGGCGGTGGCCATCGGCACCGTGTTCGCGGGTCGGCTGGCGGGGGCGCTGGGCCGGATCGACGCCGCGGGGGTCGCCGAGCACCTCGACGTCGTACTCGCCTACGGGCTGCCGCACCGGCTGCCCGCCGGGGTGGCGGTGGCGGATCTGATCGCCCTGATGCTGCTGGACAAGAAGGCCACCACGGGGCTGTCGTTCGTACTGGACGGCCCGCGCGGGGCGGAGCTCGTCACCGGGGTTCCGGAGCCCCTGGTGGCCGAGGTGCTGTCGGGGATGGAGCGTGAGGGCTGAGGCGCGCCCGACGGCGGGAGCGTGACGGTGGGGGACGGGTTGCCGGGCGGTTGACGGCCGCTGGTTCCCGGGGGAGAGGATCGGCTCGGGTTTGAGAGCGCGCCTGCCCGTGCTTGCGGCCCCTCGGTCGAAAACCGAGGGGCCGCAGGCACGGGCGGGGACGCACTTCAGCACACGGTGATCAGGCGCGGGCCGCCCACGGTGTTCGCCCTCGCAGCCTGGCGCGGCATCCGTTCGGTGCCGCGAACTCCGTGCGCGCCGCGTGCGGAGCCACCGTCACCACAGCTTCCGTGGAGTGTTCCTGCCATGAAGACCTCTCGCGTCTCCTTCGCCGCCGCCCTCGCCGCGGGTTCCGTCCTCGTCCTCTCCGGCACCGCCTTCGCCCATGTCGGCGTGCAGCCCGTCGGAGAGGCCGCCAAGGGCGGCTACGCGACGCTCAACTTCAAGGTCCCCAACGAGCGCGACGGCGCCTCGACCACGCAGCTGGAAGTCAACTTCCCCGTCGACCAGCCGCTGTCCTCCGTCATGCCGCAGGACGTTCCCGGCTGGACCGTGAAGGTGGAGAAGACCAAGCTCGACAAGCCGCTCACCGTGCACGGCAAGCAGATCAACGAGGCCGTCACCAAGGTCACCTGGACCGGCGGAAGGATCGAGGCCGGCAAGTTCCAGCAGTTCCCGGTCTCCGTCGGCAAGCTGCCCGACAACGCCGATCAGATGGTCTTCAAGGCGATCCAGACCTACGACAACGGCGAGATCGTCCGCTGGATCGAAGAGCCCAAGGAAGGCGCCGCGGAACTGGAGAACCCCGCTCCGCTCCTGAAGCTGACCGCCGCCGGCGCCGACCACCACGACGCCGCCGCCAAGAAGCCGGCGGACGAGGCGAAGAACTCCGCCGCCGAGCACAAGGACGGCCAGGAGGGTCACGACACGGCCGCCGAGAGCGGCTCCGACACGACCGCGCGGGCCCTCGGCATCGCCGGCATCGTCATCGGACTCGGCGGCGTGGCCTTCGCCGTCACCTCCCGCCGCCGCACCTCCTGACCTGTGCCCGAGGGGTGCAGGGGGCCGAGGCGGAACCGGATGTCATCTCGCGGTGTGCCGAATCCGGCTCCGCCCGTACAGGAGCGCAGATACTCATGACCGACACGACCACGGTTCCCGCCACGGAGACGGACGAAGAGCGCTCGACCCGCTTCGAGCGGGACGCCGTCGCCTACCGGCCCCTGCTGTACGCCCACGCCACCCGGCTGACCCGCAACCCGGCCGATGCCGAGGACCTGGTGCAGGAGACGTACGTCCGGGCGTACCGCAGCTTCCACCAGTTCCGCCCCGGCACCAACCTGCGGGCCTGGCTGCTGCGGATCCTCACCAACGTGTTCCGCACCGACTACCGCAAGCGGCAGGCGGGTCCGCGCTTCGCGCACGCCTCGGACATCGAGGAGTGGCAGCTCGCGAGCGCCGCCTCCCGCGCCTTCGGGGGGCTGCTCTCGGCGGAGTCCCAGGTCATGGACCGGATACCAGACCCCGTGATCAGCGAGGCGCTGCGGGCGATCCCGGGCGACTTCCGGACCGTCGTCTACCTGGCCGACGTCGAGGGACTGCCGTACGAGCAGATCGCCGAGCTGGTCGGCATTCCGTGCGGCACCGTCAACTCCCGTCTGCACCGCGGCCGAAGGCGGCTGCGGACCCTGCTCGACGGGCACCGGGGCCACCGGGCCGGCGCAGGCGACTGGGCGGAGGCGCCGTGACGGCGCCCCGGCAGGAGCCATGATCCATTCCGCTTCCGGGGCCCCGGCGGCAAGCCGCGCGCGACAGCCCTACGAAGCCCTCGGCGGGACGAGCATGCGCTCGGTGCCGAGACCGTTCGTGCGGGTGTCCTCGTAGAGGCTGGTCTCGCCGTCGCTCCAGCGGACGACGAGGTCGTCGGTGAGACCGTCACCGGTGTACCGGCCCGCGGTCATGAGGGCGCTGTGGGGCCAGGTGCGGTTCGGGCCGCGGACGGGTCTTGCGCCGCCGAGGCCGCGGGTGGTGATGCCGGTGTGGCTGACGAGCGCGCCGTTGGACCAGCGGACCATGAGGTCCCACTTCCGGTTGCCGGAGAACTGCCCGGCGGCGAGCAGGGCGGCGCCCTTCCAGGCGGGGCCGGGGCCCTTGAGCCGGTGCTCCCGGCCGAAGGTGCCCGCGCCCACGGCGGTGTGGAGGGTGAGTTCGCCGTCGGACCAGCGGACCACGAGGTCGGTGACGTAGGTGGAGGCGTTGAAGCGTCCGGCGGCGATCTGGGTGGCGTGCCTCCAGACGGAGCCGGAGGGGGCCATCTCGGTGACGCGGCCCAGGCCGTGGGAGCCGACGTCGGCGTGCAGGGTCATCCGGCCGTCCTTCCGGCGGACCATGAGGTCGAACTGGTCCGAGCCGGTGAAGTCGCCCGCGGTGATGGTGGCGACCGCCTTCCAGCCCGCGTTCGGTGCCATGAGGCGGCGCTCCGGCAGGAAGCCGCCCCGGCCGTCACCGGGGAAGAGGGTCACCTCGCCGTCCGTCCACACCACGAGCAGGCTGCTGCGGCCGCTGCCGGTGAAATCGCCGGAGGCCATCGCCCTGGCATGGGTCCACAGCTCCCCGGAGCCGGGCAGCGGGAGGCCGTCCCCGGAACCCCGGTAGGGCGGCCGGGAGAGGGCGGCGGGGTCGCGGCCCGTGTCGGCGTCCTCGTACAGGTCCCGGGCGTCCTTGCCGTACAAGGGGGCGTACGTCACCCAGGAGTCGTTGCCGCCGCCGTGGTAGCCGCCGGTGTTGCCGATGACCTTGCCGGTGCGGCGCGCGGGGTCGTAGTCCTTGATCCAGGGGCCGCCGGACACACCGCCGTAGAACCCCTTGCACACCATCCGCAGCTGCCGGAAGCCGCTCAGCCGGGTGGTGGGCACATCGCACCGGACGGGCTTGTGGTCCTTGTTCACGCGGGAGGCGGACGGGTAGCCGACCACGGTGACCTCGTGCTCGTACGTGCTCACCGGCGTGAAGGTCAGCGCCCCGGTCACCTTCTCGATCCGTCCCCTGCCGTTCGGCTCGACGAGGACGAAGGCGAGGTCCAGGTCGGACACGGCGGCCCTGCTGTGCGACCGGTAGCGGGGGTCCGTGTAGACGCCGCCCTCGGCCTTGACCGGGAAGATGCCGAACGGCTGGGCGGCGGCGGTCTTGCCGTGGCGGTAGCGCGGCACGAAGACGGCGCGGTTCTCCGGGCGCCCCATGCCGGCCGCGCAGTGCCCCGCTGTGAGCACCATGCTCTTGCCCCTGCTGCGTACGACGCTGCCGGTGCAGGAGGTGTCCGCCGTGCCGATCCCGGTCTGCCGGTAGAAGAAGGTGCCCACCATCGGCATGCCGTCGAAGTGGATGCCCGTCGCAGTACCCGAGGGCGCGTGCGCGGTGGCCGCGGCCCGGCTCCGGGCGGCGTCGACGGGCACGGCCGAGGCCATGCGGTCGGCCGTCCAGTACGCCTGCGCGGAGCGGAGCCCGCCCAAGGGCGCCGGCGGGGCGGGCGCGGCAGGCGCGGGCGCGGCGCCCGGCAGGGCCGCCCACACGCAGGCGGCCGAGAGGGCGCAGGCGGTGAACCATCCGGATCTCAAAGAACCTGCCCGCCTTCTTCGTGAGGTGCCCCCGTCCGAGCACCGGGCGCCGAGCCGGCCGGCACGACCGTCGACGGACAAGAACGAGATCACACGAGCACGCCGGGGACGTGGACGGGCGCGTTCGCCGCGCTGGTGCTGCTCCTGATTCCCCCGATGGGAAGCGCCCACGACGACGGGGCGGGCCGCGGTGTCCGGCAAACCGGTGGTGCCGGGGCGCCGTGGCCCCGACACTGACCCCTTGTGTCCATGAACCTTCAGACCGGGCCCCTCTGTACGCGCGACTCGCTCGCCGCCGAGCTGCGCACGCTCGGCCTGCGCCCAGGCGAGACCCTGCTCGTGCACTCCTCCCTCAGCTCGCTCGGCTGGGTCTGCGGCGGCGCCGCCACGGTGGTCACGGCGCTGCTCGATGTCCTCGGGGATACGGGGACCCTGGTGGTCCCGACGCACTCCGGCGACAACTCCGATCCGGCGGACTGGGGGAACCCGCCGGTGCCCGAAGCGTGGTGGGCGCAGATCCGTGCCTCGATGCCGCCCTTCGACGCACGCACCACGCCCACCCGCGGCATGGGCGCCGTCCCGGAGGCCGTCCGCACCTGGCCGGGCGCCATCCGCAGCGGCCATCCGCAGACCTCCTTCGCCGCGCTGGGCCCGCGCGCCGCCACCCTCACGGACGGCCACGCGCCGCAATGCCGGCTCGGCGAGCGCAGCCCGCTCGCCCGGCTGGAGGAGGCCGGGGCGCGGATCCTGCTGCTGGGCGCGGGCTTCGACTCCTGCACGGCCTTCCACCTCGCCGAATACCGGGTTCCGGGTCCGGAGGTGGACAACTCCTTCGCCTTCATGACCCCGCAGGGCCGCCGCTGGACGACGGTGCGCGATACGCCGGTCTCCTCGGACGACTTCGACGCCCTGGGCGCCGACTTCGAGGAGGACCGTCCGGTGGTACGGGGCACGGTGGGCGGCGCGGAGGTCCGGCTGTTCGCGCTGGCCGAAGCCGTCGCCTACGCCGAGGGCTGGCTGGCCGCGCACCGGCCGTGAGCCCGTCGTCCGCCGACGTCAGTCGATGGCCTGGTAGAGCGTGGTCCAGAAGTCGCTCATGGCGCGCGGAGAATCCGGGGTGGACAGCCCGACCTGGGTGAGCAGCACTCCGGTGAGCTCGTTGGTCCTGTCCGCGTAGACGCTGGTGCCCGTACCGCCGAACCAGCCGAACTGGCCGGCGGGGGCGTGGTCCCCGCGATGGGTGCGCACCGCCATCCCGAAGCCCCAGCCGCCCTGCGAGCCCTGGCCGCAGGACAGGTGGGCGACATGGGAGAACATGGCTTCCCGGGCGGCCAGTTGACCGGGCGAGAGACGGTTGGTGGTCATCAGCTCGACGGCGGCGCGGGACAGGATCCGTTCGTTCCCGTGCATCCCGTGGTTCAGCAGCATCCGGAAGTAGGCGTGGTAGTCGTCGGCGGTGGAGACCAGCCCGCCCCCGGCGCCCTGGAACGCGGGAGGCGTGCTCGCCCTGCCGCCCGCCGCCTCGTCCCACACGAGGAACTCGCCGGTCTGCGGGTCGGGCCCGTACAGGGGCGGCAGGCGGTCGATCTTGTCTGCGGGCGTGTGGAAGGCGGTGTCCTTCATCCCCAGCGGATCGAGGACGCGTTCGCGCAGGAACGCCTCCAACGGCCGGCCCGCGACCCTGGAGACGAGCACACCGACCACCTCGTTGCTGAGGTCGTACTGCCACCGCACCCCGGGCTGGTACTGCAGCGGCAGCTCGCCGAGGCGCCGCATCCACTCGTCCGGCCCGGGCGCCGGCCCGGATGCCACGCTGTAGTCGAGGCGCTCGAAGGTCGCGGCCCGGATCGGGGAAGCCATCGACTCGAAGTCCACTCCGAGCCCGAAGGTGGAGGTCAGCAGGTCCCGTACGGTGATCGGCCGCTGCGCCGGCACGGTGTCGTCCAGCGGTCCGTCGGGCCGCCTCAGCACCTGCCGGTCGGCGAGTTCGGGCAGCCACGGGTCCACCGGGTCGTCCAGCCGCAGCCGGCACTCGTCGAGCAGGACCATCGCCGCCGCCATCGTGACCGGCTTGGACGCGGACGCCATCCGGAAGATCGTGTCCCGGCGCATCGGCGGGCCGCCGTCGTGACGCATCGTCCCGATCGCCTCGACGTGCGTCCGGCCGCCGCGGCCGACCAGCGCGACGAGGCCGGGAATCTTCTTGGACTCCACGTGCCGTGCCAGCACCTCGCGCAGTCGGATCAGACCTGCGTCGGAGAAGCCGTTGTTGTTGCTCGTGCTCATGATGAATCCCCTGTTCACGGTGTGGGTTCCCCCGGCGGCCGCGGAGGCCGTGGTGGCTGTCCGGCCCCTCGGAGGGGCCATGTGGAGAGCCTGCAGCCTTGACCCTGGGTCAAGGTCAAGCCACTGCCGCGCTATCCTCGCTCCGGTGATCGTCCGGACTTCCCGGCCGTCGCCGTCGCGGTCCGCGAGGCCGCTGCCGCCCACGATCCGGAGGTGTGCCGAGCCGATGGCAGAGGGACTCACGATCGGTCAGGCGGCGGCGTTCGCCGGCGTCACCATCAAGACCGTGCGGCACTATCACCGGCTCGGTCTGGTCGACGAGCCGGAACGCGACGGTTCCGGCTACCGCCGTTACCGGTCGGGCGAGCTGTTCCGGCTGGTCCAGGTCCGGACCCTGGCCGCGGCCGGTGTGCCGCTGGCGGAGATCGCAGACCCGCTCGACACCGATCCCGAGACGTTCGCCGCCACCCTGGACGAGGTCCGCCACCGGCTCACCGAACGGATCGAGGACCTGACCGCGCGCCGCGACAGGCTGCACCGGCTCGCCCACGGCGACCGGGCCCTGCTGCCCGACCGGGCCTGCGCGGTCCTGGAACGACTCGGTGAACTCGGCTTCGACCCCGAGTACGTGGCCGGTCAACGCGAAGCCCTGGTGCTGGCCGGGGCGCTGGTCCCGGAGATCTTCGACAGCTTCCTGACCCGGCTCGAACATTCGCTCCGCGACCCCGAGTCCGTCGAGCTGACCAAGCGCGGCTGGGATGCGAGGTCCTGGGATCCCGGCGACCCGCGGATCGAGGAGCTGGCGTCCGCGCTGGCCGGCAAGCTGCTGGCCGACCGTGCGCTGCTGGCCGTGCCGACCGGGTTCGGGAACCGGTCCGACGCCGCCTCCCGGTACGCGATGGTCAACCACCACCGGGAGGCGGCGTCCATCGCCCGGTTGAACTCACTGATCGAGGCGAAGCTCCGCGCGGCGGGCATCGCCGTCCCGCGCCAGTGACGGCGATGCCGGCCGCAGAAGCCCCGCGAGCCGCGCCTCCAGCCCCGCCCGGCAGTCGGGCCATTCCGCCGCGGTGACCGAATACATCGCGGAGTCGCGGAGCAGGCCGTCCTCGCCCGGGGCCCAGGAGCGGGACCAGTTGCGGAGCACGCCCTCGAAGCGTGCGCCGGCCCTCTCGATCGCGGCGCGCGAACGGGCGTTGCGGGCGTCCGTCTTCAGATCGAGCCGGGCCACGCCCCAGTTCTCGAAGGCGTGCCGGAACAGCAGGTACTTGGCCTCGGTGTTCATCCCCGAGCCCTGGGCCGAAGCCGCGAGCCAGGTGTACCCGACCTCGATCGCGTACAGGCCCTCCCCGGTCGTCGGCCACGGCCGGGGGTCCCAGTAGGCGGTGGCCCCGACCGCCCGCCCGGACGCCTGCTCCACCTGCGCGTACGGCGCCAGTTTCCCCGCGTCGCGACGGGCGAGCTGGGCGTCGATGTACCCCCCGACCCGGTCCGCGGTGGGTACCCACGTGAATCCGTAGGGGCTGCGGTCCTCTTCCGCCGCCACGGCCAGGTCCGCCGCGTGGCGGTGCTCCAGCGGCTCCAGCCGTATGAGCGCGCCGTCCAGGACCGGTCCATCGAGTACGAAGGTCATGATCGCAGCGTTCCAGAGCCGCTTCGCCGTGTCGCGCGAATTCGGCGGGGGCCGGAGCAGGGATCAACGGCTGCCACCTGGCCGCCGAACACCCCGAACCGGTCGCGGCCCTCGTCGACGTCGACGCCCCCGCCGAGCTCCCCGACCACGCCTCTGCCGCGCCGCGCCGGGCCCCGCCCGGAGCCGGGCCGTCGGCCTCGACGGGAGATAGAACGCGGGACAGTCCGGACCCCCGTCGTTACACTGCGCCCAGTTGATCAAGTGGTATGGGGGCGGCCGGTGTTGGAGCGAACGGCGACACGGGTGTGCCCGTTGTGCGAGGCGACGTGCGGGCTGAGCATCACCCTGTCGGACGAGGTCGTCACCCGGGTCAAGGGGAACCGGGACGACGTCTTCAGCAAGGGCTACCTCTGCCCGAAGGGCGCCTCCCTGGGCCGGTTCGACAGCGACCCCGACCGGCTGACCGCCCCGCTGGTGCGCCGGCCCGACGGCGGTTTCGACGAGGTGGGCTGGGCCGAGGCCTTCGCCGCCGTCGAGCGCGGGCTGCGGGGGGTGACGGAGCAGCACGGCAAGGACGCCGTGGCCCTCTACATGGGCAACCCGGTCATCCACACGCTGGCCCTGCCGCTCTACATGCTGGTCCTGCGCGAACGGCTCGGCACGCGCAACATCTACTCCTCCACCACCCTCGACACCATGCCCAAGAGCGTGGCCTGCGGCTGGATGTACGGGGACCCGCTCGCCTTCCCGCTGCCGGACATCGACCGCACCGACCACCTGCTGGTCCTGGGCGCCAACCCCATGGAGTCCAACGGCAGCCTGTGGACCGTCGCCGACCTGCCGGGCCGCCTCAAGGCCCTGCGGGCACGCGGCGGGCGCCTCGTCGTCGTCGACCCGCGCCGCACCCGCACCGCGGACCTCGCGGACGAGCACGTCCCGATCCGCCCGGGCACCGACGCCCTGCTGCTGCTCGGCATCGTGCACACGCTGTTCGACGAGGGCCTGGCGACCGACCCCGGTCCCGGCTTCGCCGGCTTCGACGAGCTGTCCGTCCAGGTGAAGGGGTTCGCCGCCGAAGACGTCGCGGACGCCTGCGGGATCCCCGCGCGGACCATCCGTACGCTCGCCCGCGAGCTGGCCGCGGCGCCCACCGCCGCCGTGTACGGGCGACTGGGCACCTGCACCACGGAGTTCGGCACCCTCACCAGCTGGCTGGTGGACGTGGTCAACATCGTCACCGGGAACTTCGACCGCCCCGGCGGAGTGCTCTTCGGGGAGGCCCCGCACGCCACCCGCCGCCCCGCCGAACCGTTCCGCACCGGCCGCTGGCACAGCAGGGTCCGCGGACTGCCGGAAGCCAACGGCGAGCTGCCCACCGCGACCCTCGCGGACGAGATCGAGACGCCGGGCGAGGGGCGGGTACGGGCCCTGCTGTGCATCGCCGGCAACCTGGTCCTCGCCTCCCCGCAGGGCGAACGGCTCGACCGGGCCCTGCCCGGACTGGACTTCATGGTCTGCGTCGACCCCTACCTCAACGAGACCACCCGCCACGCGTCCGTCATCCTGCCGCCGCCGAGCGCCCTGGAATCACCCCACTACGACGTGGTCCTGGCCGGCCGCTCCGTCCGCCGCAACGCCCGCTTCTCCCCGCCCGTACGGACCCTGGCGCCCGGGCGCCCCAGCGAGGCGGAGATCCTCGCCCGGCTGGTCCTCATCGCCTCGGGCAAGAGCGCGGCCGGGGACCCCGACAGCGTGGACGAGGCACTGACCGACCTGACCCTGAGGGCCGCCTCCGGCCGCCCGGGGGCGCCCCTGCACGGGCGCGAACCGGCCGCGCTCAAGCGGGAGCTGACCGGGGACGGCGCACTGGAGCGGCGGCTCGACCTGATGCTCCGGCTCGGACCCGCCGGCGACCTGTTCGGGAAGCGTCCCGACGGCCTGAACCTGGCCCTGCTCAAGGAGACCCCGAACGGCATCGACCTCGGGCCGCTGCGGCCCCGCCGCGAAGAGGTCGTGATGACCGCCTCCGGGCTCGTGGAACTGTGCCCGCCCGCCATCACCGGGGACCTGCCCCGGCTCGACGCGCGGATGCGGGAGCTGGACGGCGGCGGGTTCGTGCTCATCTCCCGCCGCCAGCTGAAATCCGTCAACAGCTGGTCCCACAACATCGCGAGCCTGTCCGGCGGCACCAACCGCTGCGCCCTGGAGATCAGCACGGGGGACGCCGACCGCCTGGGCGTCACCGCCGGAGACCTGGTCCGGGTCCGGAGCCGCACCGGCGAGGTGGTGGTGCCTGTGGAACCCACCGACCGGCTGCGCGAGGGCGTGCTGAGCCTCCCGTACGGCTGGGGGCACGGGCGCCGGGGCAGCCGGCTCGCGCACGCGGCCACCCAGCCGGGCGTGAGCATGAACGCGCTCACCGACGGCTCGGTCGTCGACCCGCTCTCCGGCACGGCCGTCTTCAACGGGGTGCCCGTGCGCCTGGAGAGGCTTCCGGACGAAGCCGCCGGACGGAAAGCGGAAAGCTGAACTCCGAATGGCGTGCATTCCGCGTCATTTGAATTGCTGATCGCCCCGGGGGAAAACTTTTCAGACATCCGGCGCGTCCCTAGACTGGCCAAGTGAGTCCGATCGCCAGTCATTGGGAGATTCCGTGAGTCTTGCCCGTCGCATCATGATTCCTGCCGTTTCCATGGTGCTCCTTGCCGGGGTGGCCACCGCGGCGAATGCCGTGGAAGAGCCCACGACAGATTCCATGAGCAGTCTGGTGTGTTCGCCGACGCAGACCGCCATCACCGATGTGCCGCACCGGCTTTTCGCCGCCTGGAACAACGGGGACGCGGCCGGAGTCGCCGCCCAGTTCACGACGGACGGGCACATGATTCCGAGCAATGGCGCCTACCTCACCAGCAGGACGGCGATCCAGTCCTTCTACCAGGGCGCCTTCGCGGGCCCCCTCGCGGGCACCCGGATGATCGGCAAGCCGCTCACCGTGCGCTGCCTGTCCAACTCCACGGCCGTGATCGACGGGCTCGGCGGGCTGCTCAAGCCCGGTGACACCTACACCGAGCCGGAGCAGGTGCCGATCGGCCAGCGCATCATCGTCTCCTGGACGGCGGTCCGCGTCGGCAACGCCTACTACATGAAGGAATTCCAGAGCACCACCATTCAGGGCTGATCCCCCGGCCGGCTGCCGCGAGGAAATCGAGAGGAACGGAGAGTTTCGTTGCCACGCACGGTGCTGGTCACGGGAGGAAACAGGGGAATCGGGCTCGCCATTGCCGAGGAATTCCTCGGACGCGGCGACCGGGTTGCCGTCACCTACCGGAGTGAACCGCCGGACGGTAAATTCCTCGCCGTTCGGTGCGATGTCGCCGACCCGGAACAGATCGACGCCGCATTCGCCACGGTCGAGGCCGAACTGGGGCCGGTGGAGATTCTCGTGTCCAATGCCGGGATAACCGAGGACCGGCCCATGCTGCGGATGCTGGAAGAGCAATTCTCCCGGGTCATCGACACCAATCTCACCGGCGGCTGGCGCTGCGCCCGGCGGGCCCTGCCCAAAATGCTGCGCGGCCGGTGGGGGCGGATCGTCTTCGTGTCCTCCGTCGCCGGACTGCGCGGCAACCAGGGCCAGGTCAACTACGCCGCCAGCAAGGCCGGCATGGTCGGCATGGCACGCTCGCTCGCCCGCGAGGTCGCCACGTCCGGCATCACCGTGAACGTGGTGGCACCCGGCCTGATCGAGACCGACATGACCGCCGCCCTGTCCGGAGCCCGCAAGAGCACGCACCTGGCGGAGATCCCGGCGGGCCGGGCGGGCCGCCCCGAGGACGTGGCCGACACGGTGGCCTGGCTCGCGGGGGAGCGGGCCGGCTACGTCACGGGCGCGGTCGTGCCCGTGGACGGCGGCCTGGGAATGGGGCACTGATCCCATGACCACCAGCCTTCCCGCGACCTCGCCCGCGACCTCGCCCGCGACCTCGCCCGCGCCCGCGACCTCGCCCGCCACCGGCGGCCTGCTCGCCGGCAAACGGATCGTCATCACCGGTGTGATCACCGAGCGGTCCATCGCGTTCGCCGCCGCCCGGATCGCCCAGGAACAGGGCGCCCGGATCGTCCTCACCGGCTACGGCCGGATGTCCCTGGTCGAACTGGTCTCCCGCCGGCTGCCCGAGAAGCCGCCGGTCGTGGAACTGGACGTGACCGACCCCGGACACCTCGCCCGGCTCCCGGAACTGGTGGGCGAGCACCTCGGCGGGATCGACGGAGTACTGCACTCCATCGCCTTCGCCCCATCGAGCTGTCTCGGCGGTTTCCTCACCGCACCCTGGGAGGACGTGGCCACCGCCGTCCACACGTCCGCCTACTCCTACGTCTCCCTCGCCAAGGCGCTGCTGCCCCTGATGGGCAGCGGCGGCTCGGTGGTCGGCCTCACCTTCGACGCCACGAAGGCCTGGCCGGGGTACGACTGGATGGGCGTGGCCAAGGCCTCCCTGGAGTCCGCCAACCGCTATCTCGCACGGGAGGCAGGCCCGCTGGGCATCAGGTCCAACCTGGTGGCGGCCGGCCCGCTGCGGACCACCGCCGGGAAGGCCATCCCGGGCTTGGCCCGCACCCAGGACGACTGGGCGGCGAAGGCACCCCTGGGCTGGAACATCACCGAGACGGAGCCCACGGCACGGGCCTGCGCCGCGCTGCTCTCCGACTGGTTCCCGGCGACCACGGGCGAGATCGTCCACGTCGACGGGGGACACCACGCGATGGGCGCCTGAGCAGAAGACCGCAGCACGAAAGGGGGGTGCCCCGGACCGCACGCGCGGCCCGGGGCACCCCCTCTTTCCCGGCCCGGGGTCAGAGCGCGAAGCTGCTGCCCGCCTCGGGAACCACCAGGCGCTCGGCCGAGCCCGCCTTCTCGAAGGCGGCGCTGACGGCGTCCTGACCCTCGGTGAAGTGCTGCCAGCCGTCCTGGTGCACCGCGAGCACCTTGCGGGCGCCCAGCAGCTCGGCCACCTCCACCGCCTGCTCGGAGGTCAGCGACAGCAGCGTCGGGCCGAACGGGGCGAGCTGCGCCGCGCCCACGTGCAGCACCGCCAGGTCGACGCCGGCCCCGCCGAGCCGCTCCGCGAGGGCCTTCACCGGCTCCAGGGAGACGTTGTCGCCGCTGACGTACACGGTGGGCAGGCCCTCGCCGGTGAGCAGGAAGCCGGTGACGGCGCCCAGCATCGGCTCGGTACCGGCCGGGCCGTGCTGCGCCGGCACCGCGGTGACCACGAGCCGGCCGCCGTCCGGGCGCTCCAGTACGTGCTCGGCCCAGGGCGCCAGCCCCGTACCGCCGACGCGCTCCGCGGACTGCTCGGTGGTGAGGACCAGCGCGACCTCCTCGAGGAAGGCGCGCCCGGCCCCGTCGAGGTTGTCGGGGTGCTGGTCGTGCGACAGCAGGACGGCCGCCACCGTACCCAGCTGGTCGGGGTCAAGCGCCGGTCCGGCCACCTTGTGCAGAGCCACCGGGCCCAACTCGTAGGAGGAACCGGCGGTGTCGAAGGTCGGGTCCGTCACGAACCGCAGCCCGCCCAGGTCGATGACCACGGTGGGGCCGCCCACCGCGGTGACGGCGAGCTGTGCGGCGGTGTTCTCTGTCATGGAACTGCTCCTCGAAAAGTGCGATTCGAACGGTGGGATGGGAAAGCGAAGGGGGAGACGGAGGGGAGAGGCAGAGGGCGGGCCGGTCAGCCGGGATCCACGACCACCAGGCCCCCGGTGAACCCCCGCGGCAGCCGCAGCGGGTGCCAGAGGTGGCCGACGTCCTGGTCCGGAGCCCCGGCCAGCGAGCGGACCCCGGTGCCCACGGCCTTCACGTACGCCTCCCGCCTGGTCCAGACGTCCAGCCACAGCAGGTCCCCGGTCCGGCCGGCGGCCCGGCCCAGGCGGGCGCGTTCGGCGGGGGAGAACAGCCGCCGTGCCAGCTCCGCGGCGCGGGGGACCGTACGGACCTCCTCGACGTCCACACCGACCCGGGTCCGGGGCGCGAGCCCGGTGCCCACGGCGACGGCGACCAGACCCGCGGCGTGCGCGATGCTCACGTCCACCCCCGGGGCGCCCGTCACCCACGGCCGCCCGGCCCGGTCCACGGCGAGGCCCACCCGGGCGGGCGGCCGCCCGAGCATCCGCCCCAGCACACTGCGCAGCACGTACCGGGCCAGGACGAACTCGGCCCGGCCCAGCGGATCGGAGACGGCGTCGTACCGGGAGCGCTCCTGCGGGGCCAGCGCGGCGGCGGCCAGCTCCGCCACCGCGGCGGCCGGCAGACCGCGCCCGTCGGCCCACCAGGCGCGTACGACACCGGGGCCCGCGGCGACCTGCCCCGCCGGGGCGATCCGCCCTGCCGGGACGATCCGCCCCGCTGCGCCGATCCGCCCCGCCGGGGCGACCACGGTCGCCGCCGCACCGTCCGATCCGCTCGGTATCACGGCCGGCCGGTCGCCAGTACCCGGTCGGCCAGCTCGTCCTCGGTCAGGCCGAAGTGCGAGGTGAGGGCGCTGATCCAGCGCTCCAGGCCGAAGGCCACGCAACCGGTGAAGGCGGGCTCGCCGTCCGCGGTGCGGATCTCGCAGCGCTCGCCGAAGAAGTTGCGGTGGAAGTTGAGCGAGCCGATGGCCAGCGACCCGTCGAAGACGAACTCCTCCTTGACCGGGAAGAGCTGGGCCATCAGCGCGCGTCCCGCGCTCGCGTCGAAGAAGGGGTCGGTGGCGGCCTCGATCTCGACCGGCAGCCCGAGCTCCGACAGATAGCCCGTGATCTTCTTCCGGAACAGTTCCAGGTGGGCCAGGACCTCGTCCCGGGTGCCGACGCACACGATCTCCCGCATGCTGAAGCCCAGCAGCCGGCGCAGCGCGTCGTAGTGCGTCTCGCGGCGGAAGCAGGTGGCGACGGTGGTCACCTTGTGGGGACCTTCCGTCAGCGTGCGGCCCGCCAGATCGAGGTAGACGTTGTAGCAGGCCGCCGAAGGCAGTGCGTACGAGGCCTCCGTGAGGTGCCCCGCCGGCAGGGAGGCCTCGCGGGGCCCGCCCGTCGCGTACTGCGGAGCGGCCTCCTCCGTGAGGGCCGCTCCCAGGATGGCCAGCTGCGGGAAGTTCTGGAAGTAGTCCAGCCTGTGCAGGTCCTCGACCCGCATCAGGGGCGGGTACTGCACCGCGTCGGCGCCGACCTCGGCCGCCCAGCCGGTGAACACCCCTTCGAGCGTGGCCCGCAGCCTCAGCGCACCGGGCCCGAGGGTCGCGAGACCGCCGCGCGTCGAAGGGCTGCGGCCGGCCTCCGGACTACTCGGACTCATGGAAGAACCTCTTTCGAATCGAGTTGATCGTACGAAAATCAGACGGCGTTACGTGCTCCATCAAGATCTCTTCACCCGTCTGCTCCTCCAGTACGTAGAGGAAGTTGACGAAGCCGAGGGAGTCGAGGATGCGGTTCTCGACCAGGTCGAGGTCCGGATCGATCGAGGTCAGCTCCGGCCGCTTGGTCAGCAGGTACCGGACCACGGCGTCGAACCCGGCGGGCTTGTGCTCCGTTGCCCCGCTCATGAGCGCGGCAGAACGTCGTCGGTGAAGATGCCCTCGTTCACGAGGAAGCTCATCGAGCGCTTGAGCATCTTGCGCTCCAGCTCGTGGAAGGCCGGGTCGGCCAGCACCTCGTTGCGCACCTGGTAGGGGTTCGCGATGCCCGCGTCCTTGAAGGCCGCCGGGTTCACCAGGCCGTCCACGGACTTGCGCAGGTACCGCTTGAGGTACAGCTCCAGCTCGGCCAGCTCCTCGGTGCTCAGCTTCTCCCGCAGCTGACGGTGCAGGTGCGAGACGATCTGCCGGCCGAAGGCGACGTGCCGGGACTCGTCCTGGTGGTGGATCGCGTTGATCTTGCGGATCGTGGGGTGCAGCCGGTCGTCGTCGCCCATCCGCTTGTTGAAGAAGTCGACGACCTCTTCGAAGAGCAGCAGCCGCGCGAAGACGAGGAAGTGGGCGGACTCGCCCTCGGACTTCATCTCCAGCTGGACGCCCTTGTCCGGGTAGACCTTGCCGCCGTACAGCAGGCAGAACCGGGCGAAGAACCACATGTGCGCGTTCTCCTCGCCGATCATGTGGTGGAAGTACTCGGAGGAGAGGGCGAAGTCCTTCGTGTGGATCCGGGCGATGATCTCGGTGATCAGCTCACGGATGCCGTCGACGTTCAGGCTGTAGAAGTTGACGCTCTCCCACTTGCTGATCGCCCACTTCTGCTCCTCGGTGAACGACTCGGCCACCTTGGTCCCGTGGATGGACAGCAGCTCCGGGGTCATCCAGTACTGGTCCTCCGGCAGCGAGTCCGGCCAGTCGAACATCGTGTACGGGTCGTAGTGGTCGCGCTCGGACATCGACACGAGCCGGTCGAGTATGGACTGCAGCTGTGCGTCGGCCTGCAGCACGGGCGTGCTCATCGGATTCTTCTTCCTCTCTCAGGTGCCGGAGCCGTTGCCGGCCCCCGCCGTCTCGCGCGGAGCGGGCTGCTCCGCCGAGAGCTGGATGTCGGTCTGGTGGCGCGGGTGGGCGAACAGGCCGCCGCGGCGGTACCCGTTCACCGGTTCGTCCGCATGGTGTTCCGTGGGCAGCAGCCGGTTCAGCAGCGAGCCGGTGAAGGCCTGCGCGATGTCCGGGTGCGGGGCCTCGGCGTGGTGGTCGGCCAGGATGACGAAGGCCGGGTCCACGTTCTTGACCAGGCCGTCCTCGTCCACGACCTCCAGCCACGAATGGGCGAGGTCGAGCATCCCCATGATCCAGCCGCGCCGGGTACGGGCCTCGAAGCCGGCCTCCCGGCACCGTTCGGCCAGCTCCAGGCAGACCGAGATGCAGGGGGCGTAGCCCTGGGCCAGCACCTCGTCCTTGCGCCACTGGAGTTCCTCGGGCATCCGGCCCCAGCGGAACCGGTCGGGCCCGTACGAGGTCACGATCTCGCGCAGCCGCTCCGAGACGATCTCCCGCCGCTCCCCGGAGGTCACGAGCACCCCGGAGGCGGTCAGCCCGGACGTGCCGCTCGCGGTGATGTCCTTCTCCCCGAGCGAGGCCCCCTCGGGCCCGATCGACAGGGACTCCGTCCAGCCGCCGCTCAGCTCCGGGTGGGGCGTGGCCAGGTTCCAGTCGGTGCGCTCCGGTTCGCCCTCGCCGTGGGCGGCCGGCGGGGTCAGCGCGACGGAGTAGTTCCAGCGCTGGGGCCGGAACAGGGCCTCGGGATCGGCGTGCATCCAGCGCAGGGCGTAGCGCATCGTCTTCTCGGGCACGGAGGTCCCGGACCCGGAGTAGAGCGCGAGGTTCACCAGGTCGAAGCGGTCGAAGCGTTCGGCCCCCGGGGTCCCGCCGTGCGGCAGGCCGGCGCGCAGCAGCTCGTCGAGGATCTCCGGCCCGCACTGGAGCAGTTCGAGCGCGGCCTCCCGCTCCACCCACTCGTCGCGCAGCTCGGGCGGGATCACCAGCAGGTCGCGCAGCGAGTCGAGCCAGCCCTCCGGTCCGCGGGGTGCGGCGGGGCGGGTCCACGGCTTGGCTTCGATGTTCATCCGTTGCTCCCGGAGGACGTCGGGCTTGTCGGGTTCGGCGGGGTCAGGGGCGAGAAGAGGGCGCGCAGCGCCGCCTTGTCGGGCTTTCCGTAGGAGGCCGTGGGGATGTCCGGGACGAACTCGAACCGCCCGGGCGCGTGGGCGGCGCCCAGGGCCTCGCGCACCGAGGCGCGCAGCTCCTCCGCGAGGCCGGGCCGGCCGTCCTCCCGCGGGTCCTCCCGGGAAACACAGACGGCGACCAGGGCCTCGCCCGTGAGCGGGTCGGGCACCCCGATGACGGCGGCGCGCCGGATGTCCGGATGGGCCGTCAGCACGTTCTCGACGGCCTGCGGATAGCAGTTGGTCCCGTCCACGATGACCAGGTCCTTCGCCCGCCCGGTCAGGTACAGGTAGCCGTCCTCGTCGATCACCCCGAGGTCGCCGGTGCTCAGCCAGCCGTCCCGCAGCACCTCCGCGCTCAGGCCGGGCCGCTGCCAGTAGCCCGCCATCACGGTGGGCCCGGACACCTCGACCGCGCCTTCCGTACGGGGCCCCAGCGCGCGGCCGTCCCCGCCGGTGACCCGGAGGGACACCCCGGGCACCGCGCGGCCGACCGAGCCGAACAGCTCGGGGCGGGAAGCGGCGGCCGCCGCGTGGTCCTCGGGACCCAGGCTGGTGATCGCGATGGCCTCGGTCAGCGCGTAGCTCTGCCGCAGCCGGGGGCCGAGGCCGCGGACCGCCTGGGCGAGCCGGTGCGGGGTCACGGGCGCGCTGCCGTAGCTGACGGCCGCGAGCCCGGAGAGGTCCGTGTCCGCCAGGGCGGGGTGGTCCAGGAGCCGGTACAGGTACGGCGGGTAGAGGTACGTGGTGACCGGCCGGCCCTCGGCGGAGGCCTCGGCGATCCGCACCAGCAGCACGTCCGCGTCGAACTCGTCGAACAGCTCGACGCTCACGTGGTGGCGCAGCAGCCCGCAGGCGATCGCACCCGCGGCGTGCGCCATCGGCGTCATGGCCAGGAACCGCAGCCCCGGCGGGGGCGCCGCGCCCGCCCAGGCCCCGGCGGCCGCGGTCAGCGCGCCGAAGGTGTACACGACCCCCTTGGGCAGGCCGGTGGTGCCGCCCGTGTACAGCACCCGGGCGACGTCCTCCTCCCGGGCTTCCACCGCCAGCGGGGCGTCCGACCGCAGGGCGGCCTCGGCGAGCAGGTCGGTCACCTCCGGGTCCGCGCCGGGGCCGAGGCCGAACAGCAGCTTCACCCCGGCCGCGCGGGCGAGTTCGGCCATCCGGGGCCCCGGCAGGATCGGCCCGGCGCAGGCGAGGATCACGGCCGCGGGGGCGGCGTCGCGCAGGATGTGCTCGGCGACCTGCTCGCCGCCGGCCGCGTACACCGGGGTGTAGCTGATGCCGAGGAGGTGCGCGGCCAGCCCCACCGCCGACATCTCGATCGGGTTGGCGGCCAGCAGGACGAGCCGGTCCCCGCGGCCCAGGCCCGCGTCCCGCAGGACCCGGGCCGTGCGGTAGGCCAGCGAGAGGAGCTCGGCGAAGGTCATGGACCGCTCGCCGTGGATCAGCGCGGTGCTCCCGCCGCGGGCGGCGAACTGCTCGATGGCGCTGGTGACGTACGCGGCGGGGGCGCCGGAGTCGGGCGTGGTCACGGGGTCTCCTGCCCGGGGGCGGCTGTGGTGGGGGCGGCGGTGGTCGTGGTGGTCGTGGTGGTGGCGGTCGCGGCGGCGGTCGCGCCGGACGCCGTGCTCGTACGGAAGCGGCAGGCGGAGCCGCCGGTGCGCAGGCACTCCACCCGGTGGTCGCTGACCTCCGTCTTCAAGCCCTCGAACCAGCCCGCCCGCATCTGCGGGCACGGGCACTCGTAGCCCTCCAGCGTCCCGGCGCGCGCGAGCATCTCCAGGGCGAAGTTGCGGGTGACCGCCGTCTCGAAGGACTCCTCGCCGGTGACCTTGTTGGAGGCCTCCACGGCGTCCCCGGTCATCAGCTCCGAGATGCCGGTCAGCGCGCCGGCCAGCTCTGCGGCGGAGAGCCCCGGGGCCAGCCCCTCTTCCCGGGCGTAGGCGGAGGCGATCCGCCGGGTGACGAACTGCATCGCCTCCGCGTTGACCTCGTTCGCCGCGTCCTGGCCGAACCGCCGCGCGACCCCCTGGTACCAGCGGGCGTCGTGCAGCCACCAGAACTGGCGCAGCAGGTCGGCGGAGGGCTCGCCGGGGCCTGCCGGTACGGGTGCCGGGGAGGCGGAAGGGGTCACGGTGTCCTCGTCCTTCGGGAGGGAGGGGCGGATTCGGCTGGTGCGGTGGTTCCGGTGGTTCCGGTGGTTGCTGTGGTTGCTGTGGCTCCGGTTGCTTCGGGCGCTTCCGGTGCGGGAGCGGTCTCTTCACCGGCCCGGCGGGCCGTCAGACCGCCTCCGGGGCCTTGCCGAGCACGAGGCTCACGTTGTGGCCGCCGAAGGCGAAGGAGTTGGACACCGCCGCCTCGGGCGCCGCCGCGCGGGGCGCGCCGCGTACGTGGTCGAGTGCGCACTCCGGGTCCGGCCGGTCGAGGTTGGCCGTCGCCGGGAGGCTCCGGTGGTGCAGGGCGAGTACGGTCGCCGCCGCCTCCACCGCGCCCGCCGCGCCCAGGAGATGGCCGATGGCGCCCTTGACCGAGCTGACCGGCGGCCCGTCCTCGCCGAACACCGCGCGGACGGCCCGCGCCTCGGCCAGGTCGCCGACCTTGGTGCCGGTCCCGTGGGCGTTGACGTAGCCGATGTCCCGGGGCGAGAGCCCCGCGTCCGCCAGCGCGCGCCGCATGGCGTCCGCCGCGCCCTCGCCGTCGGGCCGGGGCGAGGTCGGGTGGTGGGCGTCGCTGGTCGCGCCCCAGCCCAGCACCCGCCCGTAGGCGTGCGCCGAACGGGCGCGGGCGTGGGCGGCCCGCTCCAGGACGAGGATCCCGGCGCCCTCGGCCAGGACGAAGCCGCTGCGGTCCAGGTCGAACGGGCGGCTGGCCGCCGCCGGATCACCCGTACCGGCGCGGGCCAGGGCGCGGGCGTTGCCGAAGGAGGTGGCCACGGAGGGGGCGAGCGCGGTGTCGGTGCCCCCGCAGATCACCACGTCCGCGGTGCCCTCGCGGATCAGCCGCAGGCCCTCGGCCACCGACATCGCCCCCGCCGCGCAGGCCGTGGCGATGGAGCTGCTGAGTCCGCGGACGCCGTGGCGGATGGCGATGCGGGCCGCCGCCATGTTGGGGAGCATGCCGGGAAGGAGGTACGGGCTGACCGCGGCCCGGCCCCGGGAGGCGCGGGCCACGGCCTGCTCCTCGTAGGTCGCGAGCCCGCCGGCGCCGGTGGAGACCACCACCGCCACCCGGTCCGCCGCCACGTCCTGGCCCACCGTCAGCTTCGCGTCGCCGAGCGCCTCGTCGGCTGCGGCCAGCGCCATGAGCACGAACCGGTCGACCGACCGCGCCTCGGTGCGCGGCAACAGGTCCAGGGCGGAGATCTCGGGGGCCACCCCGGCCACGTCGGCGCCGGTCGCGGCCCACACCTCCCCCTCCAGGCGGCGCAGCCCCGAGCGCTGGGCCGCGAGCCCGTCGACGAAGGCCGGTACGCCGATCCCCAGCGGGGTGACCAGCCCGATCCCGGTGACCCAGACGTCGTACTGCTCCCGGAGCCCGCTCCTCACGATGCCTCCCCGGCGTCGGGCGAGGCGTCGGACGAGGCGTCGGACGAGCCGTCCGGCGAGGCGTCCGGCACGGACCGTACGAGCAGGGCGCGGGCGCTCGCCGACGCGCCGTCCGGGCCGACCTGCTCCACGAGCAGCAGCAGCGCCTCGTCGGCGTCGCCCCCGTTGGCCAGGAAGCGGGCGACGTCCAGGGCTTCGCCCAGCGGATCGGCGCCCGCCGCGTCGGGGCTGAAGCAGATCACCGGACCACGCAGCCCCCAGCGCTTGGCGATGTGGCCGACCACCGCGTTGGGCACGGACTGGAAGAACAGCAGGGGCGCCGCGGGCCGGCCGGCGTCCACGGCGACCGCGGTCGCCGTGTGGGTCTCCAGGTCGCCGCCCCGGGAGGCCAGCACGATCGCCGTGCGCCCGGCCCGCCGTACGCGCTCCTCCTCGCCGGGACCGGCCGGCCCGCCGCCGGGCTCCACCGCGCCGGGAGCTCCGTGGACCTGCTCCAGGCAGCGGTCGGCGGCGGCCGAGGCCATCGGGCTGAAGGAGGACACGGCGAAACCGGCCAGCGGCACCGGCAGTTCGGGGTCGCCCGGGACCGGCCAGGCGCCCTCCGCGAGGACCTCCGCGGCTGCCTCGGAGCGGGTGGAAAGGGTGGCGGAGGGGAGGGGGGAAGGGGTCATGGCGCGCTCACCACCAATGCGGTGTTGGCCCCGCCGAAAGCGGCGTTCAGGCTGAGGACGTGCCGGGGGGAGACCCGGCGGGGCGAGCCGAGGACCAGGTCCAGGCGGCAGTCGTCGTCGGGACCCAAGTGCCCCGCGTTGACGGGGAGTTCCCCGCTGCGCAGGACCAGCAGGGTGACGGCGAGTTCGAGCATCCCGGACGCCTCCAGACTGTGCCCGTGGAGGGACTTCGTGGAGCTCACCGGGATGCCGTCGACCGCGTCCCCGAGGGCGAGGCGCAGGGCCGCGCTCTCCGAGGAGTCGTTGGCGGGCGTGCCGGTGCCGTGGGCGTTGACGTAGCCGATGTCCGCGGGCGTCAGCCCGGCCCGGTCCAGCGCGGCGCCGATGGCCCGGGCCATGCCGAGGCCCTCGGGGTGCGGCCGGCACACGTGGTGGGCGTCGCCGGCCAGGCCCCAGCCGGACAGGACGGCGAGCGGCCGGGCTCCGCGGGCGGCGGCGGCCCGCGCGGACTCCAGGACCACCGCGCCGACGCCGTCGCCGAGCAGCAGGCCCTTGCGGCCGGAGCTGAAGGAGCGCAGGACGCCGTCGGGGGAGAGCGCCCGGCCGGCGGAGAACAGCGCGAAGTTGTCCTCGTCCACGAGGTAGCCCGCGGAGACGACCACGCGGTCCTGGCGGCCGGTGCGGATCCGTACGGCCGCCTCGGAGACCGCCGTGCTGGCGGCCACACAGGCGTTGGTGTAGGTCCGGGCCGCGCCGAGCAGCCCGCAGGCCCGCGCCAGTTCGGCCGCGGTGTCCGAGATCGCCGACTTGCCCTGCACGGCCAGTGGCCGGCGGGCCACGGCCGGATCGGTGTGCCGGCCCAGCAGGAGCGGAGCCTGCGCGCGCTCGGCCGGCGACAGACCGGCCTGCTCGCAGGCCTCGTCCACGACCCGGCGCAGCTCCTCGTCCAGGTCGGGCGCGCCCGGCAGTACGGCGGCGACGCCCGTGCGGTACCGGTCCGTGGCGAAGCGCCCGACCGGGCCGAACGCCGCCCGGGAGGCGGCCAGTCCCCGCCCGAGGGCCTCCTCGCCGCGGCCGAAGGCGCTGGTGACGCCGAGCCCGGTGACGACGACCGCCCGGTCCGCCCCGGTCACGAGGCGCTCCCGCCCGGTACGGAGGCGGCCGGCGCGCCCGCCAGTACCGCCACGGCGCCGTCGACCGTGTCCATGGCCTCCAGCTCCTCGTCGAGGTCGATCCGTATGCCGTACCGCTCCTCGACCACGTGCACCAGCCAGGCCAGCTGCAGGGAGTCGATCCGCTCGCCCACGTCGCCCGGGGCGCACTCGTCGTGCTGGGCGAGCAGGGCGATCACCTCCGGGCGGCCGGGGGCGGGGGACCGGCCGCTCACGCCGGGCCGGCCTGGGCCGCGACCTGGGTCCGGCGCTGCTCGACCTGGGAGACGAAGGCGCCGAGGGTCATGGTCTGCAGGGCCTCGACGTCCTCGTCGGTGAACTTGACCCCGTACTCCTCCTCGACCTGCATGACGAGTTCGGCGGTGGTCAGCGACTCCAGCTCCAGGCCGTCGTCCCCGATGGGGGTGTCGTCGCCGACCCCGGCCGTGTCGAGGTTCATGGTTTCGAGGGTGTTCACTACGAAGGCGCGCACGGGGTTGCTCATGAGCCGGCTCCTTGTATCAGTGTTCGTATGGGTGTTCAGGACTTGTCCGGGCACCGGGGACGAGTGGGGGATTCGGTGTCCCGTGTAGAGGTGTGGCTCGCGGTCCCGGTCGGTGACCAGCGCAGGCACGCGCACGCGCTGCTGCGGCGGGCCGCGGCGGCGGTGCTGGGCGTCCGGCCCGAGGGCCTGGCCGTGGCCCGGGAGCCGGGCGGACGGCCCTACGTGGTGTCACGGCCCGGCGCCCGGGACCACGGGTCGCGGCCGCCGGTACGGGTGAACGTGAGCGTGAGCCACACCCGCGGCCTGACCGCGGTGGCGGTCTGCACCGGCGGAGACGTGGGCGTGGACGTGGAGCCGGCCCGCGAGCTCCCGGCGGTCGCCCTCGCCCGGCGCTGGTTCGGCGAGGAGGACGTCCGCTGGATCGAGGGGCACGCACCCGACCTGCGGGCCCGCGCCCTGCTGTGGGTCTGGACGCACAAGGAGGCGCTGGGCAAGGTGCTCGGCACCGGGCTGGCCGGCGGAGGCCGACTGGGGCCGGTTCCGCTGCCCGCCGCCGGCCTGCCGCAGCAGCCCGCCGGGCGTCCGGTGACCCTGCGGGAGATCTTCCCGGGCGCGGGCCTGACCAGCGCCGTTCCCGACGGTCCCGAGGGCTACGTGCTGTGCGTGGCCGGTGGCCCGGGGACCGAGGGCGCAGAGGTGTCCGTCACCCGCGTGGACGGCTGAAGTCCGGCGCGGGGCCACGGGGTTCACGCCCCTTCCAGGGCGGCCGCGGCCCGCAGCGCGGCCGGGTCCCGTACCGGCTTCCCGGTGGTCGTCCGGGGCAGCGCGGCCAGCGCGTGGATGCGGCGCGGCAGCTTGAAGCCGGCCACCCGCTCGGCGAGCAGGCTCTCCACGGCACGCGTGGTGACCTCCTCGCCGAGGACCGCGTAGGCCTCGATGGCCCCGTCGTGGACCACCACCGCCTCGCGCACGCCGGGCAGTTCGGACAGGGCCCACTCGACCTCGGTGAGGTCGACCTTGAGCCCGCCGACCGACACCTGGGAGTCGAGCCGGCCGAGGACGGCCATCAGCCCGGTCTTCGGGTCGAGCGTCCCGGCGTCGTGGGTGCGCAGCCAGCCGTCCGCCCAGCGGCCGGGGCCGGCCGGACCCAGGTACGGGCTGGCGGGGAGCCGTACCAGGAGTTCGCCGTCCACGAGCTTCGCCTCGATGCCCGGAGCCGTGTGCCCCGTGGCGGGCCGGGAGGCCCCGGACAGGTCGGCCGCGATGACGCCCGTCTCCGTCATCCCGTACACCTCGCCCAGCGGTACGGAGTACCGCGCGGCGAACGCCTCGGCGACCCCGGGCCGGACCGATTCGCCGGCGGATATCGCCCGGACCAGATGCGGCAGCGGCGGGGGAGCGGAGACCGAGGCGAGCAGCTGCGCGTGGAACGGCACGCCCGTGATCACGGTCGGCGCGGTCCGCGCGGCCACGGCGGCGAGGATCCCGTCGGCGCTCATCCGCTCCGGCAGCACGATCTCGACGCCCGCGTGCAGACTGTGCAGGATCCCCGCCATCAGCCCCATCGCGTGGATGAGGGAGTTGAGGACCACGATGCGCTCGCCGCGCCGGGGCATGCCGGGGATCAGGGTGTAGCGGTGGACCTCGGCGACGAGGTCCGCGGCCGTGCGCCCGATCACCTTGGAGGGGCCGGTGGAACCCGAGCTGAGCTGGACGAGCGCGTGCCCGCTCGCGGCCGGGAGCCCCCCGGGGTACGGCTCGACCACGGCGTCGACCGCGTGGAAGCCGCGCAGGACGCCGAGGCGCACCGGTCCGGCCGGCCGGACGAGGAACTGGGGGGCGGTCCGCCGCAGCGCTCGCTCGCTCTCGTGGGCGGTCAGCCGGTGGTCGAGCAGGATCACCTGGGCCCCGGTCCGCCAGGCGGCCAGCAGATGGGTGAGCAGCGCGAGCGACGGGGGCAGCTGGAGCGCCACCGATCCGCCGCGGCGCAGTCCGGCCCGTCCCAGCTCCGTGTGGCGGGTTCCCACCTCGCGGCGGAAACCGGCGCGATCCAGCCGTTCGCCGATGTGCACCGCGGGCTCGGCCTCGTCGTGGCCGGCGTGCAGGAGCAGCTCGTCGACCCAGTTTCCGTCGTGCTGTTCCGGATCCGTTGTCCCGGGCCCGGGGCCCCCGAAATCGCTGATCACGAACAAACATCTCCCCGTCGCACTGCCCCGTCGCGCTGCTGATTCACCCTGGCTGGCTCAGCAGTTCCGCATAATAGAAACGACCCCTCAGGGACTGTCAAGCGTCATATGAAAAGCGCGACAGCATTCTTGCGGAATTGCGAATTCCTACTCCTGAGTTGCCTTGCAGGGCAGGTTGCGCGGTGCGGAAAATGTTTGACTGAACATGGACTCCCTGTAGGGTCTGCCCGTGTTGAACGGGGAGATCATTCATTTCCCCGATTTCCCTCGCGGGGAATCGGGAGCCCAGGGTCGGTTTCCATTGACCGGCTGCAGCGCCCGCGCCATCTCCATCGAGGCGATCTTTCCCGGGCTGCGTCTTCCGTCCGGAATTCAGTCATCAGATCTTTCTATCGGGTCGGGCTGTCGAATCCGCCCCGCCCTGACCTCGTGAGGTGAGCATGCGCACTCTCCTGGTGGACAACTACGACTCCTTCACCTTCAATCTGTTCCACCTCCTGGCGGAGGCCAACGGGCAGGAGCCCGTCGTCATCCGCAACGACGAGCCGGGGTGGAAAATCAGCCACCTGGAAGGGTTCGACAACGTCGTCCTGTCTCCCGGACCCGGCACCCCCGAACGCCCGGAGGACTTCGGCATCTGCACCGAGATCGTCCGCGCGGCGGACCGCCCGGTCCTCGGCGTGTGCCTCGGCCACCAGGGCATAGCCCACCTGGGCGGCGGCTCCGTCCGGCGCGCCCCCGAGCCCCGGCACGGGCGGGTCTCCCCCGTGGAACACTCCGGCACGGACCTCTTCGCCGGGATCCCCTCGCCCTTCGACGTCGTGCGCTACCACTCCCTCACCGTGGACGATCTGCCCGAGGACGTCTTCGAGGCCACCGCGTGGGCGCCGGGCGGCATCCTCATGGGCCTGCGCCACCGCGAACGCCCGCTGTGGGGCGTGCAGTTCCACCCGGAGTCGATCAGCAGCGAGCACGGACTGCTGATGATGCGCAACTTCCGCGATCTCACGGCCCGCTGGCAGGAGGAGCACCCCGCGGCACGGCCCCTCGCCCCCGCCGTACCCGCGCCCGGGCCCGCCCGGCCCGCCCCGAGCCGGCACCTGCGCGTCCTCACCGAGCGGCTGCCGACGCGCTGGGACCCCGAGATCGTCTTCGACGAGCTGCTGCGCGGCGGGAACCACGCCTTCTGGCTCGACAGCAGCCGCAGCGACGGCGCCACGGGCCGCTTCTCGATCATGGGGGACGCCTCGGGCGACCTGGCCCGCGTGGCCACGGCCGACGTCGCGGCCGGCACCGTCACCGTCGTGTCCGAGCGCGAGGGCGTCCGCAGCGCGCGGATCGAGCGGCGCCCCTTCTTCGACTGGATCGACGAGGACCTCAAGTCCCTGCGGGTGGACCTGCCCGACCGGTCCGAGAACCCCTGCAACTTCGCCCTCGGCTGGGTGGGGTACCTCGGGTACGAACTCAAGGCGCAGTGCGGGGCCGGACCGGTCGTCCACCGCTCTCGCCAGCCCGACGCCACGATGGTGTTCGCCGCCCGCGCCCTGGCCTTCGACCACCTGACCGGCACCACGCACCTGCTCGCCCTGGCCCCCGCGGACCCCGACGCCGACGGCCCCGAGGCCCTCGCCCAAGACGCCTCCGCCCGCGCGTGGCTCCGTACCACCGCCGGACGGCTGCGCGCCCTCGCCGGCCGGACGGCGGACCCCGACCTGCCCGCGCAGCCCGTGGACGCCGGCGACCTGAGCCTGCGCCACGACCGGGACGCCTACCTGGAGCGCATCCGGCGCAGCCAGGAGGACATCGCCGCTGGCGAGACCTACGAGGTCTGCCTCACCAACGAGCTGCACAGCGAGGCGAAGGTGGACCCCTGGGAGGGGTACCGCTTCCTGCGCCGCACCAGCCCGGCGCCCTTCGCCTCGCTGCTCCTCTTCGGGGAGCTGGCCGTCCTCAGCACCTCGCCGGAGCGGTTCCTGCGCGTCACCGCCGAGGGGCTGGCCGAGTCCAAGCCGATCAAGGGCACCCGGCCGCGCGGCGCCACCGCCGAGGAGGACGAGGCGCTGCGGGCCGATCTGCGGACCAACGAGAAGGACCGCTCCGAGAACCTGATGATCGTCGACCTGGTCCGCAACGACCTCGGCCGGTGCGCGGAGGTCGGCTCGGTCCACGTGCCCAAGCTGTTCGACGTGGAGACCTTCGCGACGGTCCACCAGCTCGTCAGCACCGTACGGGCCACCATGCGTCCCGGGGTGAGCGCCGTGGAGTGCGTGCGCACGGCGTTCCCGGGCGGTTCGATGACGGGCGCCCCCAAGATCCGCACCATGCAGATCATCGACGAACTGGAGGAGGGCCCGCGCGGCGTGTACTCCGGGGCGATCGGCTACTTCTCCCTGTGCGGCGGCGCCGACCTCAGCATCGTCATCCGCACCGCCGTCGTGACCGAGGAGGGCATCCGCTACGGCGTCGGGGGCGCCATCGTCGCCCTCTCCGACCCCGCCGACGAGTACGAGGAGACCATCACCAAGACGACCCCGCTGCTCCGCCTCCTCGGCAGGGGCTTCCCCGGCCGGGACGGTGCGGCCTCCGCCGAGTCCGCGGCGTCCCGTTGACCGCGCCGTCCCGGCGGACGGGAACCACCCGGCCGACGGTGCCCGCCGAACCCGGCCGCGCCGACCGCCTCTTCGTGCTCACCGCGTACGGGGCCCTGCGCGAGGTCCCCGCGGCCCACGCCCCGGGCCCGCTCCTCGCCGCGGACTCCTGGCTGGTCGCCGACGGCCGGGTCCGCGCCCTGGACCGGCACCGCCGCCGCTTCACCGCCACCTGCGCCGGGACCGCCGGCGTGCCCGGCCCGGTCCTGGACGCCTTCTGGACCGCGATGGCGGCCCTGCTGCCCCGGGAGGCCGGCCACTGGTTCCCGCGCGTGGAGCTCGACACCGCGCCCGCGCAGGCGTCCCCGGACACGGTCCTGCCCGGCGGCCACCGCCTGCTGTACCGGCTGCGCCCCGCCCCCGCGCGCACCAAGACGGCCAGGGTCTGGGGGCTCGCCGTCTGCGACCCGCGCCGGACGCCCCGTCACAAGGGGCCGGACCTGGGCGCCCTGGCGGAGGTCCGCTCCCGGGCCACGGCCGCGGACGCCGACGAGGCGCTCCTGGTCACCGCGGACGGGGTGGTGCTCGAAGCGGCCAACTCCTCGCTCCTGTGGTGGGAGGAGGACGTCCTGTGCCACCCGCCCGCCGACCTCCCCGTGCTCCCCGGGGTCACCGCCTCGCTGCTGCTCGACCGGGCGGCGCGCACGGGCGTGCGCGTACGGCCCGTCCGGCGCAGGCTCTCCGCGCTCGCCGGACGCGAGGTCTGGGTGGCCAACGCCCTCCACGGCCTGCGCCCCGTCACCGCCTGGACGGGCGGCTCGCTCCCGGCCGGCGCCCCGCTGCGCGCCGCTGCCTGGCAGAGCTGGCTGGACGGGCTCGGTACCCCGCTTCCGGGCTGATCCCGCCGCGGGCGACCGCCGCCGTCCCACGACGCGGCGGCGGCTTTCGCCGCGCACATGCCGTTCGCAGGTGCCGATTGCCCTTTCGGAGAAAGGACCGGACCAGCGGGAGCGGTCGTCGCATTGCCTTTTCCGGCGGAGCCGGGCGGGAATTCGGCTCCGAGGCTATTCGGCCGCCGCGATCGGCTGGAGCCGGCGGGGGATCGTCGAGCCGGCCGGATCGGTCCGGGCCAGATCGCCGGATAGCACGGCCTGGTGCAGCTGCTGGAGCGGAGCGGACGGCTCCAGCCCCAGTTCCCGTACGAGGGAGGCCCGCAGCTTCTGGTAGGCCTCCAGCGCGCGCCAGCCGCCGCCCGAGCGGTGCAGGGCGCGCATCAGCTGCCCGCAGAACCCCTCGTGGAGCGGATGACGGGCCGCCAGCACCCGCAGTTCGGGGATCACCTCGGCGCAGCGGCCGAGCCGGATGTCGGCCTCGATGCGCCGCTCCAGGGCGGCCGTGCGCTCCTCGTTGAGCTGGAGCACCTCCAGTTCGAGGATCGAGCCCGCCCGTACGTCGACCAGCGCCGGGCCCTGCCACAGCGCCAGCGAGCGGCCGAGCAGATCGGAGGCGGCACGGTAGTCGCCGATGTCGTAGGCGGCCCGGCCCTGCCCCGCGAGCCGCTCGAACTCGTGGGCGTCGACCTGGCCGGGCGGCACCTGGAGCAGGTAGCCGCCGAACCGGGTGACCAGGACCTCCTTGGCGTCGAGCGCCGGGTCCCGCTCCAGGGCGGTGCCGATCTTCCGGCGCAGCTGGAGGATGTACGTCTGCAGCGTCGTGGTGGCGCTGCGGGGGATGTGCTCGCCCCAGATCTCCTCCATCAGCGTCGGCACGGTGACGACCCGGCCGGCGTGCAGGGCGAGCAGGGCCAGCAGTTGACGGGGCTTCGTAGCGGTCGGAACCACCGAGACGCCGCGCTCCTGGGCAGTGAGCGACCCGAGTACCTTGATCTCCATCTGTGCTCTCCCTCATCGGGCCACGGCCGCCGGAAAGACCCTGCGACGACCCCTTCGGAGTCAGGCGACCAGCCTCGCAGCACAGCCCCCGGGCGGCCCAGTGAGGTACGCACGAGGTGAATCATGAAAATGTCATACGCGTCCGGTGAATGTGGCACTGCCGGCTCCGTGAGGTCCCCCTCCAGACTCTCGTCCCAGGCAGACACCAGTGCAGCACCGTTGGTTTCAGGGGGAAGTCATGAACGTGGCCCAGGAACTCTTCCGCTTCGCGGAACTCGCCGCCCGCACCGCTCTCGAACCCAAGCTCGGACAGCGCTTCGACACCGACCCGGCAGGCGTACTGCTGGAGTTCGGACTCGAAGCCCAGGGAGTGGACTGGACGTCCGGCGCGACCCTCTCCATCGATGATCTGAGCGCCGCCGTCACCGGTTCGATGTCCATCTGCCTGCGGTGCAGCACCTGCACCACCGGCAACGTCGCCGACCAGTCCGACCTCCGGGTCGCGGCATGACGCCCCCACCGGAGCCCCAGGCGGGCCCCTTCGTGGCCTTCAAGCGCCACGTACGGGCCGAAGCGGTCCCCGGCGAGGCCGCGTTCGTCCTGTCCGACCAGGGCGTCACCGTCCTGCGCGGAGCCGGGATAGAGAGCCTCGTCCCGCTGCTGGACGGCAGCCACACGCTGGACGCGTTACTCCGCGCCGCCTCGGCGACCATGCCGGTCGCCGAGGTGGGACGGGCCCTGCGGAGCCTCGCACAAGCCAATCTGGTCGGGTACCGACACGGCGGAGCCGACACCGCCGGCGCCGCCCCGGCCGGCGGGGACACCGCCCTGGCCCAGGCCTACTGGGACCGGGCGGGCCTCGACGGGTACGAGGCGACGGCCGAGGTGGGCACGGCGCCCGTCGCGGTGATACCGGTGGGCGGGGTCGACGCCGACGCGGCCCGCGCCGCCTGCGCCGCCTCCGGGCTCAACGCCGTGGACGAGCACGCCGAGACCCCGCTGGCCCTGGTGGTCTGCGCGGACTACCTGGACCCCGGGCTGAGGGCCGTCGCCGGGCGGCTGCGCCAGCAGGGCCGGACCTGGCTGCTGGCCCGGCCGTTCGGCGCCGATCCCTGGACCGGCCCGTTCTTCTCGCCGGCCACCGACGGACCCAACGGACCCGACGGACCCGACGGGCCCGGCGGACCCGGTGGGCCCGGCGGGCCCTGCTGGTCCTGCCTGGCCCACCGGCTCTCCGAGCACCGCGCCGGGGAACTCCCCGTACAGCGCGCCCTGGGCCTGGACGGACCGGCGCCCAGACCCGCCCCGACCCTCTCGGCCGTACGGTCCCTGGGTCTGCAGTGCGCGGTGCTGGAGCTGTCCAAGTGGCTCGCGGGACTGCGCTACCCGGAGCAGCGCTCGGTGTGCGTCCTGGACAGCCTCAACCTGAGCACCGCCCACCACACCGTGCTGCGCCGGCCGCAGTGCCCCGACTGCGGCGACCCCTCGCTGGTCGCCCGGCGGACGGCGCGGCCGCTCGCCCTGGCCTCCCGGCCGAAGGCGGAGGGCACCGGCAGCAACGACCGGGCCGTCTGCGCCGAGGGCATCCTCATCGAGAACCGCCACCTGATCAGCCCGGTCACCGGCATCGTGACGAACGTCCGCCCGGTCCCGGGACTGCCCGACGGGCTGCACGCCTACGACTCCGGCCACAACCTCGCCCTGCGCGGGCACTCGCTGGCCGGGGTCCACCAGGTCCTGCGGGCCCGCAGCGGAGGCAAGGGGGCGACCGCCACCGAGGCCCGGGCGAGCGCGCTGTGCGAGGCGGCGGAACGGTACAGCGCCGCCCGCCAGGGCGACGAGCTGGTCATCCGGGACTCGCTGACGGGGCTGGGCTCCGCGGCCGTCCACCCCAACACCTACCAGCTGTTCGACGAGCGGCAGTACGCCGACCGGGAGCGCTGGAACGCCCTGCAGCCGCCCTTCCACCGGGTGAGCCGGCCCTTCGACCCCGCCGCCGCGACCGACTGGACACCCGTGTGGTCGCTCACCGCCGGCGCCCACCGGATGCTGCCCACCTCCACCCTCTACTTCGACACGGGCGCCGGCGCCTCCCGGGACGGCCTGTGGGCCGACTCCAACGGCAACGCCGCCGGCGGCAGCCCGGAGGACGCCGTGGTCCAGGGCGTGCTCGAACTCGTCGAGCGGGACGCCGTGGCGCTGTGGTGGTACAACCGGCTGCGCCTGCCCGGCGTCGACCTGGACTCCTTCGACGAACCCTGGCTGGCGCAGACCAGATCGGCGCTCGACCGGGCCGGCCACCAGGTCTGGGCCCTCGACCTCACCTCCGACCTCGGCATCCCCGTCGTGGCGGCCGTCTCCCGGCGCACCGGCGGCCCCGCGGACGAGTACGTCTACGGCTTCGGAGCCCATCTCGACCCCCGGCTCGCGCTGCGCAGGGCGCTCACCGAGATGGTGCAGATGCTGCCGGCCCCCGGAGGTTCCGGTACGGCCCTGCCCGGACAGCCGCAGCTCCTCGCGGACCCGGCGCAGTCGCCGCGGACCCCCGCGTCCTGGCGGTACGCCGGACGCAACGCGGACCTCCTCGACGACGTCCGGCACCTGCGGACCCTGCTGGAGTCGCACGGGATGGAACTGCTGGTCCTCGACCAGACCCGGCCCGACGTGGGCATACCCGTGGTCAAGACCCTGGTGCCCGGACTGCGCCCGTTTTACGCCAGGTTCGCGCCCGGACGGCTCTTCGACGTACCGGTGAATGTCGGTCAGCGGAATACCGCCACCGCATTCCGTGAACTCAACGAGGTTCCGCTACCCCTGTAGACGGGGCCGCGGAAGCCCCCGTGGATGTGCCTGTAGTTGTCCCGGTAGAAGCCCTTGTAGATCAGCTCTCTGCTACCGCTCCGATCTTCGGCGGGCTCGGCATATAGTGCGGACCCGGACCCTTCGTTTTCCCTACCGAGGAGTGAGCATATGACGGGCCGTTTCCGGACTGCGGACAACGACCTAGCTCAGAGGGCCCAGCAAACGGAGAGTTCGAATCCGGACAAGCGCGGGCGGGTCACCGACGTGCTCGCCCCGCGTCTGGCCCAGGGCATCGTGGTCACCGTCCTGTCCGGGTACGCAATCGTCACCCTGCTCAACGTCGAGTACGCGTTACGCGACCGGCGGCGCGAACTCCTCGTCTGCGCGACCGCCGTCCTGGTCCTGTACGGCCTCCAGCTGGTCCTCACCTCCTCCAAGGCCCGGCACTGGTCCACCGGACGCAAGTGCGCGGCCCTGGGCGTGCAGTTGTTCCTCACCTTCCTGCCCCTGGTCTGGCTGAACGTGCTGTGGGGCAGCGTGGCGGGCCCCCTGAGCGCCTCGGTCCTGCTGCTCGCACCGCCCAGGATCGCCTGGCCCTCCTTCGCGGCCATCTCGGGCGTGGTGCTGTGGTGGGCGGTGGGTCAGGGCGTCACCGTGCTGGACCTCGCGTACGCGGCCATCTCCACCGCGCTGACCGGACTGGTGATCTACGGCCTCACCCGGCTGACCGACCTGGTCCACGAAGTGCACGAGACCCGTGCGGAGATGGCGCGGATGGCCGTCATCCAGGAACGGCTGAGGTTCGCCCGGGACCTGCACGACCTGCTCGGCTACAGCCTCTCGGCCATCTCGCTGAAGTGCGAGCTGATCCAGCGGATCGTCGTCAACAACCCCGAGCGGGCCCGCGCGGAGGTCGTCTCCGTGCTCGGTGTGTCCCGCCAGGCACTCGTCGACGTACGGCTGGTCGCCAGCGGATACCGCGACATGTCGCTGGCCGCCGAGGCCGTGTCGGTGGCCAACGTGATGGCCTCGGCGGACGTGGAGGCGGAGGTCGACATCGACTGCGGGCGGCTGCACCCGCTGGTGGACACCGTGCTGGCGACGGCCCTGCGCGAGGGCGTGACGAACATCCTGCGGCACAGCAAGGTGCAGTCCTGCACCATCAGGGCCGCGGTCGACGGGGAGATGGTGGAACTGGTGATGGAGAACGACGGGGTGGTGGCCGTCGGGCTCGCGGACCCCGTGGACCGGGGCAGCGGGCTGGGCAACCTGGCCACGCGGCTCACCGCGATCGGCGGGACCCTGAGCGCCGGCATCGAGCCGCAGGGCCGCTTCCGGGTGACGGCGCGGGCGCCGATGAGGCCGGTCGCCCCCGATCCCGTGGACAGCGTCGGACCACAAGGGCGCGCGTACGACCGGAGCGCGGACACGGCGTCCGTCGCGGCGCTGGAACGCCGGGCCGGCCGGGCCGGCTGAACCAGCGCGAGCCGACCGGCACGAGGGTATAACGGGGGAACAACCATGCTGTCGCTGCTTCTCGCCGAGGACGTCCACATGGTCCGCGGCGCGCTCATCGCATTACTCGAACTGGAGCCTGACTTCCAGGTGGTCGCCTCCGTGGACCGGGGTGACCTCATCGTGGCCTCCGCGCTCGAATCGCGCCCCGACGTGGCGATCATCGACATCGACCTGCCCGGGATGGACGGCCTGACCGCCGCCGCCGAACTGCGCGAACGCCTTCCCGACTGCCGCACGCTGATCCTCACCAGCCTCGGCAGACCCGGCACCCTGCGCCGGGCGATGGCCGCCCGCGTCTCGGGGTTCCTGCTCAAGGACTCCCCGCCGGCCCGGCTCGCCCAGGCCGTACGGGCCGTGGCCAACGGACAGCGGGTGATCGATCCCGATCTCGCCCTCAGCGCCTGGGAGGCCCTGGACAATCCGATATCCCCCCGCGAGACGCAAGTGCTCCGGCTCGCCGCCCGGGGCGCCGACGCCGGCGAGATCGCCGAGCAGCTCTTCCTGAGCGAGGGCACGGTACGGAACTACCTGACGGCCATCGTGGACAAGCTCAACGCCCGCAACCGGATCGACGCCATCCGCATCGCCGAGGAGGCGGGCTGGATCCCGTAGCTCACGCCACCCGCAGGATCCGGGTCGACTCCTCGGTGACCGCCGCCGCGGCGGACAGCCCCGCCAGCCGGTCCCGGTAGCCGGCCCCGGCGCGCACCCGCGCACAGGCCTCCGGGTCCAGCCACCACAGCACGCCCAGGTAGGCCCGGGGGTCGGCGGCCGAGCGGAGCAGGTCGCTGCCGCCGAAACCGCCGTCCGGCACGCACTGTGCGACCAGGGCGCCGAAGTCGAGCTCGAACTGCCGCGGCGGGCCGTCGAGCACCGCACGGACCAGCACGACGTGGGCCGCCTCCGAGAGCTCGCCCCCGACGGTCATCCGCCCGACGGTGACCATCAGTTCGCTGGAGGAGACCGTGCCCGCACCGAGCCCGGGGTGCCGCTCCGGCAGGGGCCCGGCCTCGTGTCCGGCCTCGTGCCCGGCCTGGAGCAGCCGGTCCAGGGTGCTCCACTGGTCGAGGTGGACGTAACTGCCGGGCCGGTCGGGGCAGGCAGCCGTCACGAGCGCCTCGAAGCCCTTGGCGGACTCCCGGTGGCGCGCGTAGTCGACGAGTGCCCGCTCGAACGAGGAGGGATCCCCGGTCGTGGTCATCCGCTCGACGACCGTCACCTGCCGGCCGCGCTCTTGCTGGGACATCGGCGGCTCCCCTCCCTGCTCCCTGCACGGCTTAACCGGTGCATTGTCCGCACAGACCGCTAGAGCGCCGATGGAACGCCGACGAAACGCCGACGGAACCCGGTCCCGTACGGACCTCCCCGGGATCCCCCCGCCAGGGTTTTCACCACCCGTGTGGAAGTTCTGCCGCTCCCTTGCCGGTCGGCTGGCCGTCGCCCGCGCACGCTGGTGGACAGGTGCCGGGAACACGGCGCCCGACGGCCTCCGGGACGGGGCAGGGGAGGACGACGCGTGAAGAAGGTGCACTTCGCGGGGACCCACCGGGTCCGCCACCCCGAGGAGACCTGGGCCCGCCTCGGCGAACTCCGCGACTCCTTCGGGATCACCCGGATCGCCGATGTCACCGGCCTCGACACCCTCGGCATCCCGGTCGTCGCCGCGGTCCGGCCCGCATCCCGCACCCGGCCGCTCGCCTACGGCCGCGGAGCCACCCCCCTGCTCGCCCGGATCTCCGCCGTCATGGAATCCGTGGAGCTCTGGCACGCCGAGTACGCCTGCCCGCCCGCCGAAGTGCTGCGCACACCCGCGCGCGAACTCGCCCTGCCCTACGACGTACGGGCCCTGCCCCTCGAACCCGGCAGCCTGCTGAGCGAACACACCCCCCTCGACTGGGTCATCGCCGCCGACCTGGTCACCGGCGCCCCCGTGCCCGCCCCCCGTGCCTGCGTCCGCGCGGACGACGAGGCCGGCACCGGGTGGCGGCCCCCGCTGCTGCGCGCCACGGCCGGCGCACTGGCCGGCGGCAACAGCTACGAGGAGACCGTGGTCCACGCGCTCTACAAGGTCATCGAGCAGGACTGCGCCCTCGCCCCGGCCGGCGTTCCCGATGTGCCCGGCGTCCCCGCCCCGGCCGGCCTCGACACCACCGGTCCCGTCGACCCGGCCGGCGTCGACGACCCGCTCTGCGCCGAGGTCCTCGCCCGGCTCGCCGCCGCCGGAGTCCGCGTCACCCTCACCCGCCGGGCCAACCGCTGGGCGCTGCCCTGCTTCTCCGTGGGCCTGTGGTCGAAGTCCTTCCCCGTGCCCGTCACCGCCGTCGGCGTGCACGGCGACCCGGGCATCGCGCTGGGCCGCGCACTGACCGGCGCCGCCCGCGACCGGCTGCGCGCCCTGGTGGGCGACGGCCCGGCCGCGGCGACCCGGGCCCGCGCGACGCCGCCGCGCGCCGCCCGCCCCGCCGGGGCGCCCGTGGAGCGGCTCCTGGACTGGCGGGAAGCCGCCGTCCGCGGCGCCGAGTTCGCCGAGGACACCGACGAGATGCGCTGGCTCACCGGCCTGGTCACCGCGGTGACCGGCCACCGGCCGGTGGCCGTGGACCTCAGCACCGAAACCGACTTCCGTGTCGTCAAGGTCGTCGCCGCGGGCCTCACGGGCCCCGCCGGCGCGAGCCCCGGCGCCACGGGCCTGCCCGGGGAGGGCCGTTGACCACCCACGTGTTCGTCGGAGCCGCCCTCGGCGCCGAAGAGGTCCGCACCGCTTTCCCCGGAGCGGCCCTGCACCCGCCGGCCCGCCACGGCGATCTGCTCGCCCTCGCCGCCGGGCCCGGGGACACCGTCGTCCTCCTCGACGGCGTCCAGTGCCACGGCACCCCGGTGTCCCACGAGGAGATCCTCGACCTCCTCGCCGACGGCGCCCGGGTCGTCGGCGCCGCCGGGTTCGGCGCCCTGCGCGCCGCGGAACTGTGGCCGTACGGCATGCGGGGCATCGGCCTGGTCTTCGGCATGTTCGTCCAGGGCAGCCTGGACGGCGACGCCGAGGTCGCCGCACACCGGCCCACGCACACCCACGAGCACCCCACCCTGGCGCTGGTCACCCTGCGCTGGACGGTGGCGAGCGCCGTCTCCGACCGGCTCCTCACCCCGGGCACGGGCGAGATCCTCCTCGGCCTCGCCGGCTCGCTGCACTGCGCCGAGCGCTGCTGGCCCGCGCTGCTCCGGCTGGCCCGCGCGCACTCGGTGGAGGCCGGGGAGGCGGCGGCCTCCTTGCGCGCGTACGCCCGGCGGACCCGCTCCACCACCGACCTGCAGCGCGTGGACTCCCTGCTGGCGCTGTCCTGGCTGGCCCAGGAAGCACCCGCGTCCGCGGCGGCGCCGTCCGCACCCGACCCGCTGCTCGTACCCGCCTGGTTCCTCGCGCCCACGAGCCGTCGCGCGCAGTGGCGCGGCACGTTCCGGCCCGCGCGGGGAGCCCCGCGCCACCCGGCCGTGCGCGAGCTCGACGTGCTCCGGTTCCAGCAGCTCTACGCCCCCGACTTCCCCGCCCGCTACCGGGGTTTCGCCCTGCGCCGGATCGCCGGGAACCTCCTGCCGGCCGGGGAAGCGGAGCTGGAGGCCTGCGCCCTGGAGTCCGCCGCCCGGGCCGGCATCACCGCGGACCTGCTCCCCGCCCAGGCGTGGGAGCACTGGCTGACCCCCGCCGAGCGGCGCGCCGGCACCCCCTGGCTCCGCCTCCTCACCCTGCTCGTGCGCTCCTTCCGCAGCGCACCGGGGGACGCGCCCTTCCACGGCGTGCCCGCGGAGCTGCGCCAGGCGGACGCCGTGTGGGCGGCGAGCACGAGCGCGGTCGCCGCCATCGACCGGCTGGGCGAGTCCGCCGCCACGACCGGCGCGGGGGGCACCGCCCGCCGGGTCCCGGTGGGCGAAGTCCGCGGGCACCTGCGGGAGATCTGGGGCGCGGGCAGCCCGGCGTCCCTGCAGGCGGCCGCCCGTGACCGGGGCTTCGCCTCCCTGGCCGAAGCGGAGGAAGCGGCCCGCCGCTTCCTGCCCCTGCGCGCGGCCCGGGCGGTCCCGGCCCAGGTGGAGGCCCGCTAGCGCCCCGCTCTCGGCCCGCTCTCGCGCCCCGTCGCCCGCCTCCCGGCGGCGGTACTGTCCCGAAGTGGGGTCCACTCGCGGGCAGCGGACCGGACCGGGAGGCACCGATGAGGACCGTACTGATCGTCGAGGACGACGACGGAATCGCCGAGGCCCTGGAGCAGGCCCTGACCGTGCACGGCTACGGCACGTGCCGCACCGGCACCGGAGCCGCGGCCCTGGAGCAACTGGACGACGCCTCCCTGGTCCTGCTCGACCTCGGCCTGCCCGACCTCGCCGGTCACGAGGTGTGCCGGCGGATCCGGGAGCGCTCCTGCGTCCCCGTCATCGCGCTGAGCGGCCGGGCCGACGAACTCGACCGCGTGATGGCCCTGCACATGGGGGCCGACGACTTCGTGGCCAAGCCCTTCGGCCGCTACGAGCTGATGGCGCGCATCCAGGCCGTCTTCCGGCGCACCGGCGACTGCCCCCGGCACGACGGCGCCCCCGCCGCGCACGGCCCGCTACCCGAGCCCGGTTCCTTACGCGAACCCGAGCACGAGCACGAGCACGACCCCGAGCGCGGGCTCGAACGCGGGCCCGGTGCCGGGGCCGGCCGGCCCGGCGGCATCCTGCGGGCGGGACCGCTCAGCCTGGACCGGCGCGCCCGCAAGGTGTACCTGGACGGCACGGAAGTACGCATCACCCGCAAGGAGTTCGAGCTGCTGGCCATGCTGCTGGAGGAGCCCGGCACGGTCATGGAACGCCAGGACATCATGGCCCGGGTCTGGGACGAGAACTGGTTCGGGTCCACCCGCACGCTCGACGTCCACGTGGGCTCCCTGCGCGGCAAGCTCGGCAGCAACGACTGGATCGAGGCGGCCCGGGGCGTCGGCTACCGCCTGACCGTCCCGCGGCCGCGCGCCTCGTGAACGCGCCCGCGTGGCAGCCGGAGCCGCCCACGGTCGTGGTGGCCGCCGCCCACCAGATGCGCGGCCCGCTGTCCTCCGTACGCCTGCGCCTCGAACTCCTCCAGGACCGCTTCGAGAACGCGGCCGATCCCGCCCCGGGGCGGGAGCTGGCCGGCATCCTGCGCGAAGTGGCACGGCTCTCCGACGTCCTGGAACAGGTACTGGCCTGGGGAGCAGTCGAGCACGCCGCGGCCCGGGCCGAGACCGCGGACGCCCTGACCGTCGCCGCCCTGCGCGCGGACGCCTGGTCCGCGGCGGCGCGGGCCCGCGGCGCGTACCTGGAGGTCACGGGGGAGCGGGCGTCCCTCGTCCAGCAGCGCGGCACGCTGGAGCAGACCCTCGACGTCCTGCTGGACAACGCGCTGAAGGTCTCCCCGGCGGGCGGGACCGTACGGATATCCGTACACCGCGAGCCCCCCGGAGAGGTGGCCGTGGACGTCTGCGACGAGGGCCCGGGGATGTCGCTCGAAGAGATCGCCCGCGCCTGCGAACCCTTCTGGCGCGGCCGCGCGGGCCGGGGCGGCCGGGGCAGCGGCCTCGGACTGACGATCGCCGCCGCCCTGCTCGGCGCCTCGGGAGGACGCCTCGAACTCGGTGCGCGCGGCGGCCCGTGCGGCCTGCGCGCGAGGGCCGTCCTGCCCGCGGACACCTTCGCGCGGCCCGTCCCGGCACAGGCCTGCGCCCCGTCCACGGGCGGGACGCCGCTGCTCCGCACGACCTCGTAGGAGATCCGGTGGATGCGTCAGCTGCTCCGTCCTTCCCTGGTAGCCGTCAGGCGCTCGGCTCGTGGGTGCGGGCCTGCCACGTGCGGGGGCCGTCGAACGCGCCGCCCCGCTCCGGGCGGCGCCAGCGGGCCGCCGGCCGCCGCGGCGGGCGGCCGGGGTCCCCGTCGGGAGCGGGTTCCGCGGCCCTGGCCAGCAGGACGGCGGTGAGCGCGGCGACCTCCTCCGGGCTCGCGCTGCCCTTCTCCACGCGCACCAGGAACGGCTGGTGCTTCTCGCGTACCGCTTCGCGTACCTCGGTCATCTCCGGGTCCTCCTCACTGGGGCGGGTTGCCGTGCTTGCGGCGGGGCAGTGCGGCGTCCTTCGTGCGCAGCATCGACAGGCAGCGGATCAGCGCCGAGCGGGTCTCGCGCGGGTCGATCACGTCGTCGACGAGACCGCGCTCGGCCGCGTAATAGGGGTGCACCAGCTCGGTCTTGTACTCCTCGATCTTCTGCCGGCGCATCGCCTCGGGATCGTCGGCGGCGGCGATCTCCCGCCGGAAGACCACGTTGGCCGCGCCCTCGGCGCCCATCACGGCGATCTCGTTGGTCGGCCAGGCCAGCGCGATGTCCACCCCGATCGAGCGGGAGTCCATCACGATGTACGCACCGCCGTACGCCTTGCGCAGGACCACGGAGATCCTCGGCACCGTCGCGTTGCAGTAGGCGTACAGCAGCTTCGCGCCGCGCCGGATGATGCCCTGGTGCTCCTGGTCGACGCCCGGCAGGAACCCGGGCACGTCGACGAGGGTGACCAGCGGGATGTTGAAGGCGTCGCAGAACTGCACGAACCGCGCGCCCTTCTCGCTCGCCTTGATGTCGAGGACCCCGGCCATGGCCGCGGGCTGGTTCGCGACGATCCCCACCACTTGGCCGCCGAGCCGGGACAGCGCCACGACCAGGTTGGGCGCCCAGCCGGCGTGCACCTCCATGTAGTCGCCGTCGTCGGCGATCTCCGCGATCACCTCGCGGATGTCGTACGAGCGGTTCCCGTCGGCCGGGACCGTGTCGAGCAGCGTGTCGCAGTGCCGGTCGGCGCTGTCCTCGCTGTGCACGTCCGGCGGCAGTTCGCGGTTGTTGGAGGGGAGCAGGGAGAGCAGGTAGCGCACTTCGGCGAGGCAGGTCTCCTCGTCGTCGTACACGAAGTGGGCCACGCCCGAGACCCCGGCGTGGACGTCGGCGCCGCCCAGACCGTTCTGCGTGACCTCCTCCCCGGTGACCGCCTGCACCACGTCCGGACCCGTGATGAACATCTGCGAGATGTCGCGGACGGCGAAGACGAAGTCGGTGAGCGCCGGGGAGTACGCGGCGCCTCCGGCGCACGGCCCGAGCATCACGCTGATCTGCGGGATCACGCCCGAGGCCTTGGTGTTGCGCTGGAAGATGCCGCCGTAGCCGGCGAGCGCGGAGACGCCCTCCTGGATGCGGGCGCCCGCCCCGTCGTTGAGGGAGACCAGCGGGGCGCCCGCGGCCAGGGCCATGTCCATGACCTTGTGGATCTTCTGGGCGTGGGCCTCGCCGAGCGCCCCTCCGAAGATCCGGAAGTCGTGGGCGTACACGAACACGGTGCGGCCGTCGACCGTGCCCCAGCCGGTGACCACGCCGTCGGTGTAGGGGCGCTTGTCCTCCAGGCCGAAGCCGGTGGCCCGGTGCCTCCTGAGGCCCTCGACCTCCGAGAAGCTCCCCTTGTCGAGGAGGAGGCCGATCCGCTCCCGCGCGGTCAGCTTGCCCTTGGCGTGCTGGCGTTCGGTGGCCGCCGGATCGGCGCCCTCGCGGGTCACTTCCTTGATGCGGGCCAGTTCACCGAGCCGGTCCGGCGGTGCACCGACTCCATCAGCCTGCTGTGTCGTCACCACGGCGCTGCTTCCTCCCCGTTGTCTGGGTCATCGCGTCTACCGGTCGGCAGTCGGTTCGTAGTCGGAGCACATCGACGGCTCGGCGGCGATCAGCTCCGAGGCGTCGGCGGCGGACAGCATCTCCATCGTCATCATGCGCGCGGTGATCTCGTGCGGTCCGTCGGTGAGCAGGGCGGACGCCGCCACGTGGGCGGGGCAGCTCGGCAGGTTCTGGACGATCCAGCCCTCGGGACGCTCGGGGGCGTCCTCGCTCTCGTCCGTGCCCAGGTAGTCGGCGGACAGTTCGCGTCCGAGCCCGGTGCCCAGTCCCTTGAAGTAGGCCTCCTTGCGCGTCCAGAGCCGCCCGAAGGCCAACTGGCGGTCCGTCGGCGCCAGCAGGGCCAGCTCCTTCTGCTCCATCGGGTGCAGATCGGGCGAGCACAGGTCGGTCGTCTCCAGGGACGGCACCCGCTGCACGTCGATGCCCACGGTCGAGGTCGCGATCCCGATGAGGACCACCCCGTGACTGTGCGACAGGGAGAAGTGCAGCGGTACCGGCGAGTCGAGGAGCACCGGCCGGCCGTGGGGACGGTCGCAGCAGGGGCAGGCGTCGCGGCCGAACTTCACCAGGCCCGGCGCGACACCGGTGTACGCGGAGAGCAGCCGCCGCAGCGCGATGTGGGCCGACAGGTAGGTCAGCCGGTCGTTCGGCCTGATGAACGCGGCGGCCCGTTTGTGTTCCTTCTCATCGAGCTCGTCCGTGACCATGCCGTCCTGGTTCTCCTCCGTCCAGTCCGGATGGCACACCCACAGGTGCATGTCCTGGTCGGGTGCGGCGATCCGGGCCGTCCCGGAGGCCTTCCTCATCGCCCCGCACTAGCGGTCGCCGCGAACCGGGCCTGGGCCTCCCGGCGGTCCGGCATCAGCGCGCACAGCAGGGCGGCGACCTCGGCCACGCTGTCGTCGCGCAGCAGGTCGGCTGCCTTCACCGTGACGCCGAGCGCCGTCTCCAGCTTCCGCTTGAGCTGGATCGCCATGATCGAGTCCACGCCCTGACTGCGCAGCGGCCGGCGGACGTTGATCCGGTAGGCGGGCGGGATGTCGAGGGTCTCGGTGAGTTCCTGGCAGATGTACTGCTCGATGATCCGCACGCGCGACCCGGTGTCGGCGGCGCGCAGGGCCGGCAGATCGGGCAATCGTTCGAGCCAGGTGGTCGTGTTCCGTAGTGCCATGGTTCGTACGCCTTCCATGAGGGGTGGGCGGGTCGCGCCCCGCTTGACGGCCCTTGGGCAGAGCTCCGGCCTCGTTCCGCCCTGCTCAGTCGCCGGTTCCGGTGCGGCGCGTGGATCCGGTGCGGCGCGTGGATCCGGTGGGGCGTTCCGGTTCCCGCCCGGCGACGGCGAGCCACCGCGGCAGGGCCGGACCGGCGACGAGGTCCGGCAGGAGCCGGGCCGCCTGGTCTTCGGGCGAGCCGTGCTGGGACATGCGCACTCTCCTTGGGCCCGATCTCGGCGGACAGCTCACCGGACCGTGCTCCACAGCTTCTGCGGGCCGGGTCGCGGGTTCAACACACCGCGTTTTCAGAGCCTGGCCAGAGTTCTGCAGACGTGGTTCACCCGTGTCAGGAACGACCCAGGCGAAGTTCAGGGGAGAGACAAAGGGGGCCGCCGGCCCTCAGGCGGAGTCCTCCGGGGACGGCGGACCGGCGGCGCCTGCAGCCCCGTCGGCGGGCGGTGCGGGCTTCGTGTGGAGGACCTCGCGGGCCTGCTCCGCGGCGCGGGTTATGCCCTCGCTCACGAAGTCGACGAAGCGGGCGATGTTTTCGAGGCGGGTGGCGGCCGGTGTGCCCGGGCCGAGGACGCCCACGCCCTGCCGGGCGGTCTCCACGAGCAGGGTGTGGGCACGGGCGCTGGCGATCATCCCCTGGTACCAGACGTCGTCGTCGACGACGTAGCGCTCGCGGCGGCCCTCGTCCGGCTCCCGGCGGACCAGGGACTGGCCTTCGAGGAAGGTGATGGCCTTCGAGACGGACGCCGGACTGACCTGGAGGCGCCGCACCAGCTCGGACGCGGTGAGGCTGCCCGCGTCGGTGGTGTAGAGCGCGGCCAGCACCCGGGCCGTCATCTTGGACAGGCCCGACTGCATGAAGATGCCGGCGAACGTCTCCTCGTACGCGCGCACGGCCTCGGCATCGCGCCCGTCGGCCTGCGCGGACGCCTGCGGCCCCCGGGGCACGGCCTGCCTGCTCCGGTGGGCGCGGCGTTCGGTGGCGCGGTGGGCCAGATCGGAGCGGTAGGAGGCGGGGCCGCCGTTGCGCATCACCTCGCGGGTGACCGTCGACGTCGGCCGGTCCAGCCGCCGGGCGATCTCCGCGTAGGCGAGCCCGTCGGCCAGCCCCAGCGCGATCTGCTGGCGCTCCTGCTGCGTGAGTCTGCCTCCCGGCACCGTGATCTCCCTCTCGTAGGTCTCTTGTGATCCCCAGCATAGCGTTCACTCTTAGTTCATTGCAACGCCGACTCGGTCTTCGTTGCATTGAATGCAAAGCCATTGCAACAAAAATGGGCTATTGACCTGCGGCAATGCCAATTCTGCGCAACGAGCATGTTGCAGGGTATTGGAATGCAACGTAGCTTTTCCGTTGTCGGAAACAAACACCGCAGCACAGCGGAGACACAGGAGAGCATCATGCAGAAGTTCGCCACCACCGCCCCGATCGCCGCCGTCCTCGACATCCCCGCCGGCCGCATCCGCCTCATCGCCGCCGACCGCGCCGACACCACCGTCGAGGTCCTGCCCGCGGACGCCTCGAAGGGCCGCGACGTGAAGACGGCGGAGCAGACGACGGTCGCCTACGCCGACGGAGTCCTGCGCATCGAGGTCCCCGAGGCGAAGAACCGGATGCTCGGCGCCGCCGGATCCATCGAGGTCACCGTCCAGCTCCCGGCCGGCTCCCGCGTCGAGGCCAAGGCGGCCGCCGCCGAGTTCCGCGGCGTCGGACGGCTCGGCGACGTCGCCTTCGAGGGCGCGCAGGCCACCGTCAAGCTCGACGAGGCCGCGAGCGCCCGCCTCACCGTCCAGGACGGCGACATCGCCGTCGGCCGCCTGGGCGGCCCCGCGGAGATCAGCACCATGAAGGGCGGCATCACCATCGCCGAGGCCGTGCGCGGCACGGTCGTCCTGCGCACCGAGTCCGGCGACGTCTCGGTCGGCGCCGCCGCCGCGGCCGCCGCCTCCCTGGACGCGGGCACCTCCTACGGCCGGATCCACAACGCGCTGAAGAACACCGAAGGCGCCGCCGACCGGCTCGAGATCCACGCGACCACCTCGTACGGCGACATCACGGCCCGCAGCCTCTGAGCCGCACCGCCAAGAGAACGGCGCAGTGAGCACCACCGGGCAATACAGGCAGCGGGGCGGCTCTTGAGCCGCCCCGCCCCGCCGCGCACCGAGAACTGTGAACTGAGAACTGAGATCGGCCGGGATCGGAGCCCGACGGTGCATCAGACCAGGAGGCCGATGGCGGTCACCAGCATCACCGCGGCCGTCGCGGCGTGGACGCCGTAGGCGGTGGCCTTCGGCCCACCGCTGCGCAGCACGATCACCGCGTCCGCGACCGGCATCACCGCGAACGTCAGCACGTACCAACCCAGCACCGACGTCGGCGCGGTGAGCATCAGTACGAACATGAAGATCCCGCACACGATCTCCCGCGCACCCTTCACGTGCAGCCAGGACCGGAAGGCGGGGTCATCGACCGGTGTGCGGGGAATGCCGAAGCCGGCGGCGTTCTGCGGCTTCGCGAAGACCATCGCGCCCATGAAGATGAGGGCCGCGCCGAGCAGGCCGGCGAGAACAGTGGCAATGGTGGTGAGCATCGGCTTGTCCCGTCCGTTGGGGGAGTCTCCTGTGACGGGAGAGTCTCTTGTGACGAAGTGATTGTCGTGTAGCTCGTGCAACTCGTGCAGTTCGTGACGGTTTTCGGCGACCCCGCGGTCACGGCGTCAGCCGCGAGACGGGGCCGCGCCTCACGGGACGAGGACGATCCGCCCGCGGACGCTGCCCTTGGCCATCGCCCGGTAGGCATCGGCCGCTTCGCCGAGCGGCGCGACGGAGTGGACGCGAGCCGGCAGTTCTCCCGCCGCCACCCGTACGAGCAGCCGGGCGAGAAGTGCACCGTCGGGACGGGCGAACAGGACCTCGACGGTGATGCCGCGCTCCTCGGGAAGCCGTGCGGCCGGCTGCACGCCGACGAACCGGCCGCCGTCGCGCACCGCACGCAGGGCGGACTCCTGCAGGGCTCCGGCATCGGCAACGGCATCCCAGCCCTGCCCGAGATCGGTGGCGAAGCCGGCGCCGAGCCCCCGGACGAACGGTTCGTCGGCCGCTCGGGCCATCCCGGTCACCTGCCAGCCGCGGTCCTGGGCGAGTACGGCGACATGAGCGCCCACCGCACCCGCCGCGCCGGTCACCAGCAAGCGCCGGGCCCCGGCGGGCGCGTCACCGAGGAGGTCGACGAGCTGGGCCGCGGCGGTGGCGTTGAGCGGCACCGCCCCGGCCTCGACCAGGTCCAGGCCGTCCGGAACGACGGCGACCTGCGCGGCGGAGACCAGGAGGTGCTCGGCATGGGATCCGTGATCGCGGTCGAAACCGTCGAGGAACCCGGCGACACGGGTGCCGACCGGCAGCTCGACACCGGGCCCGGCGGCGTCCACGGTGCCGGCGAAGTCCCAGCCGAGACCGGTGTAGTCCGGCTGGTCGACCAATCCGAGCCGGTGGAAGATGCCCCCGGCCACCCCCAGGTCGACCGGGTTGATCGCCGCGGCTCCGATCTTGACCCGGATCTGCTCCGGCCCCGGCTCGGCCACCGGGACCTCGACGGTCTCGATCGACCGGGGACCGGACGGCACACGGACCACGATCCGCCGAGAGGTCATCTGATGCATGGTCATCCGCTCCTTGGTGAGGGCCTCGTCTGCTGCTCTTGCCATCGCTGTGGTGCAGCACCACCATGGAGGGAGCTGCTTCCCCGTGGGAAGTAGGTACCTGAAAGTGCCTTAGTCACCGAGCGGAGGAGACGAGTTGTGCAGACCAGTACCGCGTCCCAGCGGCGGGCCGTAGCCAAAGCGCAGTACGACGCGTTCTTTGCGGCATGTCCCAGCCGCCAGCTCCTGGAGCGGCTCTCCGACAAGTGGGTCGCCCTGGTGCTCGCCGCCCTGGGCGGGGACGGCCCCGGGGCCGTCCCGGGCGGCGAACCGCAGCCCATGCGGTTCTCCGAGCTGTCACGCCGGATTTCGGGCGTGAGCCAGAAGATGCTGACGCAGACGCTGCGCGCACTGGAGCGCGACGGGATGGTGACCAGGACCGTGACCCCCACGGTGCCCGTGACCGTCACGTACGAGCTGACCGATCTCGGTCGCTCGCTCCAGGTGGTCATGCGGGGAATCAAGCAATGGGCGGAGGGCCACATGGAGGAGGTCCTCACCCATCGCGAAGGCTACGACCACAGGCAATGAGGGGCCGCCGACCGACTCGAAGGGCGGCCGGTGCCTGGCCCGGCACCGCGTGAACCACCGACGGCCCGGCCCTGGAAGACTCCCGGGGCCGGGCCGTCACCGCATCCGATGCGTCGTCAGGCGGCGCGTCGCCGACGGTGGATCGTCAGGCGGCGGATCGTCAGGCGGGCGATCGTCACGCGCGGCAGCGCAGCATCTCCAGCGGCGGGTTCTCGGCGAGGTCGGCCCAGTGCTCCGCACCGAACTCCTGCACGCCGGCCTCCGACACCGTCACCGGGGTCCAGGTCAGCTCGCTGAAACCGGCCGCCTTCAGGCAGCTCTCGTACACCTCGCGGCGCGGGAAGTGGGCGACGAAGGAGACCGGCGGGTCGAGCAGCGCCGTGGTCCGCACTTTGAAGCCGACCTCGACCTCCTCGCCGGTGAGCTCCGTGCGGAAGCCGTACTTCTCCGGGGTCGGCCCGTCGAAGCGGTAGTCGGGCGACTGGTTGATCAGGAAGAGCTCGGCGCCGGGCTTCAGGCTCCGGTGGATGTTGCGGCACATCCGCTCGGTGGTGGCGATGTCCGAGGAGTAGTTGAGGAGCTGGACGGCCAGCCCGATGTCGAAGGGTTCCTCGAAGGACCGCAGCTCGGCCGCGTCGCCCACCTCGTAGCGCACGCCCAGGGGATCGCGCTCCTCGATCGCCTGCGCCACGGCGACCATCTCGCCGGAGATGTCGATGCCGAGGACGTCGGCCGCGCCGCGCCGCTTGAACTCCCGGCTGTAGAAGCCGGTGCCGGATGCCAGGTCGAGCACCGACTTGCCCGTCACGTCCCCGACCAGGGCCAGGAATCCGGGCACGATGGCCCACTGCTCCAGCGGAAGGGCCTTGAACCCCTCGTACGCCTCACCGATCTCGTCGTACTGCTCCTGTGCACTCATCGTGCCGTCCTCCCCGTTCGTGATTCACCGTGCGAGAGGGCCCGACCCCGCCCGTGAACACGACGGATCGAGCCCTCCGACCGGCAGTCTCTCCCAAACCGACGAGCCATCAGCCTTGGCGAAAACCACGAAAACCGGTCACCCCTCCCGGCCTCCCGCACAGCCGCATCCCGGCGGTGGGGGCGCATGCCGAAGGGGACCCGCCGGGTGGCGGGTCCCCTTCGAAGCCCCGGCGCGTGGGTTCCCGGGGAGTTGCGGGGGTCTCGGCTCAGGAGGCCACGAGCGCGACGCACATCCCGCCGAGCGCCACCGCCTGGAGCAGGACCCGGACGTTGATGACGCTGTCCCAGGTGCGCTGCAGGCCACGGGCGTCGGGCGCGACGCGGCAGTCCAGCGCCGCTCCGGTCAGCTCCTTGTTCACGGGCGCGCTCACCTTGTTGTAGATGACCAGCCACACCACGAGGGCCAGGGCGGCCACGCCCGAGGCCACGGACGGCGTGGTCTTGCCCTCGAATCCGGCCACGGCGGCGGTGCCGACCGTGGCGACCAGGCCGAAGACGCCCGGTATGGGCATCCGGCTGTCGCCGAAGCGGTGGATCTGGCCCATGGCGCTGGTCAGGGCCGCGTCGTCGACGTGGGCCATGGCGGGCCGCTGGACGAGTGCCGAGAAGACGTCGGTGCCGTAGACCACCGCGTTCGCCATGGTGGCCACCACGGCCAGCGTGAGCAGGAGCGCTTCCATCACAACCACCTCTGTCGTTCTGCCGGTTGCCGCGTGGCCGTCGCGCCACGGGGATATAGCGATGCTAGATGTCCTGCCGACACTATCAACATCGGCGCTCGCAATGCTAGCGTTGACAACTACCGGAGTCCGTCAGGGATCTCGTACCCGATGGGAGCGGCCTGGCCGCCCGGACAGCCACGGAGGAGAGCTAGAGATGGCCATAGGACGACGTCCCCGTCGCGTACTCATCGCCGGCGGAGGGATCGGCGGCCTCGCCGCGGCCCTCGCACTCCAGCGGGGGGGCTTCGAGGTCGTCGTCTTCGAGCGCGCCGAGGAGCTGCGCGACGGCGGCGCGGGACTGCACATCTGGACCAACGGCGTGCTCGCGCTGGACTACCTGGGCCTGGCCGAGAAGGTCCTGGAGATCGCCCCGGCCCAGGAGACGGCGCACTTCAGCACCTGGCGCGGCGAAGTGCTCGGCGCCTGGCCGATAGGCGACTTCGTCACCCGCTACGGACAGCCCACCATCGCCGTCGAACGCTCCGTGCTGCACGGCATCCTGCGCGACGCGCTTGAGGGCCCGGTCGTGCGTACGGGCGCCCAGGTGACCGGCTTCGACCAGGACGCCGAGGGCGTCACGGTCCGCTTCGCCGACGGTGGCAGCGAGCGCGGCGACCTGCTGATCGGGGCCGACGGCATCCACGGCGCCGTGCGCGACGCCATGTTCGGGCCCGCCAAGAACCGTTTCAGCGGCTACATCGCCTGGCGCGGCCGGGCCCCGATGGAGCACGCCGACATCCCGGCCGGCACCTTCAACGCCATGTTCGGGCCGGGCACCCGGTTCACCTACTACGACGTCGCCCCCGGCCTGGTGCACTGGATGAGCGTGGCCAACGGGGCGCCCGGCGGGCGCGACGAGCCCGGCGTACGGGACATGCTGCTGCGCCGCCACGCGGGCTGGGGCGGACCGGTCTCGGACATCCTGCGCGCCACCCCCGAGGAATGGATCCTGCGCGGAGACGTCGAGGGCCGCAAGCCCGAACGCCACTGGGGCAAGGGCCGCGTCACCCTGCTCGGAGACGCCGCGCACCCCATCACCTTCAACATCGGCCAGGGCGCCTGCCAGGCCCTGGAAGACGCCCTGGTCCTGGCCGAGCACCTGGAGCGGGCGGGCAGCGACCCGGTCTCCGCGCTCCGCTCCTACGAGTCCGAGCGCCGCGAGCGCACCGCGCCCCTGCAGCGCATCGCCTGGCGCATCGGGCAGATGGGCTCGGTGGAGAACCCGCTCCTGATCAAGGCGCGGGAGGCCTTCATGCGCAAGAACTGGAACACCAAGGCCTTCGGCGCGGCCGAGAAGGGGCAGGTCGCCTACGGCACCCGCTGGGCCAAGGCCCCCGCGCGGGCGCTCGCGCACCCCGCCGCCCGGACTGCCGCCGCGCCCGGCGCCGCAGCCGAGTGAGTCGAGGCGCATTCGAGGAATGCGCCAGAACGTGATGCCAGATTTCACGGGGTCGAGAACCAGCCGTCTGTGTGCGACGGACCGACGGCTCGACGACCTGTCACCCACAACTCAGTGAGGTAGGAACGGGGATGATCGACAATCTCTTCACGATGTTTCCCGGTCAGGGCTCGCAGCGCGCGGGCATGGCCGGACACCTCCTCCGCGAACACCCCCGCACGGTCGGACGCGTGCTGGCCCAGGCGGAGGAGGCCACGGGACTCCCCCTGACGCACCTGTGCACCACGGCCCCCGAGGCGGACCTCGCACCGACCGAGATCGCCCAGCCCGCCATCGTCGCCACCAGCCTCGCGGTGTACGAGGTACTGCGCGAGGAGACCGGTTTCAGGCCCGGCGCGGTCGCCGGGCACAGCCTGGGCGAGTACACGGCGCTGATCGCCGCCGGCGTCCTCGAAGCGGGCGACGCGCTGCGCCTCGTACGCCGTCGCGGCGAGCTCATGGCGGGCGTCTCGCGCCGGGTGTCCGGGGCCATGACGGCGGTCATGGGGCTGGCTCCCGAGCGGATCGAGCAGCTCTGCGCGGCCGCCGCACCGCTCGGCGTGGTGGAGGTCGCCAACTACAACGAGGCCGGTCAGACGGTGATCTCCGGCCAGAGCGGGGCGGTCGCCGAGGTGGGCCGGCTCGCGCTGGAGGCGGGCGCCGAGCGGGCCGTGCCGCTGAAGGTCTCCGCGCCCTTCCACTGTTCGCTGATGAGCGCGGTCGAGGCCGAGTTCACCGCCGAACTGGAGCGCACCGCCTTCTCCGCGCCCCACCTGACCGTCATCAGCTCGGTGACCGGGGGCCCGGTGCGGGACGGGGCGCACGCCCGCGACCTGCTCCGGCGCCAGCTCGCCGGCCCGGTGCGCTGGGTCGACGTACTGGAATCCGCCTCGGCGCACGGCGTGGACGGCTATCTGGAGGTCGGCCCCGGCCGCGTCCTCAGCGGCTTCGCCAACCGCTCCGTACCCGGCGCCCTGGTGCGCAGCACCAACGACGAGCGCCGCATCGCCACGCTCCTGCGCGACCTGCGCCCGCAGCCCGTCGTCGGCGCGGCCGCCGCGTAGCCGCGTACCCGTGGTGGGCGCGTACGCCCGCCCCCGTCTCCGTCCCCTCCTCTTCCTCCCTCTCTTTCGTCCCCTTCGCGAAAATCCCCTTGAAAGGCAGCAAACGGTGCCCGAAACCCTGACCACCCTGTCGACCGACTACCTCCCCGCGGTCCAGGCCGCCATAGCCGACGCCCTCGGCATCGACGAGGCCGAGGCCGTTCCCGACGCGACCCTCCTCGGGGCGCTGGGTGCCGAGTCCATCGACCTGCTCGACATCCTCTTCCGGCTGGAGCGCGCCACCAAGGTGAAGATCACCGTGGCCGACATCGCCAACCTGCTCCAGGGCGGCATCCCGGACGAGGAGTTCGGCGACGAGAACGAGGTCGTCAACGACACCGGCCTGACCCACCTGGAGAAGGTCCTGCCGCAGTTCGACCGCAACCAGCTCGCGGAGCCGCTGACCGCCGAGGGGGTCCTCGGCCTGTTCACCGTGCAGAACCTCACCGATCTGCTGACCGAGCGCGCCCACGCGGCCGCCGCCTGACATGCCGTCCCGCATCCGCCCGGCCCCCCACCGCAGGGCCGGGCGGATGCGGGTGGCGCCGGGGCCCGTAGGGCGCCCGTCGGCCGCAGCAGCCAGGACGCCCACCTCGTAGCAGAAACGGGAAGAGACAGATGAAGCTGAAGGACCGCACCGCCCTGGTCACCGGCGCCTCGCGGGGCATCGGCCGGGCCATCGCCCTGGCCCTGGCCGAACAAGGGGCGGCTGTCGCAGTCAACTACCGCTCGCGCCGGGAAGACGCCCTGGCGGTCGTCAAGGAGATCGAGGCGGCGGGCGGCCGGGCCGTGGCGATCGGCGCCGACGTCTCCGACCCCGCCGAGGCCGCGGAACTGGTCGCCGAGGCGATCCGTCAGCTGGGCTCCCTGAACGTGCTGGTCAACAACGCGGGCACCAGCGACGACGGCCTGATCTACGATTCCGCGCCGGACGCCTGGCTGAACGTCATGAAGGTCAACTTCGGCGGGGCGTACCACTGCACGCACGCCGTCATGGAGCACTTCATGGCCCAGGGCGACGCCACCGTCGTCAACATCTCCTCCGCCATGGGCGAGCGCGGCTGGATCGGCCAGTCCAACTACTCCGCCTCCAAGGGCGCCCTGAACTCCTTCACCCGCTCCGCCGCGATCGAGCTCGCCCGGTTCGGCGTACGGGTCAACGCGGTCCTCGCGGGCTTCACCCCGACCGAACTGGTGGGCGAGGTGCTCCAGCGCGACGGGGGCAAGAGCATCAAGCGGCAGATCCCCCTGCGCCGCTTCGCCACCGTCGAGCAGGTCGCCGCGGCCGCCGTGTTCCTGGCCGGCCCGGACTCCGGCTACACCACCGGCGAACTGCTCACCGTGGACGGCGGATTCTCCGCCCAGCTCGGCATCGGCCGCCCGTAGGACCGCGGGGAACGGAAGGAAGAGACGAAGAGACGACGATGCGATTCCATCTGATCGACCGGATCGAGACCTGGACCCCCCGCGAGCGGATCACCGCCCGTAAGGTCACCACCGTCGACGAGGACTACTGGCAGGCCACGGCGAACGGCCCGGCACTGCCCTTCGGACTCGCGCTGGAGGCCCTGTGCCAGTCGGCCACCTGGCTGATCATGCTCAGCACCGACCACAAGCTGCGCGCGGCGCTGCTCGCCGTGGGCGAGGCCACCGCCCACCGTCCGGTGGTGCCCGGTGAGGTGCTCCGCATGGAGGCCAGGATCGAATCGATGAACGACGACGCCGCGATCCTGGACGGCACCGTCACGGTGGACGGCGAGACCGTCCTGGAAGCGAGCGGCATCATGTGCGCGCTCATCGACGCCGAGCGTCTCGACGACCCGGCGAACACGGCGCGCATGGCGCGACAGCTGCAGGGTGGAGGACCGGTCGGATGAAGCGCGTAGCCATCACCGGAGTCGGGGCGGTCACCCCGCTCGGCAACGATGCGGACAGCACCTGGGAAGGCCTGGCCACCGGACGCAGCGGAGTGGGTCCGCTGACCACCTTCGACGCCTCCGGCTTCCCGGTACGGATCGCCGCGCAGGTCAAGGACTTCGACGCGGCGGCCGCCATCCCGGCGAAGGTCGGGCGCAAGCACCTCTCGCGCGTCGGCCAGTTCGGCGTCGCGGCGGCCTGGGAGGCGGTCCGCTGCGCCGGGGTCGACGAGCTCTCCGAGGAGGTGTACGCCGCCGACGAGCGCGGCGTCGCCATGGGAGCCAGCGTCGGCCGTCCCGAACTCCAGGCGTTGCTCGACATCGGCCACCTGCGGGCCACCACCGGACAGGCGGACGCCTTCATCTGCCAGCCCCCCGCCCTGACCCTCACCGACGACCAGAACGTCCCCCTGGCCGCCATGGCCCGGATGGTCGGCGGCACCGGTCCGATGCTGGGCATCAGCACCGCCTGCGCCGGATCCGGGCACGCCATCGGGGAGGCGTACCGCGCCATCCAGGAGGGCGACGCGAAGCTGATGATCGCCGGCGGCTACGACTCGCTGACGACCTGGCTCGACCTGCTCGGCTTCAGCCTGCTCGGGGCCCTGACGGACCAGTACAACGACGATCCCGAGCACGCCTCGCGCCCCTTCGACGCGGACCGCAGCGGCTTCGTGGTCGGCGAGGGAGCCGTCGCGGTGATCCTGGAGGACATGGACGCGGCCCGCGAACGCGGCGCCACCATCCTCGCCGAGGTCCTCGGCTACAGCTCCACCCTCAACGCCTACCGCATCACCGACTCCCCGCCGGACGGCTCCGGAGCCATCCAGGCCATGGAGGGCGCCATCGCCGAATCCGGCCTCGGCACCACCGGCATCGACTACGTCGTGGCCCACGGCACCAGCACCCACGGCAACGACCAGTCCGAGACGACCGCCATCAAGAAGGTGTTCGGCGCCGAGGCGCAGCGGCTGGTGGTCAGCGCGCCCAAGTCCATGGCCGGACACCTGACCTCGGCCAGCCTCGGACTCGGCGTGCTCGCGGCCGTCAACGCGATGCGCCACTCCCTGGTGCCTCCCACCGTCAACCTCGACCGGCCCGACCGCGGGCTCGACCTGGACTACGTACCGCACACCGCGCGCCCCATGCCGGTGTCGGGAGTCCTCATCAACGCCTTCGCGTTCGGCGGCAGCAACACCAGCATCGTCATCGGCGCCCCGCAGGAGGAGGCGTGAGCACCGCGACGGAGGTGGGCACGAGGGCTGAGGTCCCCCACGGCTTCGACCGCCTCGTGGAGCTCGTCCCGGGCGAACGGGCGGTCGCCGTCCGCAACATCCCCGCCACCCTGCCCGTCTTCGACCACCACTTCCCCCGTCACCCCATCCTGCCGGGCGTACTGCTCCTGGAGAGCATGGCCGACCTGGCGAAGGCCGTCGCGGGCGGCGACCCGGCCGGATGGCGGCTCGCCTCCGTACGGGGCGTCCGCTGGAAGCACTTCGTGGCCCCCGGCGACCAGGTCGAGATCACCGTAGAGGTGACGGCACGCACGCAGCAGACGACCGATGTACGGACCACCGCCCGGGTCGAGGGCCGTGTGGTTGCCGCCGCTCGCCTCCTCACCCTGGTGAGCGCCGACGAGCCCAGGGAGGGCACAGCATGAGCGACGACAGGCGGCGCGTGATGGTGACCGGCATCGGTCTGATGACCGCGATCGGCCAGGGCGCCGCACCCACCTGGGAGAACCTCCTCGAAGGCCGCAGCGGGATCGGCCCGCTGCGCGCCTACGACCCGGCGCCGCTGCGCACCGGGATCGGCGCGGAGATCCACGACTTCGACCCCACGCAGTGGGCGAACCGGCGCACCCTGCGCATGCTGTGCCGCGGGGACCAGCTGGCCCTGGCGGGCGCCACCCTGGCGCTGCGCGACGCCGGCCTGGACGGCGAGAGCGACCTCGGGCAGCGCACCGGGCTCTTCCTCGGCAGCAACAAGGAAATGCCCCGCATGGACGAGCTGATCGCCCAGCTCCAGGCCGTGCGCGCCGAGGACGGCACCCCCGACCTGCACAAGCTGGGCCGGACGGCGTCCTCGGTGATCGCCCCGCTGTTCTTCGTCGAGGGGCTGCAGCCCGCGGCCGGCTTCCACATCTCCGAGAAGTACGGGATCCGCGGCGCCAACGCCTACTTCGCGGGCACCGCCGACGCCGGCGCCATGGCGATCGGCCGCGGCATGCGCACCGTACGCCGCGGCGAGGCCGACATCGTGCTCGCGGGCGGGTACGACGACGCCACCGGCTGGTGGGCCATGTCCAAGATGGACGGCCTCGGCGTTCTGTCCACCCGCACCGACCTCGGCCAGGAGGCCTTCCGCCCCTTCGACCGCGACCGCAGCGGTTCCGTGTTCGGCGAGGGCGCCGCCCTGCTCGTCCTGGAGGAGCGCGAACACGCCCTGGCCCGGGGCGCCCACTGCTACGCCGAGGTCACCGGCTACGGCGCGGGCAACGACTGCGTACGCCCGCCCAGCCCGCAGGCCAGGGCCCGCGGCCTGTCCCGGGCGATCGTCCGCGCGCTCGACGACGCGGGCGGCGTCTTCCACGACGGCGGCTACATCGCCGCCCACGGCTGCGCCACCGTCCAGGGCGACGCCAGCGAGACCCTCGCCCTGCACGACGCCCTCGGCACGGCCGCCAAGGCGGCGCAGATCAGCAGCATCAAACCGCAGACCGGCCACCTCGTCGGCGGAGCCGGGGCCCTGAACGCGGCCGTCACCGCGCTCGCCCTGAACTCCGGCGTCGTTCCCGCCACCCAGAACCTGCACCACCCCGCCGACGAGTGCGACCTCGACTACGTACCGCTCACCCCGCGCGAAACGCGGCCCGACAGCGCGCTGGCCCTCGCCCGCGGTCTGGAAGGCCAGGCGGTGGCCATTGCCATGGGGCGGACCTCATGACGGACATACGCATACCCCCGGACGGAGAGCGGACATGACCGACGACGTGTACGAGCACGACACCGCGCCGGACGGCACGGGCGGCCGGACCCGGACCGTGGTGGTCTGCGGCGTCGGCGCCGTGACCGCCCAGGGCGCCACCGCCACCGCCCTGTGGGAGGGCGTACGGGCCGGATACTCGGCCATCGGACCGGTGCGCGGCATGCCGATGGACTTCTACGGCACCGACATCGGCGGCGAGGTCCAGAGCGAGCTCGCCCCCGCCTACGACTACCTGGCCGCCTTCGGCGGAAGCGAACGCGAGCCCGCCGTCGACTTCGCACTGGCGGCGGCGCAGGAGGCGCTGGACCAGGCGGACCTCGGCGGCGTGCCCGCCGGCCGCTGGGGCGTCTCCTTCGGCTCCTGCAACGGCGGGCTGCGCAGCGCGGAGAAGCTCGCCCGCAGAGCCCGGGCCGGCGGCGCCCCCGAGGACGACGGCCGGCACTACCTGCTGGTGCCCCCGCAGGCCATCGCCGAGGCGCTCAGCAGCGCCTTCGGCCTCAAGGGGCCCTCGCTGTCGGTGAACACGGCCTGCGCCTCGGGCGCCCACGCCATCGCCCACGCCGTCGAATCGATCCGCTCGGGACACTCCGACGCCATGCTCGTCGGCGGCAGCGACGCCTTCACCGAGACGGCGTGGGCCGGGTTCACCAGCCTCCAGTCGCTGTCCAGCAAGCCGGCCGCCCCGTACTCCAAGGACCGCGACGGCCTCTCCCTGGGCGAGGGCGCGGGCATGCTCGTCCTGGCCGAGGAGTCCGTGGCCCGCGCGGCGGGCGCCCCCATCCTCGCCGAGGTCCTGGGCTACGGGCTCTCCGCCGACGGCTACCACGCCACCGCCCCGCACCCCCAGGGCGAGGGCGCGGCCCGCGCGATCCGCGGCGCGCTGAGCTCCTCCGGCCTCACCCCCGAGGACGTCGGCTACATCAACGGCCACGGCACCGGTACGCCCAAGAACGACTCCGCCGAGAGCAACGCGGTCCGCGCCGCACTCGGCGAGGCCGCCGAGAAGACCCCGCTCAGCAGCTCCAAGTCGATGATCGGCCACCTGCTGGGCGCCGCCGGGGCGGTCGAGGCCATCGTCACCGTCCAGGCGCTGGTCGAGCAGATCGCCCCGCCCACCGCCAACTTCACCGGCGTGGACCCCAAGTGCGGCCTGGACGCCGTGCCCGACGCCGGACGCCCGCACGCCATGGACGCCGCGCTGTCGAACAACTTCGCCTTCGCCGGGGCCAACGCGTGCGTCGCCTTCGGCCGCCCGGCAGGCCGGCGCTTCACCGCCGAGGTCCCGCCCGCCGGGGAGAAGGTGGTGGTCACGGGCTTCGCCGCGATCACCGCGGCCGGTACGGGCGCCGACGCGCTGTGGCGGGCCTGGCGCGGAGGCAGCCCGCTGGGCGCGCAGGAGGACGGACTGCGCGTCGCACGCGCGGACTTCGACGCGGCGGCGCACACCACACCCGTCGAGCGGCGCCGCATGGACCGCCTCGGACAGCTCGCCGTGGCCTCCTGCCGCGTCGCCCTGGAGCACGCCGGGCTCACCGCCGACGAGCGGGTCGGCGTGGTCCTGGGCACCGGGCTGGGCCCGATGCGCAGCATCGAGGACTTCCTGCGGCCCGTCCTCGACATCTGCCCCTCCTACGGCAGCCCGGCGGTGTTCCCCAACACCGTCTTCAACGCCGCCGCCGGCCAGGTCGCCATGAACGTCGGAGCCAAGGGGCCCACCTCGACGGTGACGACCGGTCACGCGGCCGGGGCCTCGGCCCTCACCGTCGCCTACGACCTGCTGATGCAGGGCCGCGCCGACGCGGTGCTGTGCCCGGCGGTGGAGGACCTCTCCCCGGGCGTACTGGAGGCCTACCGCGGGCTGCCCCTCTTCGGAGAGGCGGGCTACACCCTGTCCGAAGGGGGCATCGCCCTGGTCCTGGAGCGGGAGTCGAGCGCCCTGGCCCGCGGGGCCCGGGTGCTGGCCGAGTTCGCGGGGCACGCCACCGCCTCCGACGCCCAGGGCATCGGGCGCTGGGACGCCGGGGGCGAGGGCGTGGAGCGGGCCATGCGCGGGGCCCTGGCCCACGCGGGCGTCCAGCCGGGCGAGCTGACCGGGATCTGGGCCAACGCGGCCGGCCTGGAAAGCGCCGACGGCCCCGAGACGCTGGCCGCCGGCCGGCTCGAAGGGGCGGGCTCCGTGCCCGTCCACACCCCCAAGCGCACGCTCGGCGAGCCGGCCGGCGCGGGCGCACAGCTGGCGGCCGTACTCGCCCTCACCGGCTGGGACAACGGCCTGGACAGCGGGCCGGTCCTGATCAACAGCTCCTCGCTCGGGGGGACCCACATCAGCCTCGTCCTGCGTCCCGCTACGGAGAACTGACCATGTCACCCAGCACCGACCGGCACGTCTCCATCCTCGCCACCGGCGCCCACCTGCCCGGCGAGCCCCTCGACAACGACGCCCTGGCCCGGATCTGCGGGCCGCTGCCCGACGACGTCCTGGAGGGCATCCAGGTCCAACGCCGCCACTGGATCGTGGACCCGGCCACCGGCGAACACCGTACGAGCACCTCCGCCATGGCCACCGCCGCCGCCCGCCAGGCCCTGGAGCGGGCCGGCGTGGAGGCGGCCGAGGTCGACCTGATCGTGCTCTCCACCGCCAGCCCGGACTACCTCCTCCCGGTCGCCGCCACCTACGTCCAGGAGCAGCTCGGCCTGGCGAACTGCGCGGTCATCGAGGTCCGCGCAGGCTGCGTGGGCGCCGTCCAGGCCTTCGACATCGCCCGGCGCCTGCTCGCCGACGGCACCTACCGCACCGCGCTGGTCATCGGCGCGGAGTCGGTCTCGCCGCTGCTCGCACCCGTCTTCCTCGGCCGCGACCCGCACAAGGTGCGGATGCGCGACCGGCTCACCGTCTACACCTTCGGCGACGGCGCCGGCGCCGTGGTGCTGCGCGGCGGCGAGGAGGGCTCGGCCCACGAGGGCAGCCGCCAGGTGTTCGCCACGCGGTCCATGGGCGGCGCCCGCAAGCCCGGCATGCTGATCGTCGGCGGCGGCACCGACGCCCCGCTGCACGAACAGCAGCGGCGCACGCGGCTGATGGACATCAAGCTCGACATCCCCGGCACCGCCCAGTTCGGCCCCAAGGTCTTCGTGGAGGGCATCCACGACATGCTGCGCCGCTCCGGCCTCGCCCTCTCGGACATCGACGCGTGCGTGCTGCCGGAGGGCAACGCCGAGTACTTCTCCAGCGAGTACGGCACGGCCGGACTGTCCGCCGACGACCAGGCCACCCTGAGCAAGATCATCGTGGAGAACCTCACCGACGTGGGAGCCACCGGCTCCGCCGCGGTCCCCCTCGCGCTGGACGCCGGCTGGACCGAGGGCCGCATCCGGCCCGGGGACACCGTGCTGCTGCTCGCGATCGAGGCCAGCCGCTACCTGTACGCGGGACTCACCCTCACCTGGGAAGCACCCTTCCCCACCAGTTAAGGACGGAACGTGTCGATACAAGAGACGGTGCGCAGCGCGGTGAGCGTGGAGGAGCGCAACAAGAAGACCATCCGTGCGGTCTTCGACACCTTCGTGAACCGGGGCGACTTCTCCATCGTGGAGGAGATCTACAGCCCCGGCATGGTCGACCACCAGCCGCTGCCGGGCGCGCCCGAGGGGCTGGAGGGCGTCAAGTACACCATCGCGGGTCTGCGCGAGGGCTTCCCCGACCTGCACGTGACCATCGAGGACATGAGCGCCCACGGCGATCACGTCGTCATCCACAACACCTGGCGCGGCACGCACCGGGGCGAGTTCCTCGGCATGCCCCCCACCGGGCACTACATCGAGTTCCAGGGCGTGGTGGTCTGGCGGCTGCTGGACGACGGCCTGATCGCCGAACGCTGGGGCATCGGCGTCGAGTCCAACATGCTCTCCGTACTCGGCATGCGGCGCCTGGCGCCCTCCTCGCGCACCGCCGCCCGCGCGGCGGCCCGCCGGAGCGTCGAGCCCGCCACCGTGCTGCTGCCGCTCCCCGAGGGCGGCGCCGCGCGCTGGAAGGACGTACAGGCGGAGTTCTCCGGGCCGCGGCGACGCGAGTACGAGGCCTCGCGGCGCAGGGCCGGCATCCTCCAGGAGTCCTTCGCCCTCCAGCGGCTCGACGGCCGGGACGTGCTGGTGGCCCGGGTGGAGTCCCGCGACCCGGCGGCGGCCGCGAAGCGGCTCGCCCAGTCCCGCGACCCCTTCGACGTCTGGCTGCGCGAGGCCGCGGCCGAGGCGCTCGGCGCCGATCCCTGGGAGGCGCTCGCGGGGAACGCGGCGGAGCAGGAGCACACCTGGTCCTCCGTCACCAGCGAACTGGCCTCCGCGGCCTGACGCACGGCGCGGTCTGACGTACGACGAGGCCTGACGCACGCGCGGTCCGGCGTACAGCGGCACGACGGGTCGCCGCCCTCCTGGCCCAGGCCTTGAGGGCGGCTCCGGCAATTCTCTAGTCTAGCTAAGCTAGTATTTCTAGCGTCGATAACTACCGCGGAAGGCGCATGATGATGCGGCAACGAAAGCTCGGCAGCCAGGGCCTGGTGGTCTCCGAGCAGGGTCTCGGATGCATGGGCATGACCTTCGCCTACGGTCCGGCCGACGACCAGGAGGCCCTGCGTACGGCCCACCGGGCCTTCGAACTCGGCGTGAACCTGCTCGACACCTCGGACTTCTACGGTCCGCACACCAACGAGGAGTTCGTCGCCAAGGCCATCGCGGGGCGGCGCGACGAGGTCGTCGTCGCCTCCAAGGTCGGCAACGAGGTCACCCCCGACGGCACGATCACCGGCAAGCAGAACGGCCGCCCGGAGTACATCCGCGCCGCCGTCGAGGGCAGCCTGCGCCGGCTCGGCACCGACCGGATCGACCTCTACTACCTGCACCGGGTCGACCCCGGCGTACCGGTCGAGGAGTCCTTCGGCGCCCTGGCCGAGCTGGTGGCCGCCGGCAAGGTGCGCCACCTCGGCATCTCCGAGGCGGCCGCCCCGACCATCCGCCGCGCCCACGCCGTCCATCCGCTCACCGCCGTGCAGACCGAGTACTCCCTGTCCACCCGCGACGTCGAGGTCAACGGCGTTCTGGAGACGGTCCGCGAGCTCGGCATCGGCTTCGTCGGCTACAGCCCGCTCGGGCGGGGCCTGCTGACCGGCGCCATCCGCAACCTCGACAACCTGGCCGAGCACGACTTCCGCCGCGTGGTCCCCCGCTTCCAGAAGGAGAACCTCGACGCCAACCTGCACGTCGTCGAGCAGCTGGAGGCCCTGGCCGAGGCCAAGGGGATCACCACCGGACAGCTCGCGCTGGCCTGGGTACTGGCCCAGGGCGACGACGTCGTCGCCATCCCCGGCACCAAGCGGGTCACGTACCTGGAGCAGAACATCGCGGCCTCCGACGTCGAGCTGAGCACCGACGACCTCGCGGCCCTCGACAAGATCGCCCCCCACGGCAGCACGGTGGGCGACCGCTACCCCGCCGGCGCCATGGCCACCCTCGACGGCTGAACCAGGCTCCGTCCACCCCAACGTGAGTGAGTGAATGACCATGGCGAACATCACGATCATCGGCGGAGGCCTGGCCGGCCTGGCCGCGGCGATCACCGCCGCGGAAAAGGGAGCCCGCGTCACCGTCCACGAGGCCCACTCGCACCTGGGCGGGCGCGCCCGGTCGGCCTCCGCGCCCTACGTCACCAACGACGGCCCCCACACCATCATGGACAACGGGCCCGTCTGGCACTGGCTGCTCCAGCGCGGCCTGGCCGGCCGCTACGTACGGCTGTCGTTCCACGAGTGGACCCGGATGCGCTTTCGGCACCAGGGCAAACTGCGGATGACCCTGCCGAGCGGCTACATGAAGATGTGCTGGCTCCACCGGGACATCGAGGTCCCCGTCGACCGCTCCTTCCAGGACTGGGCGAGCGAGCGCTTCGACCAGCAGACCGTCAACGAGGCCCTCGGCTTCCTCGGCCCCATCCTCTTCGACGGGGATCCGGGCCGGCTGTCCGCGGCCTTCGTCTGGGAGCGGCTGCTGCGCGTGGGCACCCCCCGCTTCCCGCTGCCCAGCCGCTACTTCATCGGAGGCTGGGGCACCGTCGTCGAGCGCATGGAGCGGGTGGCCAAGCGGCACGGCGTGGTCATCGAGACCGGGTCGCGGATCACCGAACTGCCCACCGACGGACCGGTGATCGTCGCCACCTCGCTGGCCTCCGCCCGCAGCCTGCTCGGCGACAGCTCGCTGGACTGGCCCAGCGGCACCTCCGCCCTGCTCGACATGGCCGTGACACGTTCCAAGAAGGACGGGAACGTCTCCTTCGACATGGACGAGGGCGGCTTCACCTCCCAGTACTCCGACCACGACCCCTCGCTCGCCCCCAAGGGCGAGGCCCTCTTCCAGGGCGCCATGCCGCTGCGGCCCGGCGAGTCCAAGGGCGAGGCGCTGGCCCGGCTGGAGAAGCTCTTCGACCTGACGACCCCGGGCTGGCGGGACCGCATCCTGTGGCGCCGCGAAGGGGTCTCCAGGGGCCGCACCGGCGCCCTCGACCTGCCCGGCCTGAGCTGGCGCGACCGCCCCGCCGTCGACCGCGGGGACGGCGTCTACCTGATCGGCGACGCCGTCGCCGCCCCCGGCATCCTCGCCGAGACCTCGATCAACAGCGCCGTGCACGCCGCCGGACTCGCCGTCGGCGCCAAGCCGGTGACGCGGCGCACCGCCGTGGCCGGCAGCCTGCGGTGAGACCCTCCCCTCCTCCCACTCCACCCTCCAAAAGGGGCGGCACATGAGAATCACGCTTTCCGAGCGCGGCACTCCCGACTGGCTGGTCGCCGCGGACCTGGCCCAGAAGGTGTTCGCCAAGCAGTACCAGGCCAGCATCTCTCCCGACCCGGACAGCTTCCTCGCCTTCTTCGAGGACTCCGAGGACGGCACCGAGGAAGCCCTCGCCTGCGCGGGCCTGTCCTTCCCCGAGGGGGAGGGGAGCAGCATCCTGCTGGAGCGCTATCTCGACGGTCCCGTCGAGGACGTCATCGCCGCCTCCGTCGAGGCGCCGGTCAAGCGCTCCCAGGTCATGCAGGTCGGCAACATCTCCTCGATCCGGGTGACCGCCGGCGCCGAGATCATCAAGGCGATCCCGCTGGTCATGGCCTGCCTCGGCCGGCCCTACGCGGTGATGACGATGACCCACCGGCTCGCCGCCCTGATGAAGCGTCTCGGCGTGGTCTTCCACCCCCTCGCCGACGCCTCGCCCGACCGCCTCACCACCGAGGAGGCGGCCACCTGGGGCTCGTACTACGAAACCCGGCCGATGGTCGGGTACGCCATAGCCGCCGAACAGAGCACGCTGCTGCTCGCCGCGATCGGCCGCTACTGCTTCGAGACGATCGACATGCGGTTCGTCAGCAACCGCCCGGAGGCGAAGGTGCTGACCCGTGCCGCGTGACACGCCCCGGGTGTCCCTCGCCGGGCGACTGCTGGAACAGGCGGACAGCGAAGCCGTGATGGTGCGGGTGCTCGCCGCCGACGGGACCGCCGACGGAACCGCCGGCGGTTCCGCCGGGACGGCCGCCGCCTGGAGCTACCGCGAGATCATCGGCGCGGCCCTCGTCCTCGCCGGCCGCCTGGGGCGGTGGGCCGGGGAGCACGGCCGCCCCGCCCGGGTGGGCCTGCTCGCCGAGAACTCCCCCGAGTGGGTCGTCGCCGACCTCGCCGTCCTGTTCTGCGGGGCCGTGGAGATCCCGGTCCCCACCGCCTTCACCGCCGAGCAGGCGGCCTCCCTCCTGGAGAGCGCCGACCTCTGCCTCGTCGACGACGGCGGCGCCCGCGCACTGGAGCGCTGGACGGGGAGCACCGCGACCGCCGTCCTGCCGGCCGGCTGCCCCGTGACCCCCGTCGGCCTTCCGGAGCTGATGGCCGCGGCGCCCGCAGCGGCGCCCCGCCCGGAGGTCCCCGCCGGGGACGCGGTCGTCAAGGTCATCCACACCTCCGGCACCACCTCGGCCCCCAAGGGCGTACGGATCCGCCGGCACGGCCTGGACGAACTGCTGACCTCGCTGCGGGCACGGATCCGCCCCGCCGACTTCGAGCGCTACCTCTCGGTCGTGCCGCTGAGCCTGCTCATCGAGCAGGTCGCCGGGCTCTACATGCCCTTCCTCACGGGCGGGTCGGTGTCCTTCCTGCCGCCCGGCACCGCGCTGGTCGGCACCGCCGCCGACGCCGGCCCCCGGATGCTCACCCTGCTGCGCCAGGCCCGGCCCACCGCCCTGGTCGTACCGCCCACGGTCGCCGCCCTGTTCCTCGCGCTGTGCGAGGAGCGGCCCGAGGAGAACGTGCGGGAGCGGCACCAGCGGATCTTCGGCCACGACGGCCCGGTCTTCATCGCCTGCGGCGGAGCCCCCGTGCCCGCAGAGGTCCTGCGGCGCCTGGACGCGTACGGACTCACCGTCCACGAGGGCTACGGGCTCAGCGAGAACTCCTCGGTGGTCTCGTGGAACTTCCCCGGCGAGGTCCGGTTCGGCACCGTGGGCCGCCCGCTGGACCACGTACGGGCCGAACTGGCCGAGGACGGCGAACTGCTGATCCACAGCACCTCGCTGTTCGCCGGGTACACCCGGGAGGACCCCTCCAGCGTCGTCGTGGACGCACAGGGGCGGCTGCACACCGGCGACCTCGCCGAGATCGACGAGGACGGCTACCTGCGGATCACCGGCCGCAAGAAGAGCATGGTGATCACGGCGAGCGGGCGCAACGTCTCCCCGGAGTGGGTCGAGTCCCGCTACCGCGAACTCGGCTTCGTCCGCGAGGCGGCGGTCGTCGCCGACGGGCTCGAACAGGTCCACGGCCTCTTCGTCGTCGACGCCGGCCTGGACCAGGCCACCGCACGGCGCCGCATCGACGAGTTCGGCCGCGAGCGCCTCTCCGGCATCGAACGCGCCGCCGTCATCCACCTCATGCCCGAGGACGATCCCGGGTACGCCACCTGCTTCACCGTCACCGGCCGCCCCCGGCGCGACGTCGTACGGGCCCACGTACTGCAACGGCACCACGAGCCGCGCCGCGACGAGGCACACCACCACGAGAAGAACCTGGAGAAGGCATGACCCCCGCGCTCACGACGACCGCCGTCAGAACCACCCCCTACGGCACCGGCACCGGACTGCTCGTGGAACCCGTCGAGGGCGGAAGCCTCGCGGACATCGACCCGAAGGTCCTGCGCGACCTGCTGGCGGAGGCGGGCTTCCTGCTGCTCCGGGGCTTCACGTCCGACATGGCCGCCTTCACCTCGCTGGTGCAGGCCACCTCCACCTCGACCACCCTGGACCCCGCCCGCGACTTCTACTCCGAGGTCGCGCAGAAGGTGGACGCCGGCTTCGACGAGGTCGGCCTGCACACCGAGAACGGCAACAGCCCCTTCCGCTCCCACCTCGCCTGGTTCTTCTGCGAGAAGGCCGCCTCCTCCGGCTCCCAGACCACCGTCTGCGACGGCTACCGCGTCTGGGACGCCTTCAGCCCCGCCGCGCGCGAGGCCTTCGCCGCGCAGGACATCGTCTACAGCCGCTACGTGGCCGAGGCGCAGTGGCGGGCCATGGCCCACCACCTGCTCGGCGGGACCACGCCCGCGGGGGAGATCGACGTGCGCGAACTCGTCGCGCTCGGCGACCGGACGCCCGGCACCAGGATCGTGGCCCAGGAGGACGGCGGAGTCCGCTACTCCTTCCGCACCCCCGCGGCCGGCCCCACCGTCTTCGCCGCACGGCGCTCCTTCGCCAACAGCATCCTGGGCCCCTCCTTCAACTACGAGAAGCCGAAGATCACCTTCGCCGACGGCACCGAGCTGTCCGCGCGGCTGCTGGCCGAGGTCGAGTCGGTGACGGCCCGGCTGACGGAGAACCTCGACTGGCAGGACGGCGACGCCGCCCTCATCGACAACACCCGGGTCATGCACGGACGCCGTGCCATCACCGACCCGAACCGCACGATCTTCAACGCCCTCAGCTACATCGAGACCTCCGCCGCCTGACCGTCCGGACCGTCCGGACCGTCCGGACCGATGATGGGAGAAACATCCGATGGCACGCTCCGGAGACACCCTGCACCTCGGGGACGACCGGCTCACCTTCCTGGCCACGGCGGCCGACACGGACGGCGCCTACCTGGAAGTGGAAGTGGACTACGCGAGCGCCGCCCACATGCCGCCCGCGCACTACCACCCGAAGCAGACCGAGCTCTTCCGCGTCCAGAGCGGGCAGATCAGCGTCCGGCTGGACGGCACCCTGCACACGTACGGCGCGGGGGAGGAGTTCCACATCCCGCCGAACGTGGCCCACTCGATGTGGAACGGCGGCCCCGGGCGGACCCGGATGACCTGGCGCGTCACCCCCGCCTACCGGACCGAGCAGCTCTTCGAAACCCTGTGGGGGCTGGCCGGCGAAGGCAGGCTGCGCCCCGACGGCACCCCCTTCCTGCAGATGCCGCTGCTCGCCCTGGGCTTCCGCGACGAGTACCGGGCCGTCACCGGCCGCCCCCACGCCGTCGACATGGCCCTGTCCACCCTGCTCGCGCCGGTCGGCCTGGCCTGCGGCTACCGCCCCAGCTACCGTCCGCCGCAGCGCGCCGACCGGAGCGGCGCCGCTGCCTGACCAACCCCCTGCTTCCGCCCGTACGTCCACCCGCACGAACCGATATTCGAGCGGTACGCGAGGGCGCGCCGAGGTGTGCCTCCTAGCGTCAGCCGCATCAGTAGACGGTCACTGCGTGGAGGAATCGAAATGGCCATGGAGCACGAGTTCATCCTGCCCGGTGCGGACCTTCCGGCGCCCGACGCCGACCTGCGCAAGAAGCGCGAGGCGGTCATCCTGGAGCACACGGTCGCCGAGATCGCCTGGGACATCGACGGTGTGCTCGCCACGTTCCCGCGCGGTGGCATCTACCGCATCCAGGCCTTCGAGGAGGGCCCGCTGATCGGCGCGGAAGCCATCAAGAAGGGCTACTTCGCCGAGCTCCAGGCCGCCTTCCCCAACCTGGAGCACGAGCTGCACCACGTGCACCACACCCCCACCGCGGTGATCCTCGAAGCGCAGGCGCGCGGCAAGCAGGAGGCGGACTGGCGGGGCATACCCAACCTCGGCAAGTCCATCGACGCCCCGGTCGCCGTCTTCTTCCACTTCGACGGCGACGTGCTGATCGACGAGACCCTCTACTTCGACATCGCCACCTTCCAGCGCCAGCTCGGCTGACCCGGTACCCCCTTCGCGCTGATGCGGGGCCCCGTGCCGACACCGGTGCGGGGCCCCGCAGCGTTGAGCGGGCCCGACCGGAACTCAAGTTGAACTTGAGGTTCCGTCCGTAGCGTCATGAGCGCCGGCTCGGCATGTGTCACCCTCCAGAAAGGAAGCTCTGAATGAGCGCCGTCAACTCCCCAGCCTCGGGCGGTGGAACCAAGAAGGTGGCCTTATGGGCCATCCTCACCACCAGTGTCGCCTCCTTCATGGCGGGGCTCGATCAGCTAGTGATCATCACGGCGCTGCCGACCATCAAGGACAAACTCGGCGGCAGCCTCTCTGATCTGGAATGGACGGTCAACGCCTACACGCTGTCCTTCGCGGTGCTGATGATGTTCGGCGCCGCACTGGGTGACCGCTTCGGCCGGCGCAAGGTCTTCGTCCTCGGCCTGCTGCTGTTCACGGCCGCCTCGGCCGCCGGGGCGCTCGCCCCGGGCATCAACGAACTGATCGCGGCGCGCGCCGTCCAGGGCGCGGGCGCGGCGATGATCATGCCGCTGTCGGTGACCCTGCTGACCGCCGCCGTACCCGCGGAGAAGCGCGGCGCGGCCCTCGGCATCTGGGGCGCCGTCAACGGACTCTCGGTCGCCGCCGGCCCGCTCGTCGGCGGAGCCATCGTCGAGCACCTCTCCTGGCAGTGGATCTTCTGGCTGAACGTCCCGATCGGTCTGATCCTCGCGCCGGTCTCGCTGCGCATGCTGGCGGAGAGCAAGATCTCCGGCTCCCGCCTCGACGTCGTCGGCACCGTCCTGGGCGGCATCGGCCTGTTCGGCATCGTCCTCGGCATCGTCAAGGGCAACATCGACGGCTGGACCTCGCCGCTGGTGCTCGGCTCACTGATCGGCGGAGCCGTCGTCATGGTCCTGTTCGTCCTCTGGGAGAACCACACCGAGCACCCGATGGTGCCGATGCGGCTGTTCCGGATCAAGGCGTTCACCGCGATCAACCTGGCCGGCACCCTGATGTCGGTCGGCATGTTCGGCGCGATCTTCCTGATGACCCAGTTCTTCCAGAGCATCCAGGGCTACAGCGCCATGGAGACCGGCGTCCGGCTGCTCGCCTGGACCGCCATGCCCATGGTCGTCGCCCCGCTCGGCGGCCTGGTCTCCGACCGCATCGGCGGCAAGCCGGTGGTCACCCTCGGCCTCGCGATGATGACGGTCGGCATGGTCTGGTGGGCCTTCGTCCTCGACCCGGGCGTCTCCTACGTCGCCCAGCTGCCCTCCCTGATGATCTGTGGCGCGGGCATGGCCCTGTTCTACGCGCCGCTGATGAACCTGACGATGGCTTCGGTCAAGGAGCACGAGCAGGGCATCGCCTCGGGCGTCACCGCCGCCACCCGTGAGGTCGGCGCGGCGCTCGGTGTGGCCCTGCTGGCCTCGATCTTCAGCGCCAACGGCGGGTACGCCTCGGCCCAGAACTTCGTCGACGGCCTCGTCCCCGCCATGTGGGTCGGCGCCGCGGCCGTGGCCGCCGCCACCGTGTCCATGCTGATCGCCCCGGGCCGCAAGGCGGCCGGCCCGCCGGTGGCCCAGTCCGGGTCCCCGTCCCAGTCCGGGTCCCAGACAGAGGCGCCGTCCGAGCCGAAGTCCGCTCCCGAGCCGGCCGCGGTGCGCTGAGGCCGCAGCCCCGTACGGACACCGACGGCCTCCGCGCCCGCGCGCGGAGGCCGTCGCCATGTCCGCTCCGGCCCGCTCCAGCCCGTTCCGAGCGGTGCCGGAGCCGGCCGTCGCAGACTCTGACCCGGCCCGCAGTCCACGACTCACGACAACGAACCGAGGAATCATGCCCATTGAGGAGATGAAGATCCAGGACGCCTTCCGGATCACGCCGTCGCCACTGGCGGACAACCGGGGCAGGTTCTTCGAGGCCTGGCGCATCGGCGAACTGACCGAGCTGACCGGCCAGCCGTTCACCGTCCGGCAGGTCAACTTCTCGGTCTCCCGGCGCAATACGCTCCGCGGGATCCACGGCACGACGCTGCCGCCCGGCCAGGCGAAGCTGGTGACCTGCGTACGGGGCGCCGCCCTGGACGTGGTCGTGGACCTCAGGGTCGGCTCGCCCACCTTCGGGATGTTCGACACCACCCTTCAGGAGGCCGACTCGGGCATCGGCGTCTACCTCGCGGACGGCCTCGGGCACGCGTTCCTCGCCCTCACCGAGGACACCTGCATGAACTACCTCTGCTCCGAGGAGTACGTGCCCGGCACGATGGTGGACATCCAGGCGCTCGACCCGGAGATCGGCATACCGTGGAACGGCTCGGAGCCGTACATCAGGTCCGAGAAGGACGCCGCCGCGCCGGGCCTCTCGCAGGCCGTCGCCCTCGGACTGCTCCCGACCTACCAGCAGGCCGTGGCCTCCTACGGGGACGCCCACGCGAACCGCCCCGCCCGCTGATCCGGACGCACGGGAACGCGGCGGGCGATGTGCGTGCCCGCCGCGTCTTCGTGTGCCCGCCGCCCGTCCGGTCAGGACAGGGCGGCCCGCTCCTGCAGCGGTTCCCACCAGGCGCGGTTGTCCCGGTACCAGGCGAAGGTCTCCGCGAGCCCCTCGGCGAAGTCCCTGCGCGGCCGGTAGCCCAGTTCGGCCGAGATCTTCGAGCAGTCCACCGAGTAGCGCAGGTCGTGCCCCAGCCGGTCTTCCACGTGCTCGACGCTGTCCCAGCCGGCGCCGGCCAGGTCCAGGAGCAGCGTGGTCAGCTCCTTGTTGCTCAGCTCCGTGCCGCCGCCGATGTTGTACACCTCGCCCGGCCGGCCGCCGGTGCGCACCAGTTCCAGGCCCTGGACGTGGTCGTCGATGTGCAGCCAGTCCCGGACGTTGAGCCCCTCCCCGTACAGCGGGACGCTCAGCCCGTCGAGGAGCCGGGTGGCGAACAGCGGGATGACCTTCTCGGGGAAGTGGTGGTGCCCGTAGTTGTTCGAGCAGCGCGTGACCCGCACGTCCAGGCCGTGCGTGCGGTGGTAGGACAGGGCGATGAGGTCGGAGGAGGCCTTGGAGGCCGCGTACGGGGAGTTGGGCTTCAGCGGGTCGGTCTCCGGCCAGGAGCCCTCGGACACCGAGCCGTACACCTCGTCCGTGGAGACGTGCAGGAAGCGGGCGCTGCCGCCCGGGCGGCGCAGCGCCGCGTCCAGCAGGGTCTGGGTGCCCAGGACGTTCGTGGTGATGAACTCGCCGGCGCCGAGGATGGAGCGGTCCACGTGGGACTCCGCCGCGAAGTGCACGACCTGGTCGTGGCCGGCGACCAGCTCCCGCACCAGCTCCGCGTCGCAGATGTCGCCCCGCACGAAGCGGAAGCCGGGGTGCCCGCGGACCGGGTCGAGGTTGGCGGGGTTGCCCGCGTAGGTGAGCTTGTCCAGCACCGTGATCTCCACGTCGCCCGGCCCCTGGGGGCCCAGCAGGGTGCGGACGTAGTGGGAGCCGATGAACCCGGCTCCGCCGGTCACCAGGATGCGTGTCGTGGTCATCAGGTTCCTTTCGTGGATACCCCCGGCTTTGGCCGCGGGAGGAAACGAAACCCCTGCGGAGCAGGGTATTGGGCTGCGATTCGCCGTCAGGGCGGATCGCAGTGATCTGACCCGCAGGTTTGGGTTCTCACTGATAGCCCCGCTAGTTTGTGAGCGTGACCGTGGGCCATGTGAAGCGGGCGTTCAAGTACCGCTTCCATCCGACCGATGCGCAGGCAGCCGAGCTGTCGCGCACGTTCGGGTGCGTGCGGAAGGTCTACAACCTGGCGCTCGAAGCCCGCACTTGGTCGTGGGCGCGGCAGGAGCGGGTCAACTACAACCAGACCTCGGCGATGCTGACGGTGTGGAAGAAGACCGAGGAACTGGCCTATCTGTCCGAGGTCTCCTCGGTCCCCCTCCAGCAGGCGCTTCGGCACTTGCAGGTGGCGTTCACCCACTTCTTCGGCAAGCGGGCAAAGTACCCGCGCTTCAAGAGCCGTAAAAAGTCCCGCAGGTCCGCCGAATACACCACCAGCGCGTTCCGCTACCGGGACGGGAAGCTGACCTTGGCGAAGCTGTCCGAACCGCTGGACATCGTGTGGTCTCGGGCGTTGCCGGAGGGCGTGAGCCCGTCGACGGTGACCGTGTCGCAGGACGCGGCCGGCCGGTGGTTCGTCTCGATGCTGTGCGACGACCCGAGCGTGAAGCCACTGCCCGTCACGGATGCGGCGGTCGGGATCGACGTCGGCCTAAATCACCTTCTCACCCTGTCCACCGGGGAGAAGATCGCCAACCCGAGGCATGAGCGCCGCGACCGCGCCGCGCTGGCCAAGGCTCAGAGCCGCCTGTCGAAGAAGGCCAAGGGCGACGGTGCGAACCGGGCCAAAGCCCGCAGGAAGGTCGCGAAGATCCATGCTCGGATCACCGACCGGCGCAGAGACAACTTGCACAAGCTGACCACTCGACTCGTGCGTGAGAACCAAACGCTCGTGATCGAGGACCTGACCGTGCGCAACATGGTCAAAAACCGGAGCCTGGCCCGTGCTATCAGCGATGCGGCGTGGTCGGAGTTCCGGAGCATGCTGGAGTACAAGGCGCAGTGGTACGGCCGTGAGGTGATCGCGGTCGACCGCTGGTTCCCGTCCTCCAAGCTGTGCTCGAACTGCGGCACTCTCGCCGAGAGGATGCCTCTCAACGTCCGTGAGTGGACGTGCGACTGCGGCGCCACCCACGATCGTGACGTGAACGCAGCGAAGAACCTTCTGGCCGCCGGACTGGCGGTTACAGCCTGTGGAGCTGGTGTAAGACCTCAACGGAGAACTCCGGGCGGGCAGTCGGCGGCGAAGCAGGAAACCCCACGGCGCGAGCCGTAGGAATCCCCCTCCTTCAGGAGGGGGAAAAGTCAAGAGGATATCTGCACCTTGCTGTGGTCTCCGAGGACGAGCCGGTGGGCGGCGGGCACCGGCGGGGCGGGGGTCACCTCCGCGTGGCGTCCGATGATCGAGGCCTCCACGCGGCTGACGCCGCGCACCGAGGCCCCGTCCAGGACGATGGAGAACTCGATCTCGCTGTCGACGATCCGGCAGTCGCGGGAGATGGACGTGAACGGGCCGATGTAGGAGCCCGAGACCACCGCGCCCTGCCCGATCACCACGGGACCCACGATGCGCGATCCGCTCACCCGGGCGCCCTCGTCGATCTGGACCCGCCCGATGATCTCGCTCTCCTCGTCGACCTCGCCGCGGGTGTGCGGTTCGGCGAGTTCGAGGACGGAGCGGTTGACCTCCAGCATGTCGGCGACGTTCCCGGTGTCCTTCCAGTAGCCGGAGATCGTCGTGGAGCGGACGTCCTCGTGTGCGTCGATCAGCCACTGCAGCGCGTGGGTGATCTCCAGCTCGCCGCGCCAGGAGGGCTCGATGGCGCGTACGGCCCGGTGGACGGCGCCGGTGAACAGGTAGACGCCGACGAGGGCGAGATTGCTCTTGGGGAACTCCGGCTTCTCCTCCAGGCCCACCACCCGGCCGTCGGGGCCCAGTTCGGCCACCCCGAAGGCCTTCGGGTCCGAGACCTCGGTGAGCAGGATCTGCGCGGCCGGCCGTTCCGCCTGGAAGGCCTCGACGAGGTCGCGGATGCCGCCGACGATGAAGTTGTCCCCGAGGTACATGACGAAGTCGTCGTCGGCGAGGAAGTCACGGGCGATCACCACGGCATGGGCCAGGCCGAGGGGCGCCGACTGCGGGATATAGGTGACCTGGAGCCCGAACTTCGACCCGTCGCCGACGGCTTCCCTGATCTCCTCGGCGGTGTCCCCGACAATGATCCCGACCTCGGTGATGCCGGCGTCGGCTATCGCCTCCAGGCCGTAGAAGAGCACCGGCTTGTTGGCCACGGGAACGAGCTGCTTGGCGGACGTGTGGGTGAGGGGGCGCAGGCGGGTTCCGGCCCCGCCGGAGAGCACGAGAGCTTTCATGGCACCGAAGGCTAGGAGCGGGCACTTGAGCCGGGGTGGGGGACCGCCCGTGCAGGTCTCCCGCGCGGGCGCCGATGAGTTTTCCCGGTCCGGCAGGTCTCACCATCGTCGACCGACACCACAGGAGGAACACGTGGCCCAGCTGCTGAGAGTCCAGAACTTCAATGTCTCAAGTGACGGGATCGGTGCCGGCGAGGACCAGACCCTCGAAAGGCCGTTCGGGCACGTCGATCCCGAGAGACTGTTCTCCTGGGCCGGCGCCACGGCGAGCTGGCCCATGCGCACCGAGCCCGGGGGCAGCCGGGGCCTCGACGACTACCTGACGCGGGACTACGCCCGCAACATCGGCGCCGAGATCATGGGCCGCAACAAGTTCGGGCCCCAGCGCGGGCCCTGGCTCGACCACACGTGGCAGGGCTGGTGGGGCGACGAGCCCCCGTTCCACACCCCGGTGTTCGTCCTGACCCACCACGAGCGTCCTTCGCTCACGCTGTCCGACACCACGTTCCACTTCGTCGACGCCGACCCCGCCACGGTCCTACGCCGGGCCCGGGAGGCGGCGCAGGGCAAGGACGTCCGGCTCGGCGGCGGGGCCACCACCATCCGGCAGTTCCTCGACGCCGACCTCGTCGACACCCTGCACGTGACGGTCTCACCGGTGAAGCTCGGGTCCGGAGTCCGGCTGTGGGAATCCCCCGACGAACTGCTCGACCGGTTCCACCTGGACGTCGTTCCCAGCCCGAGCGGGGTGACCCACCACCTCTTCTGGCGCAGATGACCGCCTAGGGGGTGTCTTGGGCCAGGCGTCCTCCAGAACGGCTCGACCGGGGTTGAGGATCCTCGGACCACCGACGCCAGAGCCCGAGAGAGGCACACCGATATGTCTGACAACCACCGCGAACTCATCCAGCGCTTCGTGGACATGATCAACAGTCACGACGTGAGCACGATGGCCGAGCACACCGCTCCCGGACACATCGACCACAACCCGATCGTCGCGGACGGCATCGAGGCCAACACGGCCTTCTTCCAGCAGATCTTCGACGCCTTCCCGGACGTCAAGATCCTCGTGCACGACCTGATCGTGGCAGACGACCGGATCGTCGGCCGCTTCGAGTACTCGGGCACCCACCAGGGCGTCTTCTTCGGCATACCGGCCACCGGCCGCACCCTGACCTTCCAGACGATCGACATCTGGCGCGTCGAGGACGGCCTGCTGGCCGAGCACTGGGACCAGCTCGACGTGGCGGGGATGTTCCACCAGCTCGGCGCCGACTTCTACGCGGGCCAGGGGGAGTAGCGCCCCCCAGGCAGGTGACGGGCCGATGGGCCGGTGTACGCGGTGGAGCTCACCGCGCGCACCGGCCCATCGGCCGTCCTGTCGTCCCGTCGTCCTGACGTCCCGCCGTCCCGCCGTCCCGTCGTCCCGCCGTCAGAACGAGGCGGCGCGCTCCACCTCGTCCACGAGCCGGGCGTGGGCCAAGATCGCCTCCGTGTGCGGGGTGAAGTCCTCCCCGCACAGCACGGCCCGGGCGAACACGCCGGCGATGTTCGTGAAGTGCCGGTCCGCCCGGAGCGGCGTCTCCGTGACGGTGCCGCCCCGCTCGACCCGGAGCACGGGGGTGAGTTCGTCGGGCGTGCTGAAGGCGCGCTCCAGCCGCAGCCGTCCCTCGCTGCCCCAGAGCCCGTAGCCGCTGCGGTAGCCGTGCTCGACCCCGTACGCGAGCTGGGCCGCCACCCCCGACGGCGAGACGAGCAGCGCGCTGCCCGCGGGCTGTGGACCGTAGGGGCTGTCCGGGCGCACCTGCGCCCCCGCCACCCGCAGTCCGTCACCGAGGAAGAGACCGGCCGCGCGGATCGGGTACGCCGCGACCTCCGGCAGGGTGCTCGCGCGCCGCGGGAGGCCGCCGGGCCCCGCGTCGGGGCGCAGCGGGATGCCGAACTCCGAGCTGAAGAGCCGGACCTCGCCGATCAGGCCCTCCGCCACCAGCCGGCGTACCTCCGCGTGCTGGGAGTGGTGGAGGAACATGAAGTTCTCCATCAGCAGCAGGCCGCTCTCCCGGGCGAAGGACACGGCTTTTTGCGCGTCGGCCAGGCTGGTGGCGAACGGCTTCTCGCACAGCACGTGCTTCCCGGCGGCCAGCGCCCGCAGGGTCCACTCCACGTGCAGTTCGGGCGGCAGCGGCACGTACACCGCGTCCACGTCGTCCCGCTCCAGCAGCCGCTCGTACCCGGCCACGGCGGCGCCGCCGAACCGCTCGGTGAACTGCCGCGCCCGCTCGATCCGGCGGCTGGCCACGGCCGTCACCTCGACGAGCGGCTGCTCCAGCATCGAGGGCAGCATGCGGCGCTCCGCGATGTCCGCGCACCCCAGCACGCCGATCCGCAGCCGGCCGGCCTTCGGCTCCGTACCGCTTCCGGTCCCGCTCACAGGCCGTGCTCCCCGTCCAGCGCGCGGGTCGCGCGCAGGCTGGTCAGCAGTGTCCTGGCCTCGATGTTGAGGTAGTTGCTGTGCCGCAGCAGGCCCGCGAGCTGTCCCGGGGTCACCCAGAGGAAGTCATCGGGAACGTCGAGGGGGAACTCGTCCCCCACTTCGACGAGGACGTAGCGGTTGCCCGCGTGGTGGAAGCGGCCGCCCTCCTCGGACTGCACCGTGTCGTACAGCAGCCGGCCCTGACCCCGCAGGACCAGTTCCAGGTAGCGCGGCCGCTGCTCCGGGGGCAGGGTCAGCGCCCGGGCCGGCTGGCACTGGACGGTCGGGCCCAGCTCCGCCACGTCCAGTACGCCCGCCTCGGACCTGGCCTGTGCCAGCAGGTGCGTCACCCCGCCGATCCGGCGCACCAGGAAGGCGGCGAGCCCCTGTTCGGCGGGGGCGATCAGCGGCTGGGTCCAGCTCTTCACCTCGCGGTTCGCGGCCCGCACGGAGGCGGCGATGACGCTGAAGTGGTGTCCCGTCTCGTGCTCGATCGCGTGGTCCGTGCGCTTCCACCGCTGTACGTCCGACAGCGGCATGGTGGTCTGCACCAGCTCGCGGAGCGCCTTGATCTCGGTGAGCCGGTTCAGCAGGTGCTCCGTGCTGTGCAGCGCGGGGCCCTCGCCGGCGGAGGAGGGGATCAGCGAGAGCACCGTGCGGGCGTCCATGTTGACCACGTTGGACTCGTTCAGCAGCTGGTGGATCTGGCCCAGCGTCAGCCACACGAAGTCCTCGTGCGGCGGCACGTCTCCGATGGCCTCCACGACCATGTTCCGGTTGCGCTTGCGCAGGAACCAGGAGCCCTGTTCGGACTGGAGCGAGTCGTAGAGGACCCGCGAGCCCACCCGCGGCGGCCGGAAGTACTCGATGTAGTTGACGGCCGCGCCCTTGTGCACGCCGGTGTAGTTGCTGCGCGTGGCCTGCACCGTGGGGGACAGCTGGACCGTCTCGATGTTCCCGGGCTCCATCTTGGCCTGCATCAGGCAGTGCAGGACGCCGTCGAACTCCTTGACGACGATGCCCAGGATGCCGATCTCGGGCTGGTTGATGATCGGCTGCGACCAGGACGCGCCGTATCCGTTCCACTCCGTCCGCACGTCCAGTCCCACGACGGAGAAGAACCGGCCGCTGTCGTGGACGAGGTTCCCCGTGGAGTCCTCGAAGTGCCAGCCGACCAGCTCGGAGAAGGGGATGCGCCGCACGTCGTAGCGGTTGGTGCGCCGCTGCTCGGCGAACCACGCGCGGAACACCGGGTTGGGCGTCACCGCGCTGTCGAGGGTCTGGGCCGACAGCGCGAACCGTCGCCCGAGACTCGGAACGAGGCCCGCGGGCACCGTCTGGGCTGTGATCATCAATGGCTCCTTCGCCTTGTTCCGCATGCCCAGGGGCAGGCGGCCGCATCGCGAGGATGGGGGAGCTCGATCGCCCGCCACTGGAGCGAGCCTCGACAGTGAATCGATCGATGATAAATTTTCTAGCAGCACTAGACATGCGTCGGGGGCGTCCCTACGCTGAGGCCTCATGAGAATCCTCTTTGCCAGCGTGGGCAATTTCGGGCACGTCTTCCCCTTGCTTCCTTTGGCGAGGGCCGCACGGGCAGCCGGCCACCAGGTCGCGTTCGCCACGGGAGAGCAGTTCCACCAGACCCTGCAGGGCGCCGGGTTCGAGCCGGTGACGGCAGGCCGTTCCGTACCCGAGGCGTTCATCGAAGCAGCGGGCGGTCAAGCCTTCCTCGAACAGCACGGTGGCGAAGTAGGAGCTCAGGACGTTCCGGCGTCGGTCCTCGCGGACCTGCACATCAAGGTGTTCGGCTCCGTCCTGCCCCGCTGGATCGCCGCCGACCTGGCCGCGGCCTTCGCCACCTACCGCCCCGACCTGGTGGTCCACGAGGTGCTCAACCCGGGCGCCGGATTCGCCGCGCGGCTCGCCGGCATCCCCGCCCTCGCGCACGACGTGGGCCTGCTCGCGCAGGACCACGAGGCCGGCCGGCTCCGGCAGGAGATCCTCGCCACCGCGGCCGACCTGGGCGTCGAGGTGCCCGCCGACCGGGTCAGCACCCTGGGGAACACCGTCATCGACATCTGCCCGCCCTCCATCCAGGACCGGAGCTTCCTGGAGTCCGGCCAGCCGCGCATCGAGCTGCGCCCCGTTCCGTACGTGGAGCAGGGCGAGATCCCGGGCGGACTGGGCGCCTCCCGCGACCCGTTCGTGTACCTCACGCTGGGCACCGCGCTGGGCTCCGCCGACAACCTGCGCACCGTGATCGACGGGCTCCGCCCGCTGGGCCTCCCGGTGCTGGTGGCCACCGGGTTCCGGATCCAGCGTGCCGAGCTGGGCGAACTGCCCGACAACGTGATCGCCGCGCCGTGGGTGCCGCAGTCCGAGGTGCTGGCCCGCGCGTCGCTGGTGGTCCAGCACGGCGGCAGCGGCACGACCCTGGCCACGCTCGCGGCCGGAGTGCCCCAGCTGATCGTCCCGCAGGGCGCGGACGGCCCGGCCAACGGCCAGGCCCTGCAGGCCGCCGGCGCCGGCGAGGTCGTCTTCGGCCTCTCGGCCGACGCCGTGACGGACGGCGCCCGCCGCATCCTGGCCGACGAGAGCTACCGGGACGCGTCCCGCAAGGTCGCGGCGGAGATCGCCGCGATGCCCTCCCCGGAGGAGGTCGCCGCCCGCCTCCCCGACTTCGCCGCCTGACGAGCTTCCCGGACCGGCCCCCAACCCCTGCTCCACGCCGGTCCGCAGGCGACAGAGAACTCCCGGACGTCCCACCCCCGTCGTCCGGGCCCATGGCATCCGGTGCGCGCGGATCCTCCCCCGGTCATGCGCGCACCGGATGTACCGTGGCCGTCAGCCCGGCGGCGGCGCCGAAGGCCGGGCACGCCCGGCCGCGGCCGCGTGGTCGGCGACGATCGGCAGGTCCTCGACGGGATCCTGCGGGTCCGCGCCCGTCAGCGCCTCCAGGCAGCCGAGCAGCTCGTCCGCCAGCGCCGCCGCCCCGGCCCGGGTGAACACGCCCGAGGCGAAGTCCAGGCCGAGCAGCGGATCCCCTCCCCACCGCAGCACCCTCAGCGCGGCGTCCGCGGTGGCGCCGCCCAGGTGTCCGTGGTGGAAGCGCGAGGTGAGCGGCCCCGCCTCCAGGGTCTCGGGCAGCAGTTCGTCGCAGGCCGCGAACGCCACCTGCGTCAGCGCGGGCCGGGACCGTTCCCCGTGCACTCCCAGCTCGCGCGCCAGGGCCGCCGTATCGAGGTCCGCGAAGCGAAGCGCCTCGCCGAACTCGCAGGCGACACCGCGCAGGAAGTAGTCGACCCCGCCCTCCAGCTCGCAGCAGACCGGCACCGTCGCCGAGCACGGCGCGACCGTGCCCAGCAGCTCGGCCGTGGGGCGGCGCGGCATCTCGGTGCCCACCAGCAGCCGTTCGTGCCCGGAGCGCCGGCCCGCGGCCAGCGCCCACGCCGCGAGCAGCACCACCGCGTGCGGTACCCCGGCCCGCGCGGCCGTCGCGTCCACCGCCTCGCGCAGTCCCCGTCGGAGGCCGAACAGCACCCGGCCGCCGCGGAAGTCGAACACCGCCGGCCGCCTGCCCGGCTCCGCGAGGTCCACGACGGCGGGGAAGTCGCGCAGCCGCTTGACCCGTTCGGCCGCCAGCGCGCGCAGGGCGCCGGACCGGTCGAGCCCCTCGGCCCGCCGCAGGACCGCGTCGCAGCCGCGGTGGCCGCGCCGGTCGAGCGGCCGGCTCCGTACGGCGCGGCCGTAGTCGGCGAGCAGTTCCCGCCAGACCAGCGAGACGGACCAGCAGTCCACCGCGGCCTCGTGGTACAGGAAGGTCAGCAGGTGCCGGTCCGCCGCCAGCCGGGTCAGGGCGAAGGCCAGCGGGGGCCGTTGCGGATGGCCGGCCAGGTGTTCCACGTCCCCCGCCAGCCGCGCGTGCGCCGCGGCCACCGGCTCCGCACCGTCGGCGGGCGCCTTGGCCATGACGACGAGCGGCAGCGTGTACGAGTCGAGGACACGCCGTACGGGACCCCGCGGCGAGGACCCGAACGCGGTCCGCAGCCCCTCGTGGCGCGAGCTCAGGGCGTCCAGAGCCGTCCGCAGCGCCCCCAGGTCGAGCGGCCCGGTGAGCTCGGCGCTCAGGATCCGGTGCACCGAGGCGGATCCGGTGTACTGCTGGGCGGTGAGGGCCGCCAGTTGCCCGGGCAGCAGTGCGCGCGGCCCGGAGCCCGGCGCACCGGGCTCCGCGCCGCGCGGGACGGGAACGGCCCGCGCGAGCACGTCCGCGAGCGGGACGGGGCCGAGCAGTTGGGGTATGTCCAGCGAGAGTTCGAGCCGGTCGCCGGCCAGGGCCTGGAGCCGCATGGCCTGGCCGAGCCCACCGCCGAGGGTCATGAACGGCGAGCCCGAAGCCCTGGCCGGCAGGGTCCGCCGGTCGTGGCCCAGCAGGTCCGCCGCCAGGTCGAGCAGCTGCTCCAGGGGAGTCGGGGTCTGCATGGGGTGGCCTCTCCGTGGGCGGTCTTGCCCCGCATGCTGCCGACCGCACCTAGAAGGCCACTAGACGACCGCTGTGGACACGGCCGAAAAGCTCCCACCCAAAGACAGAATCCCTATCACTGACAACTAGAATTTCACTGGCAGTGCTACCGTGGTTCGCATGACCCTCCGAGAGCGCCGCGTCCGCGAGCAGGCCCAGCGCCGCCAGTTGATCCTCACCACGGCGCGCGAGATGGCCGAGGCGGAAGGCTGGGACTTCGTCACCACCCGGCGGCTCGCGGAGCGCATCGAGTACAGCCAGCCCGTGCTCTACCAGCACTTCAAGAACAAGGACGCCATCGTCAACGCGGTGGCGCTCGAAGGCTTCGCCGAACTGGCCGCGGCACTGCACGCGGCCCGGCTCTCCTCGGAGGACCCGCACACGGCCCTGGACGCGGTCGCGCGCGCCTACGCCGACTTCGCGGCCCGCGGCCCGGTCCTCTACGAGGCCATGCTCACCCTCGACGTGGGCCTCGAACACTCCGAAGCCGGCACGCCGCAGCCGCTCCTGACGGCCTTCTCCGAGATCAGGCAGGCCGTCCTGCCGGTGGCGGCCGACCGCGACCCCGACCTCGTCGCCGAGGTCCTGTGGAGCGCCTGGCACGGCCTGGCCACCCTCACCTGGGGCCGCCGCCTGCGCCCGGACCTCACCCGCGAGCGCCTGGCCGCCCTGACCGGCATCCTGACCGGCCCGGCGGCCGGCGCGCCGTAGGCGGACGCACCGTAGGCGCCGCACCGCAGGGCGATCGTCAGACCGTGGTCTTCACCGGCTCGGACCGCTCGGTCCGGCGGGCGTCCTCATGCTCCTTCACCCGCTTGCCGAGCTGGATGAAGAGCAGGACGAGCCCCACCGTCAGGATGATGTGGCCCAACCCTCCGACCAGGGAGAACAGTTCGGGCACCTCGTTGCCGAGCACGGTCTGGGTGCCGCGGTAGAGCATGCTGAGGCAGGTGATCGTCAGGCCCGAGTTGTAGAACCAGAAGAAGTACGTGAACTGCTTGGTCCCGGAGAGCCCGAAGACCTTGTCGAGACCGAGCACGATCAGGAAGACCAGCATGCCCAGCGCGAGCAAGTGGGTGTGCAGAACGCCGAGCTGGGTTTCGCCCTCGAAATCGTTGATCTTGGTCAACTCGCGGTAGTACAAGCCGGAGAGCACTCCGACGATCATGTAAACATGCGCCGCGACATACGACTTACGCATCCCCGTGCCCGCTCCCTGCTGATCCAATTGCGCCCCTGACGGTGGCCATTGAAGCACCTCGCGTAGCCTGTTCGGCGGAATCCGAAGGATCACTCAAGCCCGGTTCGAGTGACATTCCACCGCGCATGTGGCGCCATCACTCCGGCATGGCGTATTGGTCCGCCATTTCCGGCCACCCCTCGCGGCACGACTTACGGCGCGCTCAGAAGCGGCTCTCCCCGTGCAGCTGGCGCAGGTACTCGTAGGTGCTGGGCAGCGTCTCCAGCAGGTTCTGCTGCTGGCGCTTGACGGTGTCGAAGAGGGGCTGCGCCCCGGCCACCGACTCGGGCTTGTGGGCGAGGACGGGCATCGGTGCGTCCGGCATCAGGCCCAGACCGGCGAAGACGCAGTAGTAGCTGCCGTTCGTCCACGTGGAACGGTTCCCGGACTCCAGGCCGTAGTACGCCGACTCGTCGGTGACCGGTGCGTCGATGGGCAGGCCCGCCCGGTAGGCGGCGACCTTCTCCTGGATGCCCTCCGGGAGCTCCAGCTCCTTGCCGGCCCGCCAGAAGGGGGTGTCGTTGCGCGGAGCGTAGTGGAAGTGCGCCTGCAGGAAGTCGCGGGTGTCGTCGAACATCACCCGGATCTCCCGGTTGAACCGGTCCACGAGGGCGGACCGGAAGGTGCGGTCCGGGAAGTACCGCACCAGCTGGTGCAGGGCGGTGGTGACGAAGTGGATGCCGGTGGGCTCCAGGGGCTCCAGGAAACAGGAGGAGGGGCCGACGCCGACCACGTTCTTCACCCAGGCCCGCTCGCTGCGGCCGACCCTCAGCCGGGCGTAGTCGATCCGCGTCGTCTCCGGGTCCAGGCCCCACAGCGCGCACAGCTCCCCGGCCGCCTCCTCGCGCGTGGTGAAGCGGCTGGAGTGGACGTACCCGGTGCCGAACCGGCCCGGCATGGGGACCTTCCAGGTCCAGCCGCCCTTCATGGCGATGGCGGAGCTGTACGGCTCCACCCCGTGCGCGGCGTCGTCGTGCGGGACGTCTGCGGTCACCACGCTGTCGCCCAGCAGATGGCCCTCCATGCCGATGAACGGCTCTCCCATGGCCTCGTTGATCAGCTGTCCGCGGAAGCCGGAACAGTCCACGAACAGGTCGCCGTCCAAGGCCGCGCCGTCCTCGGTGCGCAGGGCGGTGACGAAGCCCCCGTCGTTCTTGACCACCTCGGCCAGCTCGCCCCGGACGTGGCGCACGCCGAGCTTGGTCACCGCGAAGTCCCGCAGGAAGCCGGCGAACAGCCCGGTGTCGAAGTGCCAGGCGTACCGGGTGGCGGTCCGCCCGTCGAGCCAGCGCGGGGACTTCTTGGCGTCCATCACGGGCGGCTCGCGGAAGCAGGCGTAGTCGAACGGCTCCGTGGTCGTGCCCTCGTACGTCCGCTTGAACCAGTAGTGCGAGAGCGGGGTCTGGTCGTAGTCCGGCAGCAGCCCGAAGGGGTGGTAGAAGTGGTCGGGACCCTGCGACGGCAGCGGGCGCGCCAGGGCCTCGCCCTCGCCCTCGGTACGCCAGTTCACGAAGCGGACGGCCATCTGGAAGCTGGCGTCGCACTTGCGCATCCACTCCTCCTCGTTGATGCCGAGGAAGTCGAAGAAGGAATGCTGCAGGCTCGGCACGGTCGCCACGCCCAGACTGAGCGGCGCGGCCGAGGAGGACTCCAGCACGGTGATCTCCACGGTGCCCTGGAGCGCCTTGCCGAGGTAGGCGGCCGTCATCCAGCCCGCCGCCCCACCGCCGAGCACGACGACGCTTCGGACGCGGGTATCTGCGGCGGCGCTGCGCGGCATGTGCGGACTCTCTTCCAGGCGGCGGTCCTGACGTTCGGTGCACCAGGTTCGTGCATGTGCCTATGGAAGATCTATAGCCGGGGTGCACGTGTATGCGAAGTGGGGATATAGCCCCGGCGCGGAGGCTGATCCCGCTGAGTGCGATACCCACCCGACACAAAGGACCCCGCGATGAACAACAACAACAGCAACAACAGCAACAACGGGAACAACAGCAACAACGGCAACAACAACGTCGACAACGAGAACAACAACAACGGCAACAACAACGGCAACAACAACGCCTGACCCGGGCTCACACCCCCCACACATCCGTGCGCCCCACCGCCCACCGGCGGTGGGGCTCGCGGTGCGTTCCGGAATCCTTCCTCCCAGGTGGGAGTGACACCTGTGCGTTAATCGAACCAATATCGCTCCGACAGCGCAGCTCCATAGCGTCCTGCTTGTCGCCGACCGCAGCGGCGCCGAAGTGGATTCGACTAGGAGACGACGCATGCGAAGCACCCGCACCGCCCTCGCTACCACTCTTTCCGCCGTGGTCGCCGCACTGGCACTGACGGTCGGATCGGCGGGAGGGGCGGCGGCGAGCGAGCAGCCGCCGGCGCCCGTCGCCACCGGCGTCCAGGGCGAGGTGCCCTGGACCGGACCGATCCCCGGCGTGATCGGCGTGATCGGTGAGGTCGTCGAGGTCGTCGGGGGCCTCGTCCCGGAGGTTCCCTGGACCTGAGCGCCGGGGGCCGCCGCAGACGCTCAGCCCTCCAGTACGCGGACCAGTCCGTCCGGCGGCACGGGGAGCGCCCCGGCCGCCGTGACGACCGTCAGCGCCTCGTCCACCCGTTCCCGCCACACGACCGCGCCGAGCTCCGCGAAGACCGCCCGCGCCGAGGTGAGCCAGCGCACGGCGTCGCCGGAGCCCCGGACCGCCGACGACAGGCCCAGATCGGTCTCGATCCGGGCGCGCAGGAACCGGTCGGACACCTCCTTGGCCACTTCCAGCGCCTGGAGCAGCACGAACTCCGCCGCCTCCCACTGGCCCTGGCGCCAGCGCGCCTCGCCGATGCCGCGCAGGGAGTGCGCCTCACCGAGGCGGTCGCCGTCCTCGCGGGTCAGCTCCAGCACCTTGAAGCAGGTCTCCTCCGCGCCCGCCGGATCGCCGTGCCGCAGCAGCGCCTCGGCCAGCCGGTAGGTGTTCTGGGTCTCCCCCCGTACGCTGCCGGCCTCCCGGCTCTTGGCTATGGCTTCCGTGCACAGCGCGATCCCCTCGGCGGTGTTGCCCCGCTCCAGCTCCAGCTGGGCGAGCAGCCCCAGGACATGGGACTCGCCCGCCGTGTCACCGGTCGACCGGAAGCCCTCCAGCGCCTCCCGCGCGTCCTTGGTGGCGCCCTCCAGGTCGCCGGAGAAGCGGGCGCACAGCGCCAGGTTGCGCAGGGCCACCGCCCGGCCGTGCACCTCTCCGGACGCGTCGAACAGCGCCACCGACCGCACCAGCACCGGCTCGGCCTCCTCGTACTGGCGCTGGTAGATCGCCAGCGTGCCCAGCGAGCGCAGCATCGTCGCCTCGCCGAGCGCGTCGCCGGTGCGGACCGCGGCGGCCAGCGCCTGCTCGGCGCAGGACCGCCAGGCCTCCAGGTAGTTGTGGGCCTCGAAGAGCGTGGTGCTGTTCACCGTCAGCGCCCAGGCGTAGGCGGCCGACCGGTCCGAGTCCGCCGCCTGGTGGACGACGTCGACCAGGGCGGTGCGCTCCGACTCCAGCCACTCCACGGGGTCGGCCATCAGCTCCTCGACCAGCGTGTCCGGGAGCGCGTACGGCGTCAGTTCCCCGTACCCCATCACGTGGTTGCCGCCGTAGGTGCGCCGGCGCGCGATGTCCGCGAGGCCCAGCCAGCCGCCGTACGCCCGGGCCAGCGAGGCCCCGCGGTCCTCCTCGCTCTCCTCCGCCTGGGCGCACTCCAGGGCGAACAGCCGCAGCAGGTCCTGGAAGCGGTAGCGGGTGGCGGGCCCCGAGGGCGGTGCGACCTCCAGCAGTTGCGCGTCGACCAGCTGCTCGATCAGGTCCTCGGCGTCGATCGGTGCGACATCGGCCAGCGCCGCGCCCACCCAGGCCGAGAAGTCCGGCACGGTCAGCAGGCCCAGCCGGCGGTACAGCTGCCGGGCGGGCGCCGGCAGGTCGCGGTAGCTCAGCCGGAAGCCCGCCCGCACCCCGCCCTCGCCCGGGCTCAGCTCGTCCAGCCGCCGGCGCTGGTCCTCCAGCCGCGTGACCAGGTTCCGCACCGACCAGTGCGGCTTCGCCGCCAGCCGAGCTCCGGCGATGCGCAGCGCCAGCGGCAGCCGGTCGCACAGCACCCCGAGCCGTTCCGCGGCGCCCGGGTCGGCGCTGATCCGCTGCTCGCCCGCCACTTCCCCGAGGAGGGCGGTGGCCTCCTGGGGGTCCATCGCGTTCAGGCCGATGCGCAGGACGGCGTAGTCGCCGATCAGATCGTCCATCAGGTCGCGGCCGGTGATGATCACGCAGCAGCGCCCGTTGCCCGGCAGCAGCGGCTGGATCTGCTGGAAGGAGCGGGCGTTGTCCAGCACGATCAGCACGCGCTTGCCGCCCAGCACGCTGCGGTAGAGACCGGCCCGCTCGCCGGGGTCGGCGGGGATCTGGTGCGTCGGCACGCCGAGGTCGCGCAGGAAGCGGTCGAGCGTGGTGGCCGGCGAGACCGGCTCGTACGTCTCGTCGTAGCCGCGGAGGTCGGCGAAGATCTGGCCGTCGGGGAACCGGGCGGCGATCTGGTTGGCCCACTGGACGGCGAGGGCCGTCTTGCCGACGCCCCCTATGCCGCTGATCGCGGCCATCGTCAGGGGCGACTGGCCCAGCCGCTCGTCCAGCATCCGGTCGAGCTCGCTGAGCTCCTTGGCCCGCCCGGTGAACGAGGCCGACGCGACGGGGAGCTGGGCGGCGGCGGCCGTCGCGGGCGCCGGGGCGGGATTGGCGCGCGGCTGGGTGAGCTCGGGCGAGTCGCGCAGCACGAGGTCGTGCAGTCCCTGCAGGACCGAGCCCGGCTCGATGCCGAGCTCGTCGACCAACAGCCTGCGGCCCTCGCGGTAGACGACCAGCGCGTCCGCACGCCGTCCCGAGCGGTAGTGGGCGAGCATCAGGTGCGCCCGCGCCTGCTCGCGCAGCGGGTTCTCCGCCACCAGGGCCGTGAGCTCGGGGATCAGGGGGCGGTGCCGGCCGAGCTGGAGGCGCAGGCCGGCGTACTCCTCGTGGACGTCCAGCCGCAGTTCCTCCAGGCGGGCCGCCTCCTGTTCGATCCGGGCCCCGCTGATGCCGTCCAGGGCGCGGCCCCGCCACAGGGAGAGGGCCTCGGCGAAGCTGTCGCAGGCATCGGAGGTGCGGCCGCCGCGGCTGAACTCCCGGGCCTGGCGGACCCGGTCCTCGAAGAGGACCGAGTCGATGCGGTGGTCCAGCGGGTTGAGGACGTAGCCGGGGTGCGAGGTGGCGATCAGCCCCGAAGCGTCCGCCGCCGCGTTGAAGACCTTGCGCAGGCCGGCGATGCAGATGGCGATCTGGTTGCGGGCGGTGGTCGGAGCGCCGTCCGGCCATACCGCCTCGATCAGGCTGTCGACGGAGACGATGCGGCCCGGTGACAGCAACAGCATGGTCAGCACGGTCCGTTGCCGGGCGCCGCCCGGCCGTAGGGCCTTTCCGCCGATGTGCACGTCGAGAGGACCCAAAAGTCTGAAGACGACCTCTCGCACCGCCGCGGTCCCCCCGGTCTCTTCCCAGCGCCTTCGTGCAATCCCCCCGATGCACCCGCCCATGTGATCAGTTACCGACGAGTAGATCCAGGTGAATCCCTTTTTGGGGTGTGGTTTATCCGTGCGCTTCGGGCAAATGGAACGGTCGTTCGCCAAAAGGTTCCGTATAGCTGCGGCGGGGATCCCCGATAAGCGCCGCCTCCACTCTGATGGCCCGGCCCGGGAAAATCCCGGCGCCCCGTCTGTTGGAGGACTCTGATGCGCCGTCGCCTCGCCGCCGTTGTCGCCACCGCCGTGACCGGCATAGTCGCATTCGCGGGCCCGGCCACCGCCGCGCCGGCCGACAAGCCCCAGGTGCTGAGCAGCTGGACCCAGAACGGCACGGTCAGTTACAACGCCTGGAGCGCCGCCCGCTCCTCGCAGGGCAGCTGGTCCGCGTACGGCTTCGACTGGTCGACCGACTACTGCAGCTCCTCGCCCGACAACCCGCTCGGCTTCCCCTTCCAGACCGCCTGCGCCCGCCACGACTTCGGCTACCGCAACTACAAGGCGGCGGGCTCCTTCAGCACGAACAAGCCGCGCCTGGACGACGCCTTCTACGGCGACCTCAAGCGGGTCTGCTCCGCCTACTCCGGCCTCAAGAAGACCTCGTGCGACTCCACCGCCTGGACCTACTACCAGGCCGTCAAGGCCTTCGGCAACAGCCCGGCCGTCGACGGCAGCGTCTCCGTCTGACCGGGACGCGGCCGGACGGCGCCGCGGGCCGGCGCTGTAGCGGCCGCATAGTTTTCGGCATGCTGCCCGGCCGACCCTCGGTTACGTCACACGAACACGTGCGCAGAGAAGAGGGATCCGACCATGCAGAGCACGGCCGAAGACAGGACGGGCACCTGGGCCCCGTTGGAGATCAGCGCCGACGGGGCCGGCGCCGACCGGCTCGCCGGACAGCTCGCCGAGACCGCCGGGGAGGAGGGCCTGGCCGCCCTGCTCACCAAGGAGAAGGGGATCGTCCTGCGGGGCTTCGGGATCACCCCCGACAGCCTCCCGGACGTCCTCGACCTGCTGCTCCCCAACCGGCTCGCCTACGTACACGGCAACTCCCCCCGCACGAAGGTCGGCGGCAACGTCTACACCTCGACCGAGTACCCGCCCGAGTTCACCATCTCCATGCACAACGAGATGAGCTACGCCCACCAGTGGCCCACCCGGCTCGCGTTCTACTGCGAGAAGGCCGCGGCCACGGGCGGCGCCACCCCCGCCCTGGACGCCGCGCGCTGGCTCGGCGCGCTCGACCCCGAGGTCCGCGAGGCCTTCGCCGGCGGCGTCCGCTACCTGCAGAACCTGCACGACGGCTACGGCCTAGGCAAGAGCTGGCAGGACACCTTCGAGACCAAGGAGCGCGACGACGTCGAGGCCTTCCTGGCCACCTCCGGGGCCGAATGGACCTGGAAGGCGGACGGCGGACTGCGCATCTCCCAGCACCGCCCGGCCACCACCCGCCACCCCGTCACCGGCGCCGAGGTCTGGTTCAACCAGGCCGACCAGTGGCACCCCGCCGGACTCGGCGACGACACCGCCGCACAGCTCGCGGCGATCATGCCGGCCGAGGACCTGCCGCAAGCCGTGACCTTCGCCGACGGCAGCCCCATCCCCACCGCCTTCGTCGAGCAGATCCGCGACCGCGCACTGGACAACGCCGTCGACGTCGACTGGCGCGAGGGCGACCTGATGCTCATCGACAACGTCCTGCTGGCGCACGGCCGCCGGCCGTTCACGGGCACCCGCCGGGTCCTCGTGGCGATGTCCGGCTGATGGGCGCGTCAGGGACCCCGGCAGCACTCCGGTCCCCGGCGGTCACCGCACTGCACCGGAACCTGCTCGACACCGGCGCCGTCCACGTCTGGCAGGGCCGCGCGCCCGGCCTGCTCTCACCCGCCGACCGGGCCGTGCTCTGCGCCCAGGAGCGCGAGCAACTGCGCGGCATGGCGGCCGGGGCGGGCGTCCACTACGCGGGCGTCCACGCCGCCGTACGCCGCATCCTCGCCCGGTACGCCGGCGTGGAGGCCGAGGCGCTGCGCATCGGCCGCCGCGCCTGCCCGCGCTGCGGGGGAGCGCCCCACGGCCGGCCCGGCATCGAATGGCCCGACCGCTCCCTGGAGTTCAACCTCTCGCGGTCCGGGTCCCACTGGCTGCTCGCGATCGCCGCCGGCCGCCAAGTGGGCGTGGACATCGAGGACGGCGCCGCCACCGAGGTCTCCGAGGAGTCCTCGCTGCTGGTCATGTCCCGCTCCGAGCTCGCCCACATCGAGGGGCGGCCGGACGCGGAATCCCGCCGGCAGGCCTTCTTCCGCTGCTGGACCCGCAAGGAGGCCGTGCTCAAGGCCAGCGGCGTCGGCATCGTCGTCGACCTGCCGGGCGTCGAGGTACAGCCGCAGACCCGTCCCGCGGCGCTGGTCCACCACGCCGAACCCACCGGCCCCTCGACCTGGCGCGTCGAGGACCTCCCGCTGGTCCCGCCCCTCTTCGGAGCGGTGGCCCAGGAGGCGGCCGGCGCGGGCCCCGTCGTCCACCACCGCCTCGCGGAGACGGACGCAGGGATTCGCATAGATGGCTGATAGAGGCCCCCCGCACATTGGTTCAGGCATCCCTGCGGTCCAGGGAGAGAGAGGAAACGAGTGAACCAGGCCGTACACCGAGGAATCATCTCCACCATCGGGAGCACCCCGCTCGTGGAGCTGAGCCGCCTCCTCGACGGATTCCCGTCCCGCGTCTTCATGAAGATGGAGCGCCACAACCCCGGCGGAAGCATCGAGGACCGCACGGCGCTCTCCCTGGTCCGGGAGGTGATCCGGCGCGAGGGGCGCGTCCCGGACGGCTCGCTCGCCGTCGAGATCTGCACCCCCGAACTCGCCGTCTCCCTCGCGCAGGTGTGCCGCTACTACGGCATCGACTTCCTCGCCCTGCTGGAGGGCGGAGCACCGGACCCCTTCCCGGCGCTCCTCACCGCCTACGGGGCGCGCCACGAGGCGGTCGCCCCCGGAACCGCCCCCGAGCGGATGGCGGAGATCATCGCCACCGTCTCCCCGGCGTTCCGCCTCAGCACCAGCGCCGCCCCCGTGTGGCCGCAGGAGGACAGCGACACCATGCGGGAGATCGCCGAGGCCCTGGAAGACCGGGTCGACCTGGTCCTGTGCGACCTCGCCTACCCCCGCACCCTCGGCGGCTGCGCCGAGTTCGCCAGGATCCAGGGCCTGGACACCGCCGTCGTCGGGGTCAGCCGCGGGCCCGCCCCGGTGCCCACCGGCCCGCTGGCGATCCCCTTCGGCGTCGACGACGTGGTGTGGGTCGACCAGAAGGAAGCGGCCCTCATGCGGGAACGGCTGCTGAGCACCGAGGGGCTGCTCGCCGACTCCACGGCGGGCGCGGCCGCCGCGGCCCTCGTCCAGCTCGCCCACCGGATTCCGGCCGGATCGAACTGCGTCATCGTCGCTCCGGCCGGCGGGGACCGCTGCCCGGAGAACTTCGAGCATAAGGAAGCGACACCATGCTGATTCTGCGTCATGCCGACGTCCGGCAGATACTGGACGGGCAGGAACGCCTCGTCGCCGACGTCGTGGAAAAGACGTACAAGGCCCATGACGAAGGCCGTACCGCACTGCCGCACTCGATATTCCTGCGCTTTCCGGACGCCCCGCGCGACCGCATCATCGGTCTTCCCGCGTTCGTCGGAGGAGACGAGCCCGCGACCGGGATGAAATGGATATCCTCCTTTCCCGGAAACCTCGAACAGGGTCTGGAACGCGCCAGCGCGGCGATCATCCTCAACGAGGCGGGAACCGGCCGCCCGGCCGCCCTGGTCGAGGGCTCGGTGATCTCCGCCAAGCGGACCGCCGCCAGTGCGGCCGTCGCCGCGCGGCTGCTCACCGCCGAGCCGGACACCCACGGCGCCGCACTCATCGGCTGTGGTGTCATCAACCTGGAAGTGCTGCGCTTCCTGCGCTCGGAGCTGCCGGGGCTGCGCCGGGTCACCGTCCACGACCAGGATCCGGCCCGCGCCGAGCTCTTCGCCCGCCGCGCCGCCGAGCTCACCGGCCTCGGCGTGACGGTCGCGGACACGGCCGGCGAGGCCCTCGCGGCCCACCGCCTGGTCTCCCTCGCCACGACCGCCGCCGCGCCCCACCTCGACCTCGCCCCGCTCGCCACCGGGTCCACCGTCCTGCACGTCTCCCTGCGCGACATCAAGGTCGAGGACATCCTCGCGGCGCAGAACGTCACCGACGACACCGACCACGTCAGCCGCGAGCAGACCTCGATCCACCTCGCCGAACAGGCCACCGGAAACCGGGACTTCGTCGACGCCGAGATCGGCCGGATCCTGCGCGACCCCGCCTCCTTCCGCCGCGACCCCGCCCGCACCCTCGTCTACTCCCCCTTCGGACTCGGCGCCCTCGACATCGCCCTGGCCGCCCGCGTCCACGCCGAAGCCGCCGCCAAGGGGCTGGGCGTGGAGGTGGAGGGCTTCCTGCCCGGGGAGACCCGCCCCTCATGAAGCCTGGACGCCGCGCCCTCGCCCAAGGGCTGCGCGAGACCATCGGCGGCACCCCGCTGGTGGCACTGGACCGGCTCCTGCCCGACTTCCGGTCCCGGATCTACGCGAAGATGGAACGCTTCAACCCCGGCGGCAGCATCAAGGACCGCACCGCCCTGCGCCTGCTCGCGGACAAGGTCGCCACCGGCGAACTCGAACCCGCCCGGTCCGTGGTCGTCGAGTCCAGCTCCGGCAACCTCGGCGTGGGACTGGCCCAGCTGTGCCGCAGCTTCGGCCTGCGCTTCATCTGCGTCGTCGACGCCCGTACCACCGCACGCAACATCGACCTGCTGCGCGCCTACCAGGCCGAGGTGGAGGTCGTCACCGAACCCGACCCGCAGACCGGCGAGTTCCTGCCCGCCCGGCTGCGCCGGGTCCGGGAACTGACCGAGCAGCTGCCGGGCGCCTACTGGCCCAACCAGTACAGCAACCCGCTCAACCCGATCGCGCACCACCGCACGATGGAGGAGATCGACCGTGCCCTCGGCGGCCGCGTCGACTACCTCTTCTCGGCCGTCAGCACCTTCGGAACCCTGCGGGGCTGCGCCGAGTACATCCGCGCGCACGACCTGGACACCACCGTCGTGGGCGTGGACGCCGCCGGCAGCGCCATCTTCGGCAACCCGCCGGGCCCCCGGCTGCTGCCCGGCCACGGCGCGGCCATCCGGCCGCCGCTCGCCGACCTGACCCTGGCCGACGAGGTGGTCCACGTACCCGACCTCGAAGCCGTCGCGGCCTGCCGCCGGCTGGTGCGCCGCGAGGCCGTCCTCGCGGGGGCCTCCTCCGGAGCCGTCGTCGCGGCCCTGGAGCAGCTCGCCGACCGGATCCCGGCGGGCTCCCAGTGCGTGCTCGTCTTCCCCGACGGCGGAGACCGCTACCTCGACACCGTCTACTCCGACGCCTGGGTCACCCAGCACTTCGGAGCCGTCTCCCACCTCTGGGAACCCCCCCTCACCACCTCCGTATGACACCCGACCGACCCCCTCTCCAGGAGACACCCATGTCCGAACAGCAGTCCGCCCCCGCCGCCTTCCGCGTCGTCCACAACGACGAGGAGCAGTTCTCCGTCTGGTGGGCCGACCGTGACCTCCCGGCCGGCTGGCACGCCGAGGGCACCGAAGGCAGCCGCGAGGAGTGCCTCGCGCACATCGACGAGATCTGGACCGACATGCGTCCGGCCAGCCTGCGCCGCCGCATGGCGGAGCAGGCCGCCGGCTGATCCGGCCCGTCGCCGCAGCAGCGCCGCTCCGCCGCACCGCCGCTCCGCCGCACCACGGCGGGCCGTGCGCACGGCTCAGGCACCCGTGCGCACGGCCCGCCCGCACACACCGCTTCCGGGGTTCGCCCGACGATCTCATTAGGAGTGCCAGCGTTATGTTCGAACCGCGGACGGGATACTCGCCCGACGAGATCCCCCTCACCCACCACCTCGTCGCCCGTCAGGCGTCCAGGACACCGGGAGCGGTCGCCGTCGTCGACGGCCGACGCAGCATCGGCTATGCGGAACTCGACCGCTCGGCCAACCAGCTCGCCCGCCACCTGCGCGCCCTGGGCGCCGGCCCCGAGGTGCCCGTCGCCGTCTGCCTCCCGCGCGGCCACGAGCTCGTCACCGCCCTGCTCGCGGTTTGGAAGGCCGGGGCCGCCTACGTACCCCTCGACCCGGAGCAGCCCCCGGCGCGCCTGGCCTGGCTGGTCAAGGACACCGGCGCGGCCGTGGCCATCACCTCGGCGGACGCGGCCGACGCCGTCCTCGCCGCCGGCGCCCGCCCGGTCGTCCCCGCCGAACTCGGCGAGACGCTCGCCGTCCTGCCCGACCACGCGCCCGAGACCGGCCCGGACCCGGCCAACGCCGCCTACGTCCTCTACACCTCCGGCTCGACCGGCCGCCCCAAGGGCGTGGTCGTACCCCACGCCGGCATCGCCAACCGCATCGACTGGGCGGTGCGCAGCCTCGCCCTCACCCCCGCCGACCGCGTCCTGCAGAAGACCGCCCCGACCTTCGACGCGCACTGCTGGGAGATCTTCGCCCCCCTGACCTGCGGCGCCTCCGTGGTCATCGCCCCCGCGGGCGCCGAGCGCGACCCGGCGGCCATGGTCCGCGCCGTCGGCGACAGCGCGGCGACCGTCCTGCAGGTCGTCCCCTCCGTCCTGCGGATGCTGGTCGAGGAGAGCGGCTGGGAGCGCTGCGCCTCCCTGCGGGCCGTCACCTGCGCAGGCGAGCCGCTGCACGCCGAACTCGCCCAGCGGCTCCGGCAGCTGTCCGCCGCCGAGCTGTGGAACACCTACGGCCCCACCGAGTGCTCCGTCGACGTCGCCGCCCACCGCTTCGACCCGGAACAGACCTCCGGCCTGGTCCCCATCGGCCGCCCCATCGACGGCATCCGGCTGCTCGTCACCGACCCGGCCGGCGCCCCCGTGGGCGTGGGCACCCCCGGCGAGCTGCACATCGGCGGCACCGGCGTCGCCCGCGGCTACGCCGGACGGCCCGGCCTGACCGGCGACCGGTTCGTGCCCGACCCCTACGCCAAGGACGGCTCCCGCCTCTACCGCACCGGCGACCGGGTGCGCTGGCGGGCCGACGGCGTCCTGGAGTTCCTCGGCCGCCTCGACGACCAGGTCAAGATCAACGGCGTCCGCATCGAACCGGGCGAGATCGAGGCCCAGCTCGCCGCCCACCCGGCCGTCGCCGGCGCCGTGGTCACCGCCTACGCCCTGCCCGACGGCGCGAAGCGACTCGCCGCATACGTCCGCCTGCGCGACGGCGAGACCCTCCCGGACCTGCGCGGCTTCCTCCAGGAGCGGCTGCCCGCGACCCACGTTCCCGGGGTGTTCGTCGAGCTCGACTCCTTCCCCCTCACCACCAGTGGCAAGGTCGACCGGCGCGCGCTGCCCGCCCCCGGCACCACCGCCGACACCCGCTCCACCCGCCACCGTTCGCCCGCCACCGCCGCCGAACGGCTCGTCGCCGGCGTCTGGCAGGACATCCTCAAGATCGATTCGGTGGGCCTGGACGACGACTTCTTCCGGCTCGGCGGCACCTCCCTCCAGCTCACCCGCCTCGCCTCCCGGCTGCGCGCCGTCTCCGGCCGCGAGATCCAGCTGCGCGGACTGTTCGTGCAGACCACCCTCGCCGGACAGGCCGCCCTGCTCGGCCCCGCGGACGAGCCCGGCCCGCGCCCCGTCCCGCGCGGAACGCCGCTGCCGCTCTCCTACGGCCAGCGCGGCATGTGGTTCCTGGACCGGATCGCCCCCCAGGGCCCCGACTGGGTCTCCTGGGTGCAGCTCGACGTACCCGCCGAGGCCGGCCCGGACACCGTCCAGCAGGTCGTCGACGCCCTGACCGCCCGCCACGAGGCGCTGCGGACCCGCTACGTCGAGACCGACGGCGAACCCCTGCAGATCATCGACCCGGCCGTCCGCATCGAGGTCCGCACCGCCACCGCCGCCCCCGGCGAGACCGGCGCCCTGCTCGCCGCCGACCGCGCCCACGGCTTCGACCTGGAACACGGCCCGCTGCTGCGCGCCCTCCTCGTCCGCGCCGAGGACGGCAGCCAGGTCCTCGGCCTGGCCATGCACCACATCACCACCGACGGCTGGTCCAGCGGCATCCTGGAGCGCGAGTTCGCCCTGCTGACCGAGGCCGCGCTGCGCGGTACCCACCCGCTCGGCTCCGTCCTGCCCGCCCTCCCCGTCCAGTACGCCGACTACGCGGCCTGGCAGCGCGGCCGCCTCACCGAGGCCGTCCTCGCCCCGGTCCTGGCGCACTGGCGCGCACAGCTGGACGGAGCACCCGAGCTGGCCCTGCCCACCGACCGGCCCCGCCCCGCGGTCCGCGACGGCAAGGGCGCCGCCGCCCTCTTCGACGTCCCCGCCGACGTCGTCGCCGGGCTCACCGCCCTGGGCAAGCGCCACGGCGCCACCCCGTTCATGACCCTGCTGACCGCGTACGCGGCCGTACTGGCCCGTCACAGCGGCCAGTGGGACCTGTCCGTCGGCACCCCGGTGGCCGGCCGCGGCCTGCCCGAACTCGAAGGCGTCGTCGGCTTCTTCCTCGGCAGCCTCGTGCTCCGCTGCCGCCTCGACGGCTCCCGGACCTTCGCCGAGGCCCTGGACGCCGTCGCCGGCACCGCCAAGGACGCCTTCGCCCAGCCCGAGCTGCCCTTCGAACGCCTCGTCGAGGAGCTCGTACCCGACCGCGACCTCGGCCGGACCCCGCTCTACCAGGTCGCCTTCGACCTGCACGGCGGCGAGTTCAACGGCCGCGTCGAGGACGAGCGGGCCCGCGCCGACCTGCGGGACGCCTGGCGGATCGCCCACACCGACCTCACCCTGATGATGCGCCCGGGCCCCGACGGCTCCTTCTTCGGCGCCTTCGAGTACGCCACCTCCCTCTTCGACGCCGCCACCGCCGAACGCCTGGCCGGACACTTCACCCGGGTGCTCGCCGCCGTGGCCGCCGACCCCGAGCTGCGCCTGGACGCACTGGAGCTCGCCGGCCCCCAGGAGAGGGCCGAGACCACCGCCCGCAGCAGCGCCCCCGCCCTGCCCGCCGGCCCGGCCGTGCCCGAGCTGGTCGCCGCCCAGGCCGTCCGGACCCCCGGCGCGACCGCCGTGCGCGGCGACGGCTTCACCCTCACCTACGCCGAACTGGACGCCCGGGCCAACCGGATCGCCCACCACCTGCGCTCCCTGGGCGTCCGCCCCGACTCGGCCGTCGGGGTCCTGCTCGACCGCGGACCCGACCTGCACGCCGCGCTGCTGGGCGTCTGGCGGGCGGGAGCCGCGTACGTCCCGCTCGACCCGGCGTTCCCCGCCGGGCGCGTCGAGGCCATGCTCGACGCCGCGGGCGCCCGTACGGTCCTGACCCGCGACGGGTACGCCGAACGCTTCGCGGCCGGCGCCCGCACCGTCGTCGACCTCGCCGACCCCGACGGCCGCATCGCCGCGGCCCCCGCCGGGGCCCCCGCCGTCCCGGCCGACCAGGACCGGCTGGCGTACGTCATCTTCACCTCCGGCTCGACCGGCACCCCCAAGGGCGTCGGCGTCCCGCACCGGGGCCTGGCCCACCACCTCGCCTGGGCCACCGCCACGCTCGCCGGGGCCGGTGACGGCGGCAGCGCCGTCTTCTCCTCCGTCGCCTTCGACCTGGTCGTACCCAACCTGTGGGCCCCGCTGACCTGCGGGCAGAGCGTGCACCTGCTGCCCGCCAACCTCGACCTGTCCGAACTGGGCAAACGCCTCGCCGACGGCGGCCCGTACAGCTTCCTCAAGCTGACCCCCGGTCACCTGGAGATCCTCGGCCACCAGCTCGACGACGAGCAGGCCGCCGCCCTCGCCCCGGTCGTCGTCGTCGCCGGCGAGGCCCTCCAGGGCTCCCTCGCGGACCACTGGGCGCGGCTGCTGGGCCCCGGCGGACTCGTCAACGAGTACGGGCCGACCGAGACCTCCGTCGGCACCTGCGTCCACCCGCTGACCGCCCCGGTCGCCGACGGCGTCGTCCCGATCGGCTCCCCGCTGCCCGGCATGGTGATGCGCGTCCTCGACACGAACCTGCGCGAGGTCCCGCTCGGCGCCACCGGCGAACTGCACGTGGGCGGCACCGGCGTGGCCCGCGGCTACGTCGGCCGCCCCGGCGCCACCGCCGACCGCTTCGTGCCCGACCCGGGCGGACCCGCCGGCGCACGCCTCTACCGCACCGGCGACCTGGTGCGGCGGCTGCCCGGCGGCGCCGTCGACTTCCTCGGACGCGGCGACGACCAGGTCAAGATCCGCGGTCACCGCATCGAGCTCGGCGAGATCCGCGCCGTACTCGCCGGACACCCCCTGCTGCGCGACGCGGTCGTCGTCACCCACCGCACGGCCTCCGGCGAACTCGCCCTCGCCGGCTACACGGTCGCCGCGGGAGAACGGGCACCGACCGAGGAGGAGCTCCAGGCGTACTGCGCCCGCCGGCTCCCGGACTACATGATCCCGCCGGTCCTGCTCCCCGTCCCGGCCGTCCCGCTGAACGCGAACGGCAAGCTCGACAGGGCCGCCCTGCCCGCCCCGGTCGCCGCCCCCGCGGCCGGCCCGGACGCCCCGCTGAGCCCCGCCGAGCAGCGCATCAGCGAGATCTGGCAGGACATCCTGGGCCGCGAGGTCACCGCGCACGACCACTTCTTCCGCAGCGGCGGCAACTCCATCCTCGCCATCCGCCTCATCGCCGAACTCCACGACGAGTTCGACATCCACCTGCCCGTCCGCACGGTCTTCGAGCAGCCGACCGTCGCGGGCCAGGCCCAGGCGGTCGAGGACGCCATACGCGCCGAGATCGACGAGCTTTCCGACGAGCTTTCCGACGAGGAGCAGCACGCATGAGCATCGACCACAGCGCACAGCCGGCGATATCCGCCGCCGACGCCCGTGAAGAGCTGCTGCGCCGCAGACTCGCCGGACGCAGCGGCGCCGCCCGGCGCCGCCCCGCCATCCCCGCCGCCGACCGCTCGGCGCCCCTGCGCCTCTCCCACGGCCAGCAGCAGATGTGGTTCCTGAACCGGCTGGAGCCCGAGAGCGCCGAGTACCTCGTCCCCCTCGTCCTGCGCCTGCGCGGCGCCCTGGACACCACCGCCCTGGAACGCGCCTTCGACGAGGTGTGCGCCCGCCACGAGATCCTGCGCACCCGCTACGCCATGGACGGCGCCGAACCCGTCCAGATCGTCGAGGCCCCCCGCGCCGCCGGCATCGCCCTCACCGACCTGCGCCACCCGGCCGACGGCGGCCCCGGGACCCGGGAGCGGGCCGCCCGCGAAGCCCTCGCCCGCGAACTGGCCACGCCCGTCGACCTCACCCACGACCTCCCGGTGCGCGCCACCCTGCTGCGCCTCGCCGAAGACGACCACGTCCTGGCCGTCGTCTTCCACCACATCGCCTGCGACGCCTGGTCCACCCAGGTCTTCGCCGGGGAGCTCTCCGCCCTCTACGCCGCCCACGCGCAGGGCCGCGAGGTCCACCTGCCCGCCCCCACCCTCCAGTACGCGGACTTCGCCGCCTGGCAGCGCACCGAGCTCACCGGCGCCCGCCTGGAGCGCCAGCTCGACCACTGGCGGCGCACGCTCGCCGGCATCGAGCCCGTGGAACTCCCCACCGACCGGACCCGCCCCGCCGTGCGCGACCACCGCGGCGCCGAGGTGCCCTGCCCCCTCCCGGGCGGCCTCGGCGAGCGCGTGCGCTCCCTGGCCCTCGCCCACGACACCACCCCCTTCACGGTGTTCCTCACCGCCTTCCAGCTCCTGGTGTCCCGCTGGACCGGACGCACCGACGTCCCCGTGGGCACCGTGGTCTCCGGGCGGACCCGGCCCGAGCTCCAGCAGCTCATCGGCTACGGCATCAACAGCGTGGTCCTGCGGGCCCGTTGGAACGACGGCGCCACCTTCGCCGAACTCCTCGACCGGGCCCGTACGACCGTGCTCGACGCCTTCGACCACCAGGACGTCCCCTTCGCCCGCCTGGTCGACGAGCTCCAGCCGCAGCGCGACATGTCCCGCACCCCGCTCTACCAGGTCGGCTTCACCCTCCACGAGGAGCGCTACGAGGCCTTCGACCTCCCGGGCCTGCGCGTCGAGCCCTTCCTGGAGAGCGACGGCATCTCCAAGAACGAGCTCTCGCTGCGCGTCCTGGAGCGCCCCGACGGAGGCTTCGACGCCCAGCTCCAGTACGCCACCGCCCTGTTCGACCGGGACACCGTCCGCCGCATGGCCCGCCACCTCGCCCTGCTGCTCCAGGACGCCGTCGACCGGCCGGACGCCCCCGCCGAGAGCCTGCGGATCCTGGACCCGGCCGAGCGGGCCATGGCCACCGGAGCCACCGGAGCCACCGACGCCACCGGCGTCCTGGACGGACAGCGCCCCGAGGAGCCCGTCACCGCCTGCCCGCACGAGCTGTTCGAGCGCCGGGCCGCCCGCACCCCGGACGCCACCGCGGTCGTCGCCGGCCCCGACACCCTCACCTACCGCGAGCTCAACGAGCGGGCCAACCGCATCGCCCACCACCTGCGCGCCCTGGGCGCCGGCCCCGAACAGCTGGTCGGCCTCTGCCTGGAGCGCGGCCCGCTGCTCCTGCCCGCCCTCCTGGGCATCCTGAAGTCCGGCGCCGGCTACCTGCCCCTGGACCCGGCCAACCCCGCCGACCGGCTCGCCTACGTGGTCGCCGACGCCGGCGCCCGGCTGGTCCTCACCAGCACCGCGCTCGCCCCCGTCCTGGACGGGGTGCACGACGGCCCCCTGGTCGTGCTTGACGGCGCCGACGCCCCGGCCGTCGCGGCCGCGCCCACCGCCGACCCGGCGCCCGCCGCCACCCCGGACAACCTCATCTACACCATCTACACCTCCGGTTCGACCGGCCGCCCCAAGGGCGTCGCCCTCAGCCACGCCAACGTCAGCCGCCTGATGAGCACGGCCCAGGAGCACTACGGCTTCGACGAGACCGACGTCTGGAGCATGTTCCACAGCTACGCCTTCGACGTCTCCGTCTTCGAGATGTGGGGCGCGCTCCTGCACGGCGGCACCCTCGTCGTCGTCCCCCAGGACGTCACCCGCTCCCCGGACGAGTTCCTCACCCTGCTCGCCGACCGCGGCGTCACCGTCCTCAGCCAGACCCCCACCGCCTTCCGGGCCCTGGTCACCGCCGCCGCCGACGGCGACCCCCGCCTGGAGCGCCTGGCCCTGCGGCACGTCGTCTTCGCCGGCGAGAAGCTGGAGAGCGCCGAACTGCGCCCCTGGACCGACCGCATGGGCCTGGACGCCCCCGCGCTGGTCAACATGTACGGAATCACCGAGACCACCGTGCACTCCACCTTCCACCGCCTCGATGCCGGGGACCTGGACCGCACCGCGCCCAACCGCGTCGGCCACCCGCTGCGCGACCTGCGCATCCGCCTCCTCGACCGCGGCGGCCGCCTCGTGCCCCTGGGCGTGCCCGGCGAGATCCACGTGGCCGGCCCCGGCGTCGCCCGCGGCTACCTGGGCCGCCCCGCGCTCACCGCCGAACGCTTCGTACCCGACCCGTACGGCCCGGCCGGATCCCGCATGTACCGCTCCGGCGACCTGGCCCGCCGCCGCCCCGACGGCAGCCTGGAGTTCCTCGGCCGCATCGACCACCAGGTCAAGATCCGCGGCTACCGCATCGAGCTCGGCGAGATCGAGTCGGCGCTGGCCGCCCTGGACGGCGTCCGCCAGGCCGTGGTCGTCGTCCGCGAGGACGCGCCCGGCGACCGCCGCCTCACCGGCTACATCGTCGCGGACGGCACCCGCGAGACCGACACCCGCGCGCTGCGCGCCGAACTGGCCCGCTCCCTGCCCGAGTACATGGTCCCCGCCGTCGTCGTCCCCCTCGACGCGGTCCCGCTGACCACCAACGGCAAGCTCGACCAGCGCGCCCTGCCCGCCCCGGCCGACGCGGCCGCCGCCCCCGGCCTGGACGCCACCACCCCCCGCACCCCCGTCGAGGAGCAGGTCGCCACCGTCTGGGCGCAGGTGCTCGCCGCCGCCCGGATCGGGGTCCACGCCGACTTCTTCGAGCTCGGCGGCGACTCCATCCGCGCCGTCGCCCTGGTCGGCGCCCTGCGCGCGGCCGGCTTCGACATCGCCGTCCGCGACGTCTTCGGGCACCGCACCGTCGCCCGCGTCGCGGAGCTCATCACCGGGCGCCCCGCCGCCCCCGCCGAGACGCGCACGGCCCCCTTCGCACTGGTCTCCGACGAGGTACGGGCCCTGCTGCCGGACGGCGCCACCGACGCCTACCCGCTCTCCCAGAACCAGCTCGGCATGCTCATCGAGATGCTGACCGGCGACGGCGGACGCAACCTCTACCACAACGTCTCCAGCTTCCGGATCCGCGACGAGCACCCGTACGCCCCGGCCGCGATGGCCGAGGCCGCCCGGATCGTCACCGCACGCCACGAGGTGCTGCGCACCTCCATGGACCTCTCCGGCTACGGCGTCCCGCTCCAGATCGTGCACGCCTCGGCCGAACTCCCCGTCGGCCACCAGGACCTCTCCGGCCTCGGCGCCGACGAGGTCCGGGCCGAACTGGTGGCCCACACCGAGCGCGAACGGGCCCGCCTCTTCGACCTGGCCACCCCCTCGCTGATGCGGTTCTTCGCCCACGCCACGAACGACGGCGGCTGGTGGCTCTCGGTCACCGAATGCCACCCGCTGCTGGAGGGCTGGAGCCACCACTCGCTCCTGATGGAACTCCTCGGCGTCTACCGCGCGGTGCGCGACGGCCGCGACCCCGAACCCTTCGAGGCGCCCGCCCTGCGCTTCGCCGACTTCATCGCCGGCGAACTGCGCTCCCTCGCCTCACCGGAGGACCGCGCCTACTGGGAAGGCGTCGTCACCGCCCACTCCCCGTTCACCCTCCCCGCCACCTGGCACCCCGCGGACGGCGAGCCCGCCGGCACCCTGCAGGGCGCCGCCGACTGGCGCGACCTGGAGCCCGCCCTGCGCGCCCTGGCCGTCAAGGCCGGCGGCTCCCTCAAGAGCGTCCTGCTCGCCGCCCACCTCAGCGTCCTCGCCCGCCTCACCGACGAGGAGTCCTTCCACTCCGGCCTGGTCTGCGACGCCCGCCCCGAGGCCGTCGGAGCCGACCGGGTGTACGGCATGTACCTCAACACCCTGCCCTTCGCCATGGACCGCACCGCGGCCACCTGGCGCGAGCTCGTGCGCCAGGTCTTCGACCGCGAGGCCGCGCTGTGGGCCCACCGCCGCTTCCCGCTCCCCGCCGTCCAGAGCGCCTGGGGCGGCGGCGGCCGGCTCCTCGACGTGTACTTCAACTACCAGGACTTCCGGCAGGTCGACACCGCGACGATCGACCACGCGGAGGGACTCGACGACAGCCCCACCGAGTTCCCCCTCACCGTCTCCTCCCGGGCCGGTCACATCATCGTCACCGCCTCCCGCCAGGCCCTCGGTCAGCGGGCCGTCGACCGGCTCACCGCCCTGTACCGCGCCGTACTGGAGTCCATGGCGGGCGACCCCGACGGCGACGCCCGCGCCGCGTTCCTGCCGCCCGCCGAACGCGCCCTGCTGCTCGGCGACTGGGCCCACACCCCCGGCGAGGCGGCCACCGTCACCGTGCCCCGCCTCCTCGCCGCCCGCGCCGCCGCCACCCCCGGAGCCCCGGCCGTCGTCGCCGACGCGGCCGCCCTGAACCACGGCGAACTGCACGAGCGGGCCGGCCGGATCGCGCACGCCCTGCGCGGCCTGGGCGCCGGCCCCGAGTCGGTCGTCGCCGTCCTCCTCGACCGCACCCCCGACCTGCTGCCCGCGCTGATCGGCGCCTGGCAGGCCGGAGCCGCCTACGTGCCGATGGACCCCTCCTGGCCCGCCGAGCGGCTGCGCTCCGTCCTCGCCGACGCCGGATCCCCGGTCCTGGTCACCGACGCGGCCCACGCCCACCTCGCCGCCGAGGTGACCGGCGGAGCCGTCCCCGTGCTCCGGGCCGACGGCGAACTGCCCCCGGCCCCCGCCGGATCCGCCGTCCTCGACCCGGACCCCGACGCCCTCGCCTACGTCATCTACACCTCGGGCTCGACCGGCTGCCCCAAGGGCGTCCAGGTCTCCCACCGCAGCCTCGCCGGATACCTGGCCTGGGCCGTGGACGACTACCTCGCCGCGGGCACCGCCCGGAACGCCCCGCTGTTCTCCTCCATCGCCTTCGACCTCGTCGTGCCCACCCTCTACGCCCCCCTGCTGGCCGGCGGCGCGGTGCACCTCTTCGGCCCCGGCCGCGACCTGTCCGAACTGGGCGACTGGCTCGTCGCCCACGGCCCGTACGGCTTCGTCAAGCTCACCCCCGGCCACCTGGAGATGCTCGCCCACCAGCTCTGCGACGGCCGCGCCGAGGGTCTCGCCCCGGTGCTCGTCGTCGGCGGCGAGGCGCTCCTGACCCGCACCGCCGCCCACTGGTGCGCCCTGCTCGGCGGCGGCCGCGTCGTCAACGAGTACGGCCCCACCGAGATCACCGTCGGCAACAGCGTCTTCGACGTCACCGCCGCACGCACCCCCCGGGGCGAGGTCGTACCGATCGGCCGCCCCGTCCCGGGAACCTCCCAGTACGTCCTGGACACCCGGATGCAGCCCGTGCCCACCGGCGTCACCGGCGAGCTCTACATCGGCGGCCCCGGCCTGGCCCGTGGCTACGCCGGCCGGCCCGGCGCCACCGCGGACCGCTTCGTACCCGACCCGTACGGGCCCGCCGGCGCCCGCCTCTACCGCACCGGCGACCTCGCCCGGGTGCTCTCCGGCGGCGACGTCGACTTCCTCGGACGCGGCGACGACCAGGTCAAGGTCCGCGGCTACCGCATCGAACCGGCCGAGATCGACACCGTGCTGAGCGGCCACCCGGCCGTCGCCGAGGCCCGTACGGTGCTCCGCGAGGACACCCCGGGCGACCGCCGCCTGGTCGCCTACCTCGTTCCCGCCGCGGACTCCGCGCAGGGCGACTCCCCGCAGGCCGCCCCCGACACCGCGGAACTGGCCGCCCACTGCGCCGCCCTGCTGCCCGACTACATGGTCCCGGCCGCCTTCGTCACCCTCGACCGGCTGCCCCTCACCGCCAACGGCAAGCTCGACCAGCGCGCCCTGCCCGCCCCCGCCGCGGCCGGCGCCGCCGCCTGGACCGCACCGCGGACCGAGACCGAGGAGCGCGTCGCCGCAGTGTGGCGCACCGCCCTCGGCGCCGACCGCGTCGGCGTCCTGGACAGCTTCTTCGAGCTCGGCGGCGACTCCATCCGCGCCGTCGGCCTCGTCGGCGCCCTGCGCACCGCCGGCTACGACGTCACCGTGCGCGACGTCTTCGAGAGCCGCACCGTCGCCGCCCTGTGCGAACGCATCACCGGCCGCCCGGCGCCCGCCGGACCGGCCCCGGCCGTCGCACCGTTCGCCCTGCTCACCGCCGAGGACCGGGCCGCCCTGCCCGCCGGTCTCACCGACGCCTACCCGCTCTCCCAGAACCAGCTCGGCATGATCGTCGAGAGCATCGCCGGTGACGGCCGCAACCACTACCACGACCTCACCTCCTTCCTGCTCAAGGACGAACGGCCCTTCGACGCCGCCCTCTTCGAGCAGGCGGTCCGGGCCGTCACCGCCCGCCACGACATCCTGCGGACCTCCTTCGACCTCACCTCGTACACGGCCCCCCTCCAGCTGGTCCACGCCGAGCCGGCCGTCCCCTTCGGCCACACCGACCTGTCCGCCCTCGGCGAGGACGACCGCCGCGCCGCCCTCGCCGCCTTCACCGCCGCCGAGCGCGCCCTCCCCTTCGACCTGGCCTCCGACGCACCCCTGCTGCGCGTCCACGTCCACGTCCAGGGCCCGGACGCCTGGCGCTGCTCCTTCACCAAGCACCACGCCGTCCTCGAAGGCTGGAGCTACCACACCCTGCTCGGCGAACTCGTCGACTCCTACCGCGCCCTGTGCGCCGGCCGGCAGCCGAACACCGCCGCGCCCGCCCTGCGCTACGCCGACGCCGTCGCCGCCGAACTCGCCGCACTGGACTCGGCCGAGGACCGCGCCTACTGGGCCTCGGTCCTGCACGGCCGCGCCCCCTACGCCCTGCCCGAGGCCTGGGGCGACACGACCGCCGCGGACCCCGTCCCGGTCGGAGCGGGCTGCTCCTACGCCGACCTGACCCCACGGCTGCGCGCCCTCGCCGCCGAGGCCGGCGTCCCCCTCAAGAGCGTGCTGCTCGCCGCCCACCTGACGGTGCTCGGACGCGTCACCGACGAGGCCGAGTTCTTCACCGGCCTGGTGGGCCACACCCGCCCGGAGACCCCCGGCGCCGACCGGCTGCTCGGCATGTACCTCAACACCCTGCCCTTCCCCCACGACACCGCCCAGCGCACCGCCGCCACCTGGGGTGACCTCGTCCGGCTGGTGTTCGCACGGGAGACCGAGGCCTGGCCGCACCGCACGTACCCGATGCCCGCGCTGCAGAGCGAGTGGGGCGGCGGCCGCCGCCTCGTCGACGTGCTCTTCAGCCACCTCGACTTCGGGGCGGCCGGCCACGGCAGCGCCGAGGACGAGGGCAACGGCATCAACAGCAGCTCCACCGAGTTCTCCCTGTGGGTCACCACCCTCGACGGGATCGTCAGCCTGCGCTCCGACACCCGCACCCTCACCCAGGACCAGGCGGACCTGCTCGCCGCGATGTACCGCTCCGTGCTGGAGGCGATGGCCTCCACCGGGGCCGCCGGCCCCGCCCTGGAGGACGACCACCTGCCGGCCGCGGAGCACCGGCTCGCCGTCGCCACCGCCGCGCAGGCCCCCGCCCCGCTCACCACCGTCCACGGGGAGTTCGAGGCGCGCGCCGCCGAGACCCCGGACGCCGTCGCCCTGACCGGCGACGGAGACGACCTCACCTACGCCGCACTCGACGCCCGGGCCACCGCGGTCGCCGCGGCGCTCACCGCCGCCGGGGTCGAGCCCGGCGCCGTGGTCGGCGTCCACCTGGACCGCTCCGCCGCGCTGGTCGCCGTACTCCTGGGCGTCCTCAAGGCGGGCGCCGCCTACCTGCCCCTGGACCCCGGATACCCGGCCGAACGGCTCGCCTTCATGACGGAGGACGCCGGGGCGTCTGCCCTGGTGACCACCACCGGCCGGGCCGGCCTGCTGCCCGGCTGGTCCGGACCCACCCTCCACGCCGACACGCTCCACGCCGACACGCCGACCGCCGCGGCCGGCCGGCCCGGCGTCACCGCGAGCCCCGAGCACCTGGCGTACGTGATGTACACCTCCGGCTCGACCGGCACGCCCAAGGGCGTCGCCGTCCCGCACCGCGCCGTCGTCCGCCTCGTCCGCGAAGCCCCCGGCCTGGAGCTCGACGCGGCCACCCGGTTCGCGCACGCCGGCTCCATCTCCTTCGACGCCGCCACCCTCGAACTGTGGGGCCCGCTGCTCAACGGAGGACGCACCGTCGTCCTCGCCCGCGAGACCGTGCTGGAACCCCGGGCCCTGGCCGACGCCCTGCGCGAGCACGGCGTCACCCACCTGTGGCAGACCGCCTCCCTGTTCAACCACACCGTCGCCACCGTCCCCGACGCCGTCGCCGGCATCGGCACGGTCCTGATCGGCGGCGAGGCCCTCGACCCGGTCACGGTCCGCACCGTCCTCGCCCACGGCGCACCGCGCCGCCTCCTCAACGGCTACGGCCCCACCGAGAACACCACCTTCTCCACCACCCACCACATCGCGGAACTGGCCCCGCACGCCGTGTCCGTACCGATCGGCACGCCCGTCCCGCGCAGCAGCGCCCACGTCGTCGACGCCTGGCTGCGGCCCGTGGGCCGCGGCGTCCCGGGCGAACTGCTCGTCGGCGGCGCGGGACTGGCCCACGGCTACCTGGGCCGCCCGGCCCTGACCGCCGACCGCTTCCTGCCCGACCCCTTCGGGCCCCCCGGAGCACGCCTCTACCGCACCGGCGACGTGGTCCGCAGGCTCCCCGACGGCACCCTGGAGTACCTGGGCCGCGCCGACGGGCAGATCAAGCTCCGCGGCTACCGCATCGAGCTCGGCGAGATCGAGACCCGCCTCGCCGACCACGAGGGCGTCGCCCGGGCCCGCGTCGTCCTGCGCGAGGACATCCCGGGCGAGCAGCGCCTGGTCGCGTACGCCGTACCGGCGGCGGGCCCGCTGCCCGGCCCGGCCGAACTGCGCGCCCACCTCGCCCGCGAACTCCCCGACCACATGCTGCCGGCGGCCTTCGTGGCCCTGGAGCGCATCCCCCTCACCGCGAACGGCAAGCTCGACCACCGGGCGCTGCCCGCCCCGGCCGAGTCCGACCGGGCCGCCGGCGCCGCGGGCGCCACCGCGCCGCGCACCCCCGTCGAGGCCCGGCTCGCCGAGATCTGGGCGCAGGTCCTGGCCCTCGACCCGGAACTCACCGGAGTCGAGGACAGCTTCTTCGACGTCGGCGGCGACTCCATCCGCGCCGTCGCCCTGGTCGGCGCGGTCCGTGCCGCCGGGTTCGACGTGTCCGTACGCGACCTCTTCGAGCGGCGCACCGTCGCCGGCCTCGCCGAGGTGATCACCGGACGGCCCGCACCGGCCGCCCCCGAAGGCCACGTCGCGCCCTTCGCCCTGCTCTCCGCGGCCGACCGCGGCGCCCTGCCCGGCGGCCTCGACGACGCCTACCCGCTCACCCAGGTGCAGACCGGCATGCTCGTCGAGATGCTGGCCGGCGACCTCCCCGGTCGCGACGGTGCGGCCTACCACCACGCGGCCGCCTACCGGGTCCGCGACGCCGCCCCCTTCGACGGACCGGCCCTGCGCCGCGCCGTCGCCACCGTCGCCGCCCGCCACGACGTCCTGCGCACCTCCTTCGACCTCACCCGCTGCTCCGTCCCCGTCCAACTGGTGCACACCGAGGCCGCGGTCGAGGTCACCCTGCACGACCTGCGCCCCGTCGCGGCGCCGGAGCGCGAGCGGGCCCTGCGCGCGTTCCTCGCCGCCGAACGCGCCGCCGTCTTCGACGTCGACGCCGGCCGGCCGCTGTGGCGGGCCGCCGCCCACACCGAGGACGACGGCTGGTGGCTGGTCCTGACCCAGTCCCACGCCATCACCGAGGGCTGGAGCCAGCACGCGATGCTGATGGAGCTCATCGGCGTCTACCAGGAGCTGCGCGACGGCTCCGCCCCCGCCGCCCGGCCCGCCGACGGCGTCCGCTTCGCCGACACCGTCGCCGCCGAACTGGCCTCGCTGGCCTCGGAGCAGGACCGCGCCTTCTGGCGGGAGACCATCACCGAGCAGGCACCCCTGGCCCTGCCGGCCGCCTGGCGGGCCCCCGCCGACGCACCCGACGAGGACTACGACCTGTCCGTACCGCTGCGCGACCTGGAGCCGCGCCTGCGAGCCCTGGCCTCGGCCTCCGGCGCCTCCCTCAAGAGCGTCCTGCTCGCCGCCCACCTGACCGTGCTGTCCCGCCTCACCGACGAGGAGTCCTTCCACACCGGGCTGATCTGCGACACGCGCCCCGAGGTCGTCGGCGCCGACCGCGTGTACGGCATGTACGTCAACACCGTGCCGTTCCCGCACCGGCGCACCGCCGCCACCTGGCGCGAACTGGTCCGGGAGGTCTTCGCCCGCGAGGCGCGGATGTGGCCGCACCGCCGCTTCCCCTTCCCCGAGATCCAGCGGGAGGCCGGCGGGGAGCGCGTCATCGACGTGATCTTCAACTACCAGAACTTCCACGTGGTCGACGAGACCACCGTGGACACCGCCACCACCCTGGGCTCCGGCGCCACCGAGTTCGACTTGGAGGTCAACACCTCCGGCCAGGGCCTGACCCTCAAGACCAGCACCGCCGTCCTGACCCGCGAACGCGGCGCTGCCCTCGCCGACATGTACCGCACCGCCCTGGAGCGCATGGCCGCCGACCCCGACGGCGACGCGACGGCCGCCCTGCTGCCGCACGGCGACGAGCAGCGCCTGGCCGAGTGGAACCGTACGGCCGCCGACCCCGTGTGGACGGCCCCGGAACTCCTCTTCCAGCAGTACGCGGCCTTCCGCCCCGGCCGGACCGCGCTCAGCGCCGACGGAGTGGAGCTGACCTACGAGCGGCTCAACGCCCGCGTCAACCGCCTTGCCCACCGGCTGCGCGCCCTCGGCGTCGGCCCCGACACGGTCGTCGGCATCCGGGCCGAGCGCTCCCCCCGTACCGTCCTCGCCGTCCTCGCCGTCCTCAAGGCGGGGGGCGCCCACTTGCCGCTCGACCCCGAGTACCCCGCCGAGCGGCTCGCCTTCCTCGTCGCGGACGCCGGCGTCGAACTGCTCCTCACCGACGGCGAGCCCACCGCCGCGGACGGGGACGGACCGCCGGTCCTCGCCCTCGACGGCATCCTGGACGAGGAACCGTCCGGCCCCTGGAGCGGGCTGCCCGAGACCGACCCGGAGCCGCTCGCCGACGGCGACAACCTGGCGTACGTCATCTACACCTCCGGTTCCACCGGCCGCCCCAAGGGCGTCCTGGTGCACCGCCGGGGCATGGGCAACCACCTCCTGGCCAAGATCGAGGACCTCGCGCTCGGCGAGCAGGACACCGTGGTCCACAACGCCCCGCTGGCCTTCGACATCTCGGTGTGGCAGATGCTGGCCGCGCTCGCCACGGGCGGCCGCGTCCACGTCGAGGACCGCGACGCGGCGGCGGACCCGCTGGAGCTCTTCCCCCGTACGGCCGCCGAACGGACCACCGTCCTGGAGGTCGTCCCCTCCCTGCTGCGGGCCGCGCTCGACGCCTGGGACGCGGGCGTCCTCACCCTCGAACTGCCCTACCTGCGGTGGATGGTCGTCACCGGCGAGGCCCTGCCGCCGGACCTCGCCCGCCGCTGGTTCGACCGCTTCCCCGGCGTCCCGATGGTCAACGCCTACGGGCCCACCGAATGCTCCGACGACGTCACCCACGCCCTCATCCGCGCCCGCGACCCGATCGGCGACCTGCGGGTCACCATCGGCCACCCGGTCCGCAACACCCGCCTGCACGTCCTCGACGCGAACCTGCGCGAGGTCCCGGTGGGCGCCCCCGGCGAGCTCTGGGTCGCCGGCGACGGCGTCACCCGCGGCTACGGCGGCCGACCCGCCCTGACCGCCGAGCGGTTCCAGCCCGACCCCTACGGCCCGCCCGGCACCCGGCTCTACCGCACCGGCGACGTGGCGGCCTGGAACCCCGACGGCAGCCTGGAGTTCCTCGGCCGCGTCGACCACCAGGTCAAGATCCGCGGCGTGCGCATGGAACTCGGCGAGATCGAGGCCGTGCTCACCGAGCGGGCCGAGGTCTCCGCGGCCGCCGCCGTGGTGCGCGAGGACGTCCCCGGAGTCCAGCGCCTGGTCGCCTACCTCGTGCCCGCGGCCGGAGCCGAGCTGCACCCGGCCGCGCTCCGCGCCGAACTGGGCACCTTCCTGCCCGCCGCGATGGTGCCCACCGCCCTCGTGGTCCTCGACGCCCTGCCGCTCACCGCCAACGGCAAGATCGACCGCAAGGCCCTGCCGGCCCCGGCCGCGGGCACCGTCGCCGCAGGCCCCAAGGCCGACCCGCGCACCCCGGCCGAGACCGCCTTCGCCGAGGTCTGGGCCCGGGTCCTGGGCGTGGACGCCCCCGGCACCGACGAGGACTTCTTCGAGCTCGGCGGCGACTCCATCCGGGCCGTGGCCCTCGTCGGCGCCCTGCGCGCCGCCGGCTACCGGGCCTCCGTCCGGGAGGTGTTCACGCACCGCACCATCGCCGCGCTCGCCGCCCACGCCGAGCCGGCCGAGCCGCGGGCCACCGCCGGGATCGCGCCGTTCGCGCTCCTCCCCGACGCCGAGCGGGCCGCGCTGCCCGCCGACGCGGCCGACGCGTACCCGCTCTCCCAGGTCCAGCTCGCCATGGTCGCCGAACAGCTCGGCGACGACACCGGCCGCGGCGCCTACCACACCGTCGTCTCCCTGCGGATCCACGACGACGGGCCCTTCCGCGCCGAGGCGCTGGAGCAGGCGGTGCGGGTCGTCACGGCCCGCCACGAGGTCCTGCGCACCTCGGTCCGCATCACCGGCCACGCGGTGCCCCTCCAGATCGTCCACGCCGACGCCGAGGTGCCCCTCACCGTCCACGACCTGCGCGCAGAGGACGGTGCCGCCCTGGAGAGGAGGTTCCGCGCCTTCGTCGCCGCCGAACGCACCCGCCTCTTCGAGCTGCACGAGGCCCCGCTGCTGCGCGTCGCCGCACACCGCGAGGACGAGCGGACCTGGTGGCTCACCTTCACCCAGTCCCACGTCATCCTGGAGGGATGGAGCCAGCACACGCTCCAGATGGAACTCCTCGACGCCTACCGGGAGATCCGCGACACCGGGGCCCCCGCCCCGTACACGGCGCCCCCCGTGCGCTTCGCGGACGTGATCGCCGGCGAGCTGGAGTCCCTGGACTCGCCGGCCGACCGCGCCTTCTGGGAACGGGTCGCCACCGGGTACGCCCCGCTGGTGCCGCCCGCGGAATGGGCCGGCGACCCGGCCCGCCCCCGCGAGCAGTACGGCGTGCGGATCCCGATCGACGACCTCGCCGAGTCCCTGCGCGCCCGCGCCGTCGAGGCGGGAGTCCCCTTCAAGACGGTGGTCCTCGCCGCCCACCTGAAGGTGATGAGCCAGCTCACCGACGCCGGCGCCTTCCACACCGGAGTCGTCTTCCACACCCGGCCCGAGGCGCCGGGCGCCGAGCGCCTGGTCGGCATGCTCCTCAACACCCTGCCGTTCCCGCACGACCGCACCGCCCGCACCTGGGGCGACCTGCTGCGCCAGGTGTTCGCCCAGGAGACCGAGATCTGGGGCCACCGGCGCTACCCGCTGCCCGCCGTGCAGCGCGAGTGGGGCGGCGGCCGCCGGATGCTGGACGTCCACTTCAACTACGTGGACTTCCACCAGGTCGACACCGCCCGGGTTGACGGCGCGGCCGGCGTCAGTGAGGCCCCCACCGAGTTCGGCCTCTCCGTACAGGTCCACGGCGACAGCCGGATCGGCCTGCACTCCGACACCCACCTGCTCGGCCGCGCCGACGCCGACCGGCTGGCGGGGATGTACCGCGCGGTGCTGGAGTCCCTGGCCGGCGGACTCGACGGCAACGCCCGTACGGTCCACCTCCCCGCGGGGGAGCGCGAGCGGCTGCTCGGCTCCGCCGCGAGCGGGCCGGCCGCCGAGCCCGTCGAGCGCACGGTCCACGAGCTGTTCGACGCCCAGGCGGCGGCGACACCCGACGCCGTCGCCGTCCGGGCCCACGACGGATCCCTCACCTACCGCGAGCTGGGCGAGCGGGCCAACCGGCTCGCCCACCGGCTCCGGGCCCTGGGCGCGGGCCCCGAACAGCTGGTCGGCGTCTGCCTGGAGCGCGGCCGCGACCTGATCCCCACCCTGCTCGGCATCCTCAAGTCCGGCGCGGCCTACCTGCCGCTGGACCCCGCCAACCCGGTGGAGCGGCTCGGCCACATCGTCGCGGACGCCGGAGCCCGGCTGCTGGTCACCAGCGCGGAGCTGGCCCCGCTGCTCGACGACGTGTACGACGGCGTGCGGATCCTGCCCGGGGACGCCGACGGCGAACCCGCGCACGCCCCGGAGCCCACGTCCGTCCCGGAGAACCTCGTCTACACGATCTACACCTCCGGTTCGACGGGCCGCCCGAAGGGTGTCGCCCTCACCCACGCCAACGTCGTGCGCCTGATGACGACGGCCCAGGAGCACTACGCCTTCGACGAGTCGGACGTGTGGAGCATGTCCCACTCCTACGCCTTCGACGTGTCCGTCTTCGAGATGTGGGGAGCCCTGCTGCACGGCGGCACCCTGGTCGTCGTCCCCCGGGAGACCACCCGCTCGCCCGAGGAGTTCCTGGACCTCCTGGCCGGGGAGCAGGTCACCGTCCTCAGCCAGACCCCCACGGCCTTCCGGTCGCTGGTGTCCGCCGCCGCGGACGGCGACCCCCGCGTGGGCCGGCTCGCCCTGCGGGCCGTGGTCTTCGCGGGCGAGAAGCTCGACATCCCGGAACTGCGGCCGTGGGTGGAGCGCTGCGGCCTCGGCCGCACCGCCCTGGTCAACATGTACGGGATCACCGAGACCACCGTGCACTCCACCTACCACCGGCTCACCCGGCGGGACTTCGACGAGGGCGCGGGCAACGCCATCGGCCGCCCGCTGAGCGACCTGGCGATCCACCTGCTGGACCCGGCGGGCGACCTGGTCCCGATCGGCGTCCCCGGCGAGATCCACATCGCCGGCCCCGGCGTCGCCCGCGGCTACCTCGGACGCCCCGCCCTGACCGCAGACCGCTTCGTGCCCGACCCCTACGGTCCGGCCGGATCCCGCCTCTACCGCAGCGGCGACCTGGCCCGCCGGCGGCCGGACGGCAGCCTGGAGTTCCTCGGCCGCATCGACCACCAGGTCAAGATCCGCGGCTACCGCGTGGAACTGGGCGAGATCCAGTCCGCGCTCCAGGAACACCCCCTGGTCCGCCAGGCGGTGGTGGTGGCCCGCGAGGACCGCCCGGGCGACATCCGCCTGGCGGCCTACTGGGTGCCGCAGACCGGCACCCGGGCCGCCGCCCACCCCGCCGCGGAGCTGGCCGCGCACTGCGCGGCGCGGCTGCCGGAGTACATGGTCCCCGCCTCCTTCACGGGCCTCGACGCCCTCCCGCTGACCCCCAACGGGAAGCTCGACCAGCGTGCGCTGCCCGCCCCGGACGAGGCCGCCTCGGCGCGCGCCGTGGCGTACGAGGCACCGCGGACCCCCGCCGAGAAGACCCTCGCGGCCGTCTGGCGCCAGGTCCTGGGCACCGAACGGGTGGGCCGCGCGGACGGGTTCTTCGCCCTCGGCGGGCACTCCATCCTGGTGCCCCAGGTGATCGTCGGAGCCCGGGAACAGGGACTCGCGGTGACGGCCGTCATGCTCTACCGGCACACGACGCTCGCCGCCCTGGCGGCCGCCGCCGCGGGGGAGCGGTCCGCGGACACCGGCGCCCCGGCCGGCGGCCGCCGCGCCGCCACGGCCCGCCTGATGGCCGAACACGCGGTCCCCGGCCTCTCGCTGGCCGTCATCGAGGACGGCCGGATCACCGCCGCCGAGGCCCACGGCACCCTGCAGGCCGGCGGATCGCGCGGGGTCACCCCCGACACGGCCTTCCGGGTCGGCTCGGCGACGAAGTTCGTCACCGCCCTCGGCGTCCTGCGCCTCGTCGAGGAGGGAGTCCTCGACCTCGACGAGGACGTCAACGCCCGCCTGACGACCTGGCGGGTCCCCGGATCCGGCGCGGACCTCCCGGTCACCGCCCGCCTGCTGCTCGGACACCGCTCGGGACTGACGGCGTACACCGGCGCCCCCACCGTGCCGCTGGCCCGCCTGCTACGGACCTCCGTCCGCCGGGAGTCCGTACCCGGCGAGGTCTTCCGCAGCGCCAACGCGAACTACGCCGTCCTGCAGCAGCTGGTGCAGGACGCCACCGGCGCACCGTTCGCCGAGGTGATGCGCGCCCTGGTCCTGGAGCCGCTCGCGATGGCGGGCACCGGCTACGGCCGGCTCCCCGCGGGCGCCGCCCGCGGCCACCACGACGCCGGACGGCCCGCAGCCGCGGGCCGCACCCGCACCGACACCGCGGCCGGCGGGATGTGGACCACCGCCACCGACCTCGCCCGGGCCCTGCTGGCCCTGCGCGACTCCCACCGGGGCCTGCCCGACGCCCTCCTGAGCCCCGCCACCGCCCGCCTCATGCTCGCCGCGCACCCGGACACCCTCTACGGGCTCGGCACCCTCGTCGACACCACCGGCTCCGACACGGAGTACGGCCACGCGGGCACCGTCACCGGCTACCACGCCGTGGCCACCGCCCGCCTCGGGCACGGCAGCGGACTGGTCGCCCTGACCAACGCCGACACCGGACCGCAGGTCGTCAAGGCCCTGCTGGCCGACCCCGGCCACCAGGCCTGAACCCCCGTCAACCCACCCCTGTTGGAGGACACCGTGTCAGCCCGACACCTCATCTCCCTCGACGACCTCACCGACGCCGAGCTGTACGCCGTGGTCGAGCGCGGCGCCGCCTTCTCCGGCGGCGCCGCCCCCCGGGACCCGCTGGCCGGACTGGTCACCGGCGTGTACTTCCGCAAGACCTCCACCCGCACCCGTACCGCCTTCTCCTCCGGGGTGCTGCGCCTGGGAGGGACGATCGTCACCTACGGCGCCGACGACCTCCAGCTCAACACCGGGGAGACCACCGAGGACACCGGCCGGGTCTTCTCCCGGATGCTCGACCTGCTGGTCGCCCGGACCGCCGGCGACCCCGCGGAGATGCGCGGCTGGGCCTCCCAGTCCCAGATGTCCGTGGTCAACGCGATGAGCGCCGAGGAGCACCCCACCCAGGGGCTCACCGACCTCACCACCCTCCTCGGCCGCTTCGGCCGGATCCGCGACCTGCGCGTGCTGTACGTCGGCGAGGGCAACAACACCGCCGCCGCACTGGCCCTCGGCCTGACCCGCTACCCGGGCACCACGCTCGAACTGCGCACCCCGCCCGGCTACGGCCTCGCCCCCGGCATCCGGGAGCGGGCCCTGGCCCACGCCCGGGCCCACGGCGCCACCCTCACCGAGCACCACCACATGCGGGACCTGCCCGCCGGCGTCGACGCCGTCTACACCTCCCGCTGGCAGACCACGGGCAGCAGCAAGGCCGACCCCGACTGGCGCGAGCTCTTCGCCCCGTTCCAGGTCACCGCCGCCCTGTGGCGGACCAGCCCGCAGGCCGCCTTCCTGCACGACCTGCCCGCCCACCGCGGCGAGGAAGTCACCGCCGAGGTGCTCGACGGACCGCACAGCATCGCCTTCCAGCAGGCCGAGAACAAGATGCACAGCGCCATGGCCGTCCTGGAGTGGTGCGCCGCCGGCGCCGCCGCCGCGGGCGTCCGCCGTGCGCGGGAAGCACGGGCGGCATGACCCTCCTCGAAGAACGCCCCGCCCCCGGCGAGCCCGAGGCCCGGGCCACCCCGCTGCGCCGCAACCGCGACTTCCTGCTGCTGTGGACCGGCGCCGGGTTCTCGCTGCTCGGCGTGCAGGCCGCCCAGGCCGCGTACCCGCTGCTGATGATCTGGCAGGGCTCGGTCGCCGGCGCCGGCCTGGTCGGCTTCGCCGCCCTGCTGCCGCACCTGCTGGTCCAGCTCCCGGCCGGCGCCCTCGTCGACCGCTGGGACCGGCGCAAGCTGATGATCCTCTGCGACCTCGTGGGCCTGCTCTCCATGGGCAGCGTCGCGGCGGCCCTGGCCACCGGCCACATGTGGCTCCCGCACGTGATGGCCGCCGCCTTCCTGGAGGGCGCGGCGTTCGTCTTCTACCGGCTCGCCGAACGCGCCGCGGTGCGCAACGTGGTGCACCCCGCCCACCTGCCGGCCGCGCTCTCCCAGAACGAGGCCCGCAGCCAGGTCGCCGGCCTGCTGGGTCAGCCGGCCGGGGTCGCCCTCTTCGCCCTCACCCGGTGGCTGCCGTTCGGCGTCACCGCCCTCGCCCACCTGGTGGCCCTGGGCTGCGTCCTGTTCATCCGCAAGGAGCTCCAGGAAGAGCGCACCGCGGCGCCGCGCAGCCTGCGGGCCGAGGTGTCCGAGGGAGTGGCCTGGGTGTGGCGGCAGAAGTTCATGCGCGCCGCCGTCGCCCTGGTCGCCGGCAGCAACATGCTCTTCCAGATCCTCAACCTCTCCCTGGTACTGATCTTCAAGGAGGCCGGGCACTCGCCCGCACTGCTCGGGGTCCTCGGGCTGATGGAAGGCGTGGGCGGCGCACTCGGCGCCCTGAGCGCCTCGTGGTGCCTCAAGCGGCTGGCCCCCTCGACCGTGGTGATCAGCGCGTTCGCCCTGTGGGCCGCGCTGATGGCCCCGGTGGCCTTCCTCTCCGCCCCGCTCGCCCTCGGCGCCCTGTGCGGCGGCATGGCCTTCGCCGGCTCCCTGATGAACGTGGGCGCCGGGGTCCACCAGATGAGGATCACCCCCGACGAGATGCAGGGCCGCGTCAGCAGCGTGTTCATGCTCATGGCCTCCGGGATGAACTCCGCCGGAGCCCTCCTGGGCGGCCTGCTGCTGGCCGCCTTCCCCACCTCCACCACGGTGCTCGGCATCTCCGCCGCCATGGCGCTGATGACCGTCCTCGCCGCGGTGAACCCCGCGATCCGCGGGGCCGGCCGCGAGCCCGAGGCCGGGCCGGCCGCGGACCCGAAGGCCGCCGGCCCGCAGGCCTCCCCGGCCATCGAGGACCGCGCAACCGCAATCGCAACCGCAGCCGGCACCGCACCCCACGCCGAGCCCCGCCCCGTACCCCGTACGGCAGCCGGCTCCGACACGAGCGACGAGAAGGTCGACCCGTCATGACGACAACCCAGCCCGAACAGACCCGCACCACCACCCTGCCGCTCGTCATGGAACACGACGGCGCCCACCCCGGCATCACCGAGTACATCGACGCCGAACGGACCAGGATCCGCGCCGCCCTGCACGAGCACGGAGCCGTCCTGCTGCGCGGCTTCCCCCTCGGCGGGGTCGACGGGTTCGACGCCTCCGTACGGGCCCTGTCCGGCGCTCCGCTCGCGTACTCCGAGCGGTCCTCGCCGCGCTCCACCATCAAGGGCAACGTCTACACCTCGACGGACTACCCGCCGGACGAGGAGATCTTCCTCCACAACGAGAACTCCTACCAGTCGTCCTGGCCGCGCCTGCTCTACTTCTGCTGCATCGCGGAGCCGGACTCCCTCGGGGCCACCCCGCTCGCCGACACCCGCCGCATCCTGGACCTCGTCCACCCCGACGTGCGCGAGGAGTTCACCCGCCGCAGTTGGATGGCCACCCGCACCTTCCACCCCGGCTTCGGCATCCCGTGGGAGTCCGTCTTCAACACCGACGACCGCGCCGAGGTCGAGCGCCTGGCCGCCGCCAAGGACCTCGGCCTGGAGTGGCTGCCCGGCGGCGGGATGCGCACCCGGGCCGTGCGCGACGCGGTGCACCGCCACCCCGTGACCGGCGAGGCGGTCTGGTTCAACCACATCACCTTCTTCCACCACACCACCCTGCTGCCCGACGTCCGCGAGGGGCTGCTGGAGCTGTTCGCCGAGGAGGAGCTGCCGAGCAACACGTACTACGGGGACGGCGGCCGGATCCCCGACGACGTACTGGACCACCTGCGCTCCTGCTACCGGCAGGCCAGCGTCCGCTTCGACTGGCGGCGGGACGACGTCCTCGTCGTGGACAACATGCTCTCCAGCCACGGCCGCGAGCCCTTCACCGGCCCCCGCAAGATCGCCGTCGCCATGGCCGAGCCCCACACCCCCGCCCCGGCCCACACCCCTACCCCCTCCGGCACGGAGGGCTGACGCGATGCCGGTCCTCAAGACCCCGACCGCTTCCGCCTGGCTGCGCGTCTTCGCCCCCCGGCCCGCGGCCCGCACGCGGCTGTTCTGCTTCCCGCACGCGGGCGGCGGAGCCAGCGCCTTCCGCGAGCTGGCCGAGGCCGCGCCGCCGGAGCTGGAGGTCGTCGCCGTGCAGTACCCGGGGCGCCAGGACCGGTTCGACGAACCACCGGTCACCGACATGGCCGTCATGCTCCGCGAACTCGCCCGCGCCATCGAACCCTGGCTCGACCTGCCGGCCGCCTTCTTCGGCCACAGCATGGGCGCCACCCTCGCCTTCGAGACCGCCCGGCTGCTGCGCCCCCGCCACCCGTCCGCCGTGGTCCGGCTGTTCGCCTCCGCCCGCAAGGCCCCCCACATCGACACCCGGGACCGGCTCCCGCTCCCCGACGACGAGGCCGTACTGGCCTACGTACGCCGCCTGGGCGGCACGGGCGCCGGACTGCTGGAGATCCCCGAACTGCGCGAACTGACCCTGCCCACCCTGCGCGGGGACTTCCGGCTCCTCACCGGCCACCGCTACGCCCCCGGAGCCCCCCTCACCTGCCCGCTCACCGTCGTCACCGGGACCGACGACGCCTCCTGCACCCCGCAGGACGCCGCCGCCTGGGCCCGCCACACCGTCGCCGGACACGAGGTCCACACCTTCCCCGGCGGCCACTTCTACCTCGAAGGGCGGGCCGGCGAACTCATGGACTTCCTCACCGGCCGGCTCGGCCTCGACCCCGCTGGAGACCGTCATGCCTGAGATGTTCCCGCCCTCGCGGCTGCCCCTGTCGGCCGCCCAGACCGGACTGTGGTTCGCCCACCAGCTCGACAGCACCGGCCGCGGCTACAACGTGGGCGAGTACTTCGCCATCGACGGCCCCGTGGACCACGCCCTGATGGAGCAGGCCTGGCACACCCTGCTGCTGGAGGCCGACGTCCTGCGGGTGCGCACCATCTCCGAGGACGACGACGGCCTGTGGCAGTACCTCGACGACACCCTGCCGCCGCTGCCCGCCCCCGACTTCAGCGCCGAGCCCGACCCGATGGCCGCCGCCGAGGCCTGGATGCGGGCCGACCTCAACCGGCCCGTCGACCTCGCCGCCGGAGGCCTCAGCACCTTCGCCCTCGTCAAGGTCGCCGACCGGCGGTTCCTCTACTTCCACCGCTTCCACCACCTCGTCATCGACGGCGTCGCCGGCGCCATGGTCGGACGCCGCATCGCCGAGCTGTACACCGCCCTCACCGAGGGCCGCGCCGCCGAACCCTGCGACTTCCTCCCGCTGACCGACGTCCTCGCCGAGGACGCCGCCTACCGGGCCTCCGACCAGGCCGCCGCCGACCGCACCCACTGGGCCGAACGCCTCGCCTCGCTGCCCGCCCCCGTCACCCTGCCCGGCACCCCCCAGGGCGCACCCACCGCACAGGAACTCGCCGCCGGAGCGCCCTCCTTCATCCGCCGCACCCGCATCGTCGGGCAGGACCGCGCCGACCAGCTCTCCGACGCCGCGCGCGCCGCCCGCACCCGCCGGCCGATCCTCCTGATCGCCGCCATGGCCGCCTACCTGTCCCGGATGACCGGCCGGAGCGACGTGGTCATCGGCCTGCCCGTCACCGGCCGCGTCGGGAAGGCCGTACGCCGCACCCCCTGCTTCGCCTCCACCGTCATGCCCCTGCACATCGACGTCCGGCCCGGCGAGAGCCTCGCCGAGCTCACCCCCCGCGTCTCCGAACAGGTCCGCACCCTGGTCCGCCACCAGGGCTGCCGCTACGAGGACCTGCGCCGCGAACTCGGCCTGACCGGAACCGACATGGGCCTCATCGGCCCCGTCGTCAACATCATGGCCTTCGACTACCAGATCTCCTTCGGCGGCCATGCGGCCACCGCCCACAACCTCTCCCTCGGCCCCGTCGAAGGCCTCGCCCTCGCCGTGTACGACCGCGCCGACGGCAACGGCCTGCGCTTCGACTTCGACGCCGACCCCGCCCAGTACTCCCGCTCCGAGGTCGCCTCCTACCAGGACCGGTTCGTCGCCTTCCTCGACGCCGTGGTCGCCGCACCCGAGCGCCCCCTCGACACCGTCCCCCTCCTCGGCAGCGCCGAACTCCTCACGATCACCGAGACCTGGAACGACACCGCCTCCCCCGTCGAACCGGCCACCATCGCCGCCCTCTTCGAGGCCCGCGTCCACCGCACGCCCGACCTGATCGCCGTCGCGGACGACACCGGCGAGCTGACCTACGCCGAGCTGGGCGCGCGGGCCAACCGGCTCGCCCACCACCTCATCGCCGCCGGCGCCGGCCCCGAGACCACCGTCGCCCTGGCCCTGCCCCGCTCGGCCGTCTGGCTGACCGCCCTGCTCGCCGTCTCCAAGGCCGGCGGCGCCTACCTCTCCATCGACGCGAACTACCCCGCCGAGCGCATCGCGTACATGCTCGAGGACGCCCGCCCCGTCTGCGCCGTGACCACCACGGAAACCGCCGACGTCATCGCCGGCGGCTGCCCCCGCCTGGTCCTCGACGACCCCGCCACCGCGGCCGCCGTAGCCGCCCGCTCCGCCGCCGACCCGGCCGACACCGACCGCCGCGCCCCGCTCTCCCCGCAGAACACCGCCTACGTCATCTACACCTCGGGCTCCACCGGCCGCCCCAAGGGCGTCGCCGTCCCCCACACCGGCATCGCCTCCCTGCTCACCGCCCAGCGCGAGGGCATGCGCCTCGACACCGACAGCCGCGTCCTGCAGTTCTCCTCGCCCAGCTTCGACGCCGCCACCTTCGAAGTCGTCTCCGCGGTCCTCGCCGGCGGCCGCCTCGTCCTGGCCCCCGCCGACCAGCTGCTCCCCGGCGAAGGACTCGTGGAACTCGTCGCCCGGCACGGCATCACCCACCTCACCCTGCCGCCGGCCGCCCTGTCCGTACTGCCCACCGACTCCCTGCCCACCGTGCGCACCCTGCTCGTCGCCGGCGAAGCCTGCCCACCCTCGCTCGTCGCCCGCTGGGCCCCCCGCCTGCGCATGGTCAACGGCTACGGGCCCACCGAGACCACCGTCTGCACCACCATGAGCGCGCCGCTGTCCGGCGCCGTCGTCCCGCCCATCGGCCGCCCCATCACCAACATGCGCGTCTACGTCCTGGACGAGGGACTGCGCCCCGTACCGCCCGGCGTCCCCGGCGAGCTGTACGCCGCCGGCCCCGGACTCGCCCGCGGCTACGCCGGCCGCCCCGGCCTCACGGCCGACCGCTTCCAGCCGTGCCCCTTCGGACCGCCCGGCGACCGCATGTACCGCACCGGCGACCTCGTGCGCTGGCACCCCGACGGCCACCTCGACTACATCGGCCGCAGCGACCACCAGGTCAAGATCCGCGGCTACCGGATCGAACCCGGCGAGATCGAGAGCGTCCTCGCCCGCCACCCGGCCGTGGCCCAGGCCGTCGTCGTCGCCCGCGAGGACCGCCCCGGCAGCCGCCGCCTCGTCGCCTACGCCGCCCCCGCACCCGGCGCCGGCCCCCTCGACCCCGCCGCACTGCGCGCCCACGTCGCCGACGTCCTGCCGTCCTTCATGGTCCCCGCCGCCGTCGTCGTCCTCGACGCCCTGCCCCTGACCCCCAACGGCAAGGTCGACCGCGACGCCCTGCCCGTACCCGACCTGACCGACACCGGACACGGCCGCACCCCCGTCACCGAACGGGAGGAGATCCTCGCCCGCCTCTTCCAGGAGGTCCTCGGCGTGGAACGGGCCGGCGCCGACGCCTCCTTCTTCGAGCTCGGCGGCGACAGCATCATGGCCATCCAGCTCGTCGCCCGAGCCCGCGAACACGGACTGCGCCTGACCCCCTCCGACATCTTCAAACTGCGCACCGTCGAAGCCCTGGCCGTCGCCGCCCGCACCGACGACGCCCTGGCCACCCCGTCCGAACCGGCGACCGCCGCACTGGGCCCCGTACCGCTCCCGCCCGTCGCCCGCGACGTACTGGGCCGCGGCGGCTCCGTCGACGGATTCCACCAGGCGATGCTCCTCGCCCTGCCCGCCGACACCGACGACGAACTGCTCGCCGAGGCCCTGCACATCCTCCTCGACCACCACGACGCCCTGCGCGCCCGGCTGGAGCGCGAGCACCAGCGCCTGATCGTCCCGCGCAAGGGCCTGCGCTACCCCGGCCTGCTCACCCGCACCGACACCGCCGGCCTCACCGGCGCCGCCCTCGACGCCGCCGTACACAGCGCCGCCGAGACCGCCCGCGCCACCCTGGACCCGGCGGCCGGACGGATGGTCGCCGCCGTACGCTTCGACGCCGGCCCCGGCCGGCCCGGCCGGCCCGGCCGGCTGCTGCTCGCCATCCACCACCTCGTCGTCGACGGCGTCTCCTGGCGGATCCTGCCGCCCGACCTCAAAGCCGCCTACGAGGCCCTCGCCGACGGCCGCACCCCGACCCTGCCGCCCGTGCCCACCTCCTACCGCACCTGGGCCAACCACCAGCTGCGCACCGCCGAAGCCGGCGCCCGGCGCGCCGAACTCCCCCTCTGGGAGGCCATGACCGACATCCCCCAGCCGGGCATCGGCGCCCGCCCCGTCGACCCGGCCACCGACACCGCCGCCACCGCCCGCCACATCAGGACCGCGCTCCCCACCGAGGTGACCACCGCCCTGCTGGGCCCCGTCACCGCCGCCTTCCACGGCCGGATGGACGACATCCTGCTCACCGGCCTCGCCCTGGCCGTCGCCGAATGGCGCGGACGCCGAGCCACCGCCGCCCCCGGCACCCCGCTCCTCGTCGACCTCGAACGCCACGGCCGCGCCGAGGAGGGCGCCCTCGACCTCTCCCGCACCGTCGGCTGGTTCACCGCCGTCCACCCCGTCCGCCTGGAGACCGGCAGCCCCCACTGGGCCGAGATCACCTCCGGCGGCCCCGCCGCGGGCCGAGCCGTCAAGGCCGTCAAGGAACAGCTGCGCGCCGTCCCCGGCGACGGCCTGGGCCACGGGCCGCTGCGCCACCTCGATCCACAGACCCGCGACCGGCTGGCGGCCCTGCCCGCACCCCGCGTCCTGTTCAACTACCTGGGACGCCTCGGCAGCGCCACCGACGACGCCGCGCCCTGGCAGCCGCTGCCCGGCGACGCCCTGCCCGACGGAGCCGACCCCGGCCTGCCCGCCGCCCACGCCCTGGAGGTCAACGTCCTGGCCCGCGAGGGCGCCTCGGGCCCCGAGCTGTACGCCGACTGGGGCGCCCCCGCCGGAGTCCTCACCGAGGAGGCCCTGACCGAACTCGCCGCCCTGTGGAGCGAGGCCCTGTGCGGCATCGCCCTGCACGCCTCCCGCCCCGGCGCCGGCGGCCGCACCCCCGGCGACTTCCCGCTCGCGGCCCTCACCCAGCAGGACGTGGAAACGCTCGAACAGGCCGTCCCCGACCTGACCGACGTCCTGCCCCTCACCCCGCTCCAGGAAGGCTTCCTCTTCCACGCCCTCGAAGCCGACGGCGCCGACGACACCTACAACACCCAGGTCGCCTTCGACTTCGAGGGACCCCTCGACGCCGCCGCACTGCGCACCGCCGGCCAAGCCCTCCTGGACCGCCACCCCAACCTGCGGGCCGGCTTCCACCACGAAGGCGTCGGCGAACCCGTCCAGGCCGTCAGCGCCACGGCCGCCTTGCCGTGGGCCGAACACGACCTGAGCGATGTGCCCGCCCCCGCACGCGAGGAGGCCGCCGCCCGGCTCGCCGCACAAGAACGCCTCCGCGGATTCGACCTGACCCGCCCGCCCCTGCTGCGCCTCACCCTGGTCCGGCTGGCCCCCGACCACCACCGGCTGCTCCTGAGCACCCACCACATCGTCTGGGACGGCTGGTCCCTGCCCGTCGCCGCCCGGGAACTGTTCACCCTGTGGGCCGGCCGCGGCGACACCCTGCCCCCGGTCGCCCCCTACCGCGACTACCTCGGCTGGCTCGTCACCCAGGACCAGGCCGCAGCCGAAGAGGCCTGGAGCGCCTACCTCGACGGGATCGAGGAACCCACCCTCATCGCACCCGAAGCCGCCGACCGGCCCGCCGTGGCCCAGCAGCAGGTCACCCACCTGGTCCCCGACGCGCTCCTGGCCCGGCTCGCCGAGCGCGCCCGCGCCCACGGCATCACCCTCAACACCCAGTACCAGACGGCCTGGGGCCTGGTCCTCGCCCAGGCCACCGGATCCCAGGACGTCGTCTTCGGCGCCACCGTCTCGGGCCGCCCGCCCGAGGTGCCCGGCATCGAACGCATGATCGGCATGCTCTGCAACACCCTCCCCGTACGCGTGCGCACCGACGGCCGCGAACCCCTCCACGCGCTCCTGACCCGGCTCCAGGCCGAACAGGTCCGCCTGATGGCCCACCACCACCTCGGACTCTCCCGCGTCCAGCGCCTCACCACCGGCCGGGAGCTCTTCGACACCACCACCATGCTCGTCAACTACCCCCTCGACACCGAGGCCCTGGCCTCCGCCGTCACCGGCCCCCGGCTGGCCGCACTCGCGGTCCAGGACGCCACGCACTACCCCCTGCGGCTCATCGCCGTCCCCGTCGACGGCGGACTCGAACTGCGCCTGGGCCACCGCCCCGACGTGTACGGCGCCGACGAGGCGCGGGTGTTCCTGGAGCGCATGACACGCGCCCTGGAAGCCATGGCAGACGCCCCGGAACAGTCCGTGGGCTCCATCGAACTGCTCTCGCAGGCCGAGCGGGACCAAGTCCTCATCCAGTGGGGTGGCTACTAAAATGCGCACCGACCGGCTCACCGCTCTCGTCTCCCTCGCCCTGCTGGCCGCCGCGGCCACCGGCTGCCAGGAGACCACCGGCGCGAGTTCCTCCGCGCCCTACCCGTGCGGGCGCACCATCGCCTCCGCCGACACCTTCGCGAGCTCCGCGGACGACATCGAGAAGGACCCCGAAAGCGTCGCCCGCAGCGCGGGCGCCCTCGCCGGCGAACTGCGCGCCGCCGGAGAGAAGACCACCGACGCCGAGGTGCGCACCGCACTCGGCGAGTTCGCGGGCGTCTACGAGGAGTTCGCGGACCGCATCCGCACCTCCGACCCCAGCAAGGGCAAGGTCGGCGAACTGGAGAAGACCTTCACCAAGCTCGAAGCCGCCGGGGACCGCCTCGACCGCGCCTGCTCCGCCTGACCCCCGCCCTTCCGGAAGGACACCGACACCCCATGCGCGCACCCGTAGTCCTCATCACCGAACCCCTCGCCGCCTCCGCCACCCGGGCCCTGGGCCCCGGCACCGAGATCCGCCACGTCGACGGCACCGACCGCACGGCCCTGCTGGCCGCCCTCGCCGACGCCGACGCCGTACTCATCCGCAGCGCCACCCGGATGGACGCCGAAGCCATCGCCGCCGCCCCGCGCCTCAAAGCCATCGGCCGGGCCGGCGTCGGCGTCGACAACGTCGACCTCCCCGCCGCCACCGCCGCCGGGGTGAGCGTCGTCAACGCCCCCGACGCCAACAGCGTCAGCGCGGCCGAGCTCACCGTCGCCCTCCTGCTCGCCGTGGCCCGCCACGTGCCGCGCGCCGACGCCTCGCTGCGCGCCGGCTCCTGGCAGCGCTCCGCCTTCGGCGGCGTCGAACTGTCCGGCAAGGTCCTCGGCGTCATCGGCCTCGGCCGCATCGGCACCCTCGTCGCCCGCCGGCTCGCCGCCTTCGACATGCGGGTACTGGCCCACGACCCCTACGCCGACCCGCAGGTGGCCGCCGCGGAGGGCATCCGCCTCGTCCCCCTGGAGGAACTCCTCGACAGCGCGGACTTCATCACCGTCCACCTGCCGCGCACCCCCCAGACCACCGGCCTGCTCGGCTTCGAAGCGTTCCGCCGGATGAAGCCGGGCGTGCGGATCGTCAACGCCGCCCGCGGCGGCATCATCGACGAGAACGAGCTGTACGCCGCCCTCAAGGAAGGCCGCGTCGCCGGCGCCGGCCTCGACGTCTTCACCGTCGAACCCTGCACCGACCACGAGCTGTTCACCCTGGACAACGTCGTGGTCACCCCCCACCTGGGAGCCTCCACCGGCGAGGCCCAGGACCGGGCCGGATCCGACGCCGCCGACTCCGTCCGCCGCGTCCTCGCCGGAGAAGCGGTCCCCACCGTCAACCGGCCGGCCGCACCGTCCCTGCCCGTGATCATGGCCGCGTAACGCGACAGGCCGTGCGGCCCGGATCACCCGGGCCGCACGGCCTGCTCGATCGGCCCGCGGCTCTCACGCCGCGCCGGGCGCCACCCGCCCGCGCAGCAGCACGGCCGCCGACAGCACCGCCGCCGGCACCGCGACCGCGGCGCAGGACGCCGCCACCGCCGCCATCGCACCCCACGGCAGCGACAACGGCGCCGCCGATCCGACCAGCACCGACAGCGCCGACCACGTGCCCAGCACGTTCAGCGCCGTCACCAGGACGCCCAGCAGCGCCCCCGCCACCACGACCACCGCCGCCTCGACGGCCACCAGGCGCAGGACCTGGCCGCCGGTGGCACCGCTCAGCCGCAGCACCGCCAGATCGCGGCTCCGGTCAGAGGTCGCCGAGACCATCGTCCCCGCCAGCGCGATCAGCGAGTACAGCAGCGCCAGCCCCAGCACCACGAAGATCGCCAGCCGGCTCTCCCGCTTGGTCTCCGGCTGCGAAGCCGCGATCCACTCCTCCGCGGTGACCACCCGCGCGCCCTGCGCGCCCACGGCCGCGGCCAGCGACGCCGCCACCGCGGCCCGGTCCGCGCCCGGCTCCAGCCGGACCTCGACCCGGTCGGGCCTGGCCCCCGCCCCGTTGGCGGCCGTGACGTAGGCCCCGTTGCCGCCGGTGCCCCGGCGCATCACCGCGGCTACCGTGAGCGAGACCTTCGTACCGTCCGCCCGCCACACCTCGACCGGCTGGCCCACGGCCGTCACCGGCCACTCGTCGTTCACGACGATCGACGTGTCGTCCAGGTCCTTCACCGAGCCCTCGACCAGCGGCAGCCGGGACAGCTCCGCGAAGGCCGCGGGGTCGACCACCCGCGCCGGCTCCGGCGTCCGCACCAGGCCCTCGTACAGGAACTCGACGGTGGTGGCCGCCGAGACCGCCGACCGCGTGCCCGGCACGGCCGCCGCGGCCACGGCCGCGTCCGACAGCCCCGCGTCCGAGGTCACCACGAAGTCGGCCGCCGTCCGGCTGCGGACCTCGTCCGCCCGGCCCGCACCGACCGTGTCCGTCGACCCCAGCAGCGACCCGGCGAGCGCCACGCTCACCAGCACCGGAGCCGCGAGCGCCGAGGTCCGCCGGACACCCGCCGCCGCGCTCTCGCGCACCAGCATGCCCACCGCCCCCCGCATCCGCGCCGCCGGCCATGCCACCAGCCGCACCAGCGGCCCCGCCGCCAGCGGGGTCAGCAGCGCGAACGCGCCGATGAGCACCATCGGCTGCGTCGTGTACGTCTTGCGCTTGAGCAGGTCCGCCGGATCCGACACCAGTTTCGACACCAGCAGCCCCACGCCGAGCGCCAGCAGCAGACCGCCGAACAGCCAGCGCCCCACGGTCATCACCCGCTTGTCGACCGCGGCCTCCCGCAGCACCTCGACCGCACTGGTCTTCGCTGCCCGCCCGGACGCGACGAAGGCCCCGGTCAGCGCGACCACCAGACCCGTACCGAAGGCCACCGCGTACGGCCAGACCCGCGCCTCCACGGTCAGCCAGTCCGGCGCCAGCCCCTCGCGGGCCATCCACTCCACCAGGGCCGGCCCACCGGCGCTGCCGATCAGGCAGCCCAGCACCGCGGCCGGCACGGCCACCAGCGCCGCCTCGGCGACCACCGCGACCCGCAGCTGGCGCCCGGTGGCGCCGGCGGAGCGCAGCAGACCGAACTCGCGCTGCCGCTGCGCCACCGCGAAGGCGAACGCGGACGACACCACGAACACCGAGGTGAAGGTGGTCACCGCCGCCGCGGTGCCGAGCATCGCGTTGACCGTGAACACCGCCTCCGCGTCACGGTCCTTCAGCTCCTGCGGCGCGTCCAGGGTCGCCGCGAGGGCGAGCCCCATCGACGCCGTCAGGCCCACACCCAGCGCGACCGCGAGGAAGACGCCGGCGAAGTGCGTCCACCGGGACCGGACCGTCGCCAGCACCACGCTCAGCACGGAACCTCCTCCAGCGTGGTCATCCGCTCGGCCACCTCGTGGGCGGTCGGCCGCAGCAGTTCCCCGCTCAGCTGACCGTCCGCGAGGAAGACCACCCGGTCCGCGTAGGAGGCGGCCACCGGGTCGTGCGTCACCATCACGACCGTCTGGCCGCCCTGGTCCACCAGCGAGCGCAGCAGCCGCAGCACCTCACGGCCCGTCGTGGAGTCCAGGGCGCCCGTCGGCTCGTCGCCGAACAGCACGTCCGGCCGGGTGATCAGCGCGCGGGCGAGGGCCACCCGCTGCTGCTGGCCGCCCGACATCTCGGAGGGGCGGTGGCCCGCACGGTCGGCGAGACCCACCCGGCCCAGTGCCTCGCGCACCGCCTCCTTGCCCGGCTTGCGGCCGGCCAGCCGCAGCGGCAGCACCACGTTCTGCTCCGCCGTCAGCATCGGCAGCAGGTTGAACTGCTGGAAGACGAAACCGATCCGGTCGCGGCGGAGCAGGGTCAGCGCCCTCTCCGACAGCCCGGTCAGCTCCGTGCCGCCCACCACGACGGAACCGGAGTCGGGCCGGTCGAGCCCCGCCGCGCACTGCAGGAGCGTCGACTTCCCCGATCCCGAAGGGCCCATGATCGCGGTGAACGAACCGGCGGGCAGGGTCAGACTGACCCCGCCGAGCGCTGTGACCGCGTGGTCGCCGCCGCCGTAGGTCTTCGTCACCGACGTCAGCACGACTGCGTCGTTGCTCATATTCCTCTGTCTCTCGTGGATGGTGAGGGGTTACGGATCAGCTCGCTGCGGGCAGTGCCGCATCGGCCATCCGTACGGGCAGGGATCGGGCGTAGAGCAGTACGAGCCGGTGAAAGCGGTACTGGAGCACGCCGCCGGCCGGGTCGGCCGGTTCGATCAGGGAGGCGTCCGCCAGTTGTTCCAGCAGATCCTCGGCGGTCGCGTGGGAAAGCCCGAGCAGGGTGGTGGCGGCCGACACCGTGAACGACCTCTCGCCCAGCGGAGCCAGACGGCGCAGCATGTCCAGGGGGACCGAGGTCCGGCGGGCCCACTGCCGCAGCGAGCGGCCCATGTCCAGGTCGCCGAAGCGCAGTTCGCGCAGCCGGTTGCCCGGGTCCTCCAGCCGGCCGGCCAGCAGCCCCACCGACCAGCGGGGCCGCGAGGCCAGCCGGGCTCCGGCGATCCGCAGGGCCAGCGGCAGGCCGTCGCAGTGCTCCACGATCCGCCGGGCGGCGGCCAGGTCGGCCGCCACGCGCTCCGTACCGGCCGCCGCCGCGAGTACGGCGAGGCTGTCGTCCTCACCCATCGGCTCCACGACGACGGTGTGCGGACCGGTCGCCAGGGCCAGATGGGTGTGCCCGGTCACCAGCGCCGCCGCGGCCGTCCCCGCGGGCAGCAGGGCGGCGAGCTGGCCGCCGTCCGTCACGTTGTCCAGCACGACGAGCAGCCGCAGCCCGTCGGTGCGGGCGCGGTACAGGCGCACCAGTTCGTCGAGATCGTGACTCGCGGCGGCCGCCGCCTCGTGCCCGAGGGCGCGCAGCAGCTGCACCAGGACGGCCCGGGTGTCCTTGGAGCCGCCCTCACCGTCCGCGAGGTCCGCGTACAGCTGTCCGTCGGGGAAGTCGTCCGCGCAGCCGTGCGCCGCGCGCAGCGCCAGCGCCGTCTTGCCGACCCCGGCCATCCCGGTGATCAGCCCCCGGCGGGGCCGTCCGGCGGGCGCCAGCAGCCGCCGGGCCGCGGCGAGCTCCCGCTCGCGGCCGACGAAGGGGCCCGGCTCCGCCGGCAGCATCGCGGGGGCGGGCCGCGACGCGAAGACGAGCACTCCGGCGCCGGAGGGAACCGGGGTGACGGCGAGCGAACCGTCCAGCACCGACTGGTAGGCGTCGGTGAGTTCGGCGCCCGGCTCCACCCCGAGCTCCTCGGCCAGCGCCCCGCGGCCCTCGTGGAAGGAGCGCAGCGCGTCCGCCTGGCGTCCGGACCGGTACAGGGCGGTCATCAGCTGCGCCCGCATCCGCTCGCGCAGCGGGAACTCCCCGACCAGCCGGGTGAGTTCCGCCGTGACCTGCTGGTGGCGCCCGAGCGCGAGGTCGGCCTCCATCCGGTTCTCCAGGGCCGCGGCCCGTCCCTCTTCCCACTGGGGTCCGTCGTTCTCGACGAGGAACTCCGTGGTGTGCCCCAGCGCGGGCCCGTGCCACAGGTCCAGCGCCTGGCCCAGCAGCGTCCCCGCCTCGTCGTACCGGCCCTGCTGGAGCGCCGTGCGCCCCTGGCGCTCCAGCCGCTCGAAGTCGACGATGTCGATCCGGCTGCCCTCGGCGTCGATGGCGTACCCGGGGGCCCGCCGGACGATCGTGACCTCGGGCTCCAGCAGCTTGCGCAGCCGCGAGACGTACGTGTAGATCTGCGCGCTCATCGTCACCGGCGGGCACATGCCCCACAACAGCCAGCTCAGCCGGGAGTCGGGCACCACCCTCCCCCGGGCGAGCAGCAGCGCCGCCAGCAGCGTACGCATCTTGGCCCCCGAGAGGCCCACGGGCCGGCCGTCGCGTCTGGCTTCAACGGGGCCGAGCAAGCAGAATTCCATGGTTCCCCCGTTGGAAGTCGTGTGGTGTGCCCCCCACTCTGCCCACCACCTCTGTCCCCCCGCTTTCGATTCGATTTCGCCGGCGGACGCACGAGGGCCTCCGGCCGCCCTCCGAAGATCCTCCACCGTGCCGTCCCGCTCCGCAGGAGGAACTCCGTAGCGCCCCGTCCCGCTGCCGGGGAACGCCGCAGGACATCGCGCCGAAGTCGTGGCCCGGGCCGCGCTGACGGCCGGGCGCACTGCGTGCGTCCCGGTGGAGACCGGCCGGACCGGCCGGACCGGCCGTCCAGCACTCCGGGGCCGTGGTGGCACCGGCGCCTGCACCCCGTGGGGGTCGTCCTCAGCCGCGGGTCCAGCGGAAGTCGACTTCCGGGTAGCGCGGGGAGGGGCTGTTCAGCAGGGGGGACGGCCGGCCCTTCAGGAACCGGTCCAGGCACAGCCGGGTATAGGTCCGGATCAGCTCGGTCGAGCGGGCCGGGTCCAGGGTCCCGAGCAGTTCGGCGTACAGGTCGGCCGGCCAGGACTCCGCCAGGCCGCCGGGAACGGCGAAGTGCGGCAGATCGGTGTAGGTGAGGTGCCCGGTGTCGCGCACCCGCAGCTGGCGGCCCCAGCCGCGCTGGTGCTCGCGCCAGCGCCGCCAGGTGTCGTGGTCCTCCAGCGCGGTGAGCAGCAGGTACGGGCGATCCAGCCCGAGGTCGGCCACCGGCGAGCCGAACAGGGCGCCGTCGAGGTTGACCCCGACGGTGAAGCGCTCGTCCACCCGGAGGAGTTCGGCCGCCGCGGCGCCGCCCATGGAATGGCCGACGACGCCGATCCCGCGCGGATCCGCGCAGGGCGTCCGCCGCCGACGGGTCAGGGTCGTGGCGACGAACCGGAGGTCACCGACGCGCGCTTCTATTTCCAGGCGCTCCTGGCGGTCCCAGTCGTCCGACTCCTCGGGCAGCACGCTGTGGACGGCCCGGCCGTCGGGGAATTCCACCACCGCGGCGTCGTAGGTGTGGTCGATGCCCGCGACCAGGTACCCGTACGAGGCGAGCTCCTCGGCCAGGGCGGTGCAGTTGCTGCGGCCGCCCTTGCGCCCGTGCCCGAGCAGCACCAGCGGCAGCGCTCCCGGCACGGCCGGCGCGCCGGTCCGGGCGTGCGGCCGTACGGCCCCCAGGGTGCCCGCCTTGAGCGGCAGACCCGCCTCCAGGGCGGCGGCGACCCGGCTCGTGGTGTACGGGGCCCTGCGGCAGCCGGCAGTGGTCAGCGCGGGGTACCAGAGCTGCACCATCAGCTCGCGCGGCCTGCGGTCCGGCGCGAGGGGGTCGTCACGGTCGTGGTCGACCAGGTGCAGGTCGATGGTGCCCACCGGCCGCCGGGACGTGGGAGCGGGCAACTCGATGACCTGCCCGGCGGCCCGCGCGGGCACGGAGGGCAGGGCGACGGCCCCCGCGCTCACTCCGGCGAGAACCAGGAGGGACCGGCGCGAGACCATCAACCACCCCAAGGCGACTGCGTTCAGAAGGACTTGACGAATGCCCACCCTAGAAGGTCTGGACCATTCTGCCTAGCTCCGCGTGCACCGGAGCCGGCCGCTGTCTCAGCGGCCGGGCGCCGCGCCGTGCAGCAGCAGGACGTTGCCGAGCAACCGCGGACCCGTGGCGTCCGAGGGGCGGTTGACGACGCCCGACCCCGCGGTGACCATCGCGCTCGATCCGCCGCCGTCGAGGTTCAGCGCCTCCCGGGCGCCCAAGGACTTCATCAGCTTTGCGGAAGCGGCCACGCTCAAGCCCTCGCTCCACCCGGCCCGGCGCCCGTCCACGACGACCAGCAGCAGTCGCCCCTGGCCGTCGACGCCGATCATGGAGCGCGGGTTGCCGCGGACCACCCAGTTGTAGGTGAAGGTCTGGTCGCCCTCCTCACGGATGATGCCGTCGGCGAGGGCGTTCACCGCGATCCGCCCGTCCCGGACCAGCGTCGGGCCGACCTGGAGGATCGTGGTGTCCGGGGTGAGCGGGACGTCGTATCCGGCGCCGTCCAGGACGCGCTGGGTGATGCCCAGCCGGGCTCCGGGGCGCGCGTGCGCCACCAGCCACTCGGCGCTCTCCCCGATCGCCTGGAGCGTGGAGCCGCCCGCGGGCGCCTTGGCCCCGCGCGTGCGGTGCACCGCCGTCACCCGGTCGTCGCGGTCCAGGACCACCTCGGCGCCCGCTCCGGTCGGCGGGGTGCTCCACTCGGGGGTGAAGCGGACGAGCTCGCTCGCGTCGGTGCACTTGAAATCGTGCTTCGGGTGCTGGGTGGGCTGGTCTCCGCCGACGCCCCCGCAGTTCCAGATCTCGCCGGGGATCCGGTTGACACCGTCGATCTCCCTCGTGGAGCCGCCCGCCCTGACCGTGATCCGGGTGGAGTACGTGTCGACGTCCAACTGCCGCCCGCCGTCCGTGATCCTGAATCCCCCGCGGCCCTGGGTCGCCGCACCCAGCAGCCGGCCGTCCTTGACGTACAGGCCGAGCGACGCGCCGCCCGCCGCGAACCACTGGGCGTTGACGCCCGCGAGCGCCCCGGTGGCGGCCGCCAGGTCGGGCAGCTTCTCGTGGACGTCGATGCTCGGCCCGAAGTCACTGGCCAGACGGCCGGTGAACCGCTTGAAGTCCACCCGCAGGACGAACACCCGCTGCAGGGCGTCGGCGTCCGTGCCGTCCTGCGCCGTGTACCGGGTGTCCCCGGCGAATCCGGCCGCCCGGACCTGGGCGAGCGCGGCCGTCGCCGCGCGCTGGTCGGCGTACCGGCCGATCCGCACGGTCCACCCCAGGGTGCCGCCCGGGCGGTCGGCGAAGGCGGGGATGAGGACCCGTTCCACCCGGGGTTCGAAGCCCTTGGCCCGCAGGGCCGCGGCCACCTGGTCGGCACGCTCCTTGGGGCCGAGGGCCGCGGTGGCCTGACCGTAGGAGCCGTCGGCGGTCAAGGGCTGGTTCACGTGGACGGTCCAGACGTCGTCGGCGTCCGTCAGACCGCGGACGATCGAGGTCTGGGTGACCCCGGGTGCGATCACGGTGGACTGCGCCGACTCGGGGAACGGGAGCGTACTGGGTTCGGGAGCAGCGGCCTCCACCGGACTCGGGGCCGCGGTCGGCCGCCCCGCTGCTCCGGTGGCCGGCGCCGCACCGAGGGCGGCGAGCGCGCAGACGGCGAGGACGGCAACGGACGACACGGCGAGGTGCGGTGGCTGACGCATGCGGCTCTCCCTGAAGGTGAGGTGGTGCGTCCGTCCAGTGCAGGAGCGACACGTGGCGGGTGGCGCAACACAGCTTGCTGCGCGCATGAATTCCCCGGGAACGAGCCAGGGGCCACCTCAGATTCCTCTGCAATGGCCCCTGACCTGCACGAATCGGTATGCGGTGATCAAGGCGGCCGCATACTCTTGATCTTTCTGATTGCGGGGGTTGGCATGGGTGGCTCGACGATGAGGCCTGACGCTGAGCAGTACCCGGAGGTGGCGGCCGCGGGAGGAGACCTGACGGCGGCGCTGCAAGCTGCCGCCGTGAAGACGGGCACGCGGTTGGTCGGGCTGCGCGACCCGTACTCCCCCACGGGACTGTCACGCCACTTCGCGGCCGACTTTGCGGCGGAGTGCGGGGCTGTCCAGGTGGAACTCCGCCCCGAACGCCGCGGGATCGAGGTGCTGCTGAGGTTGCCGCTCGCGGGTGTCGCCGGTGTGTGTGCGGTGCGATCCCTGGAGGCCGCCATCGAGGTGGTCCAGGACTGGCAGGCGGGGACGCCTCTGGCGGACATGGCCGCCCGGTGGGAACTCCTGAGGGTGAGTCCGGAGGCCCTGGCACATGACCAGGGAAAGGGCGTCGCCCATGAGTGGGGGTACCTCCGCGGCCTGCCCGATCGGCTTGTCGACCACGACCTGGTGGAGGCGGCGTTCCGTTCTCCGGAACTGAGCGCCTTGTTTCCCATGGTCGGTCACGGATCCCTGCAGTTCCGCCGGCTCACGGTCTCCGACCCCGGAAGCGACGTCCCGAGCATCTTTCCTCTGGGAGAAGGCCGCTGGCAGGTCATCTCCCTGTGGGACCGGGACATTCCCGTACGTACGGCCGACACCGCCGACGAGGCAGTGAGGCTGGTGGTGGAAGGGCTCCCGCAAGGGTGCGGTTCCGCGGTCGAAGTCATCCACGACGCCAGGCGGGCGATGGCGAGCAAGGCCCGCGACGGTGACGGAACTCAGCAGGACAGCCCGGTCCCCACGAGGAGTCCGCACGGCTGAGAATCCCCGTCGACAACCGTCTGCTCTTGGACGACACGGTTGCCCTGGTCACCGCGGCACCGATCAGGCGGGCTTGGTGCCCTGGGCCTCGACGGCCACGTCCTGCCAGTCGGCCCAGACCTTGAGCCGGTCGGCGTAGGCCTGCGGGATCATCTCGTTGCCCTGGGTGCCGAAGAAGACGCGCAGCGGCGGGTTGTCGGAGTCGACGACCTTCAGCAGCGCGGCAGCGGCGGCGGTGGGGTCACCGAAGTCGAGGGTCTGCATGAACGCGCCCAGCGCGTCCCGTACCCCGTCGTACACGGCGATGGGGTCCGCGGAGACGGCCGAGGCGCCGCCCCAGTCGGTGGCGTACGCGCCGGGCTCGACGAGGGTGACCTTGATGCCGAGCCCGGCGACCTCCTGGGCCAGGGCTTCGCTCAGGCCTTCGAGCGCCCACTTCGAAGCGTGGTAGCCGCCGACGAGCGGCCAGGCGACGACGCCGCCGGTGGAGGAGATCTGCACGATGTGGCCGCTGCCCTGCGCGCGCAGGTACGGCAGGGCGGCCTGGGTCACCCACAGGGCGCCGAACAGGTTGGTCTCCATCTGGTCGCGCAGGGCCGACTCGGTCAACTCCTCGACGGCGCCGAACAGGCCGAAGCCGGCGTTGTTCACGATGACGTCGAGGCGGCCGAAGTGCTCCTGTGCCTGCTTGACGGCGGCGAACACCGCGCCCTTGTCCGTCACGTCCAGCTTGAGCGCGAGGACGGAGTCGCCGTAGGCGGCCACCAGGTCCTTGAGCGTCTCGGTGTCGCGGGCCGTCGCGGCGACCTTGTCACCGCGCGACAGAGCCGCCTCGACGTACCGCCGGCCGAAGCCGCGGGAGGAACCGGTGACGAACCAGATCTTGCTCATGATGTGTGCTCCGTACGCGAAGGACTCGCAAGTGACGTGTCGGCCGGGCCGGCCGACAGCGGGGTGGTCGAAGGCGCCTCGGGGCGCCTCTTCGCTTTTGACTCTAGGAACCCAATCGCAGAGGATCCATGGCGTAAACGATCAAAAACTTGCCGAATCGTCTCGACTCAGCGTCAAGAACGTGCTGCCGCAGATACGCTGCCCGGTATGGATGTACTCGCTGACGTACTGGCCACCACCGGATTCAACGGGGTCCTGCTCGCCCAGCTCCGCTCCCGCGGCTCCGGCTGGGGCTGTGCGCTGGAGCAGCAGAACACCGCCGGCTTCCACCTGGTGGCCGAGGGCACCTGCTGGCTGCGCGTCGAGGGCCGGCCGCCGCTGCAGCTCGTGTCCGGCGATGTCGTCCTGCTGCCCCGCGGCGAACCGCACACCCTGGCCGGCACCCCCGAAACGGACGCGGTGCCGTACGCCGAACTCGAAGCCGCCCACCCCCCGGGCCGCGAGGGCGTCGTCGACCTCGGAGGTCTCGGGCCCGCCCTGCGCATCGTCTGCGGCAAGTTCACCTACGACGGCGACGCCGCGCAGCACCCGGTCCTGTCCGCCTTGCCGGCCGTGATCCACGTTCCCGGCATGAGCGCCGACCCGGAACTGCAGGGCATCATCCGGCTGCTGGTCGCCGAGACCACCCGCACCCGGCCCGGAGCGCGGGTCGTGGCAGCCCGGCTGACCGACGTCCTCTTCGTCCAGGTGATCCGCGCCTGGCTCGACCTCACCGACGCCGGGGCGGGACAGCGGTCCTGGCTCACCGCGTTGCGCGACCCGCGGATCGGCGCCGCGCTCTCGCTGGTCCACGACGCTCCGCAGCACCCGTGGACGGTGGAGGGCCTGGCCCGCGACGTCGCCATGTCCCGCCCCGCGTTCGCACGGCAGTTCAAGGAACTGGTCGGCGACACTCCGCTGGCGTACGTGTCCCGGCTGCGCATCGGCCTGGCTGCCCGACTGCTGCGCGAGACGGACGACCTGGTCGGCGACATCGGGGCAGCCGTCGGCTACACCTCCGAGTTCACCTTCTCCCGCGCCTTCTCCCGGGAACTGGGCATCGCCCCCGGCCGCTACCGCCGAGCCGCCCAGACCCGGCCCGAGGCCGCCTGAGCGGGGCGTCGCATTGAAGGAGACCTCGAGAGCGGTGTGCTGGCATGATCGTGCGATGCCTTCTGCCGTCGAGTTCTTCGTCGCTCCGGATGACGGAGTGGCTTCCGAGATGGGGCCTCAGCATCGGGACCACGGTTTCCCGGCGTTCATGTGTGCGGGCCTCTACCCCGATGATGCGATGGGGGACTGGGAGGTCCTCCTGGGCGGGGGCGTGGCCACGAAGCCGCGGGTCGTCGTAGCGATGGCGAACGACGGTTTTGAAGCGTTCGCGTTCCCGGAGCGCCTGCGCTTGGCCCTGGCAAGGGCAAGCGCGGAGCGGCTGGTTGAGGTCGCCAGGGCGTGGGTCGGGCTCGCGACGATGAAGGACGAGGGGATTTCGGCCGAGGAAGCGATCGAGATCCTCACCGAGGTAGCCGACCTCGCCCGCACCGCCGAAGCCTCGCGTCAGCCTCTGTACTGCTGGGCGATCTAGGCCGCCCGTCCAAACACGCGAGGCAGAACCATGGGCCGGCGGAGGCCATGACGCGCGTACTCGACGGGGCGGTGCGATGACCCCAGGGGTAATCGCACCGCCCCACCCCACTCGGCTACGTTCCGGTCATCGCTCACACCCCCGGAACGAAGGAGCCCCGTGGTGTCCGCATACGGCTTCGCACATCTCCGCAGCCGCCGGAATCACTCCGACATCATCGAGTACCTGGAGCGCATCCAGGCAACCCTCGACCCCTTCACGGGACGCTTCGTCATCCACGGTCCGCCGGCCGAAGTCGTGGAGGGTACGTGGCCCGGCAGCATGGTGCTGATCGAGTTCCCCAGCCTGGCCGAAGCCCGTGCCTGGTACGACTCTCCCGCCTACCAGGCCATCCTGAGTCTGCGCACCGACCACATAGAGGGCGACGTGCTGCTCATCCAGGGCGTAGGACCCGACTACGATCCGGCCGAGCGGGCTCGCACGTTGCGAACAGAAGCCGGTCCTCCGTTGGCCGGCCGCTCAGCGGCGAGAACACAGGAGCGCTCGCCATGAGACCACGGCTGCGCCTCCTGGGCCCGCGCTACGTGTGCCGGACCACCTCATAGACCGTCTGGGAAACGGGCGCCGGGTGCGGGTCCTTGTTCCATCCGATCTCCTCGGCGCGCTTCTCGATCGCCTTGTATGCAGCGTGAGCTGCGGCTTCGTCCTCGAAGAACGCGACAGACAGCCCGTTGCCAGTAGCAGGATCGACGAGGTGATACCCGCCATGGACACCGGGCACCGCGGCGGCAGCATCCAGCACCCAGTCCCGGTCGTCAGTCGGCATCGGTTCCCACACGGCCACCCTCGCGATCACCGCTGCCTCCGTCTCGCTCGTCCAGGCCTCCAGGATGAAGCAGCTTCGGTGGTAAGACTCGATCGCTGTCACGGGACACGCCGTGCACCCCCTGAGCGGGCTGTCCCTCAGGGGTGCTCCTTGCTGGCGGCCTGAAGATCCCCATAGGAGCCATCCGGGCCGCAAAACTGCAGGGGAGCGACCAGACCCGCCCAACGAGCCGGCCCCCGATACCCCCCCCCGTGAAACGGGGTCACCTCCCATGCTCCGCGCGGGCCCCCGGAACCTGCTCCGCAGGCCCGCTCCGATGGAGTGCGGCGGAACCAGCGGGCGACCGGTAGCGTCGAGTGGGGCCCGAGGCGATGACCACCCTGGAGGAGACGATGGACGAGAAGAGCGAGTGGCCCGAGCTGACGGGCACGTCGGCGGAGGAGGCCCGAGAGCACATCCGGGCGGAGTTCCCGGAGATCGCGGTCCATGTGGTGCCAGAGGGCAGCATGGTGACGATGGACTTCAACGAGCGCCGGGTGAGGCTCTTCGTGAAGGACGGCAGGGTAGCCAGACCGCCCAGACGCGGCTAGCCACCACTGCGACCCTGCCCTGCGGAGCAGGCCGTTCAGGTGGAGCGGAAGCGCAACCCGAACCGTCCGACGGGTCGCGCGCCTGTTCCTCTGCGGACCGTGAGGCGAGGGCTGTCCAGGCCGACGCCGACGCCGACGCCGAGGATCGGATCGACCGGACCATGGTGAGCGTGGTCTCCACCTCCTGCCGTGCTCATCGCATCAGCACGCGGGGGCGGACGTTCACCCACTGGACCTCCTGCACAGCCTTCAGCTTCTCCACGAACGCCGTGGGGACCGCCCCTTTCGAGTACGGCTTGCCGGCGTCCAGCCACCCGACGTTCAGGCGGGTGTAGGCCGGGCGGTACCAGAGTGCGTAGAAGCCCGACTCCCTGTCCGTGAACGCATCCTCGGCCCGGTAGTCGTACTCGCTGAGATCCTCGTAGAACACAGCCACATCATCGCCGCACCGATCCGTCGAGCCCGCGCAATTCCACGAGCCCTCCCCTTCTCCGCCGGTCTCCGGGCCAGGCTGGGTGGGGGAGCGGAGCGAACCCCGCCTCGGAGTTTCGCATGGGGTCCCTTGGGGAGGATGTGCCTGCTGCTGGGCTCGGTCGGAGTTCCCGGGGCGCTGGAAAAGGGGTGGGCATGGCTCAGGGGATCGTGAAGTGGTTCAACGGGGAGAAGGGGTTCGGGTTCATTTCTCCGGACGAGGGGGGCGAGGACGTCTTCGTACACTTCAGCGCGATCCAGGGGTCGGGTTTCCGGAACCTGGAAGAGAATCAGCGGGTCGAGTTCGAGGTCACGCAAGGGCAGCGTGGACTACAGGCCGACAAGGTACGAGCCCTCTGACCCCTTCCGGCTGCCCGCGTGAGCGGAGCGGATGCCCTAAGAGGTTGATCTCCGCAGGCTAGCTCTGCCCGGCGCCGGCGCCGGGCACGGGGCGGCTGGCAGGGACCTCCGTGAGGCAAGTACGACAGGGCGGAGACGTCACGGCCGGTCGTATCGGCACCGGCCGTCCAGCAGTACGCACGTGAGGCACCGGTGCGTGCGGACACCATGCTCGTCGGCGGGAAAGGGACAACGACGGTCCGCCGTCCTCAGCTCGTCCAGGTAGTACGACGGTTTCGGCCCGGGCTCGGCGCGGTAGCTGCGGCAGGCGCAGGCGCTTTCGTTGGAGGAGCCCTTGACGTGCCTGCACTTGAGAAGCATGTAGTGCTCACCGCGACTGTGGCCGCAGATGGTGCAGGGCGGCCAGGGCTTGGTGCGGTACTGACCGCAGTTGCAGTACGTCTCGTTCCTGTAGCCGACCCAGTCACCGCCGCCGTCGTAGATGTCCCCCGAGGCCGAAACCCGCTCGGAGCAGCGACCCCGGTGCTCACTGTGGCCGCAGGTCGCACAGCTCGGTCCTCGCGGTGGGGTGTCTCTGGTGTCCGTCAGCTCCGGGAAGGGTGAGCCGGTCCGCCAGATGGCGACCACGGCCACGACCCCGCCCGCCAGGATGATGATTCCCATCAGACCGATGATGGTCTGCGCCGACATGAGTGCCCCCGTGTGACTGGTATCCCCGACACCATCAGAACAGCATGGAGTGGCCGGCAGAAGACGTTCGTCCCTCACTTCGAACCACGTACCTCATGAGGCGTGCGCCTGGCTGTTGGCAGGGCACGGTCGGCCGAGGGAGTGGAGTGGCAGGCCCGCGCGTCCGGGATGGCCTGATACGTGTTCACTATCAATAATTGGGGGCAGTCGGATGGCACTGGAGTTTCGTCATATGTGAGGAGTTGCCGTGACCAGCTTTGTCATTACGGTCCCCGGTACGTTCGTGTCGGACGTTGCTGATTCCGTGCCCTCTGTCGTCGAAAGGAAGTTGGCATCGCGGCATACGGAGGTCAGCGAGAACGAGGGGCTGCGCCTCCTCACCCTGAATGACGACGGCACTTTCTCCATCCGACTTGAGGTTGAAGCCCCGGACAAGTACGAGGCGGAGCTCGACGCCATGCGGATCGTCACCGCAGTACTGAAGGAGGCGGGCCTTTCAGAGTCTGACGCCCCGCTCGGCCCGCCGGCCGTGACCGGCATCGACAGCGGCCTGTGATCCCTTGTTCACCCCGCCACTGGGCAGTTTCGCGACCGACAGGCGGATCACAGTGCCCTCGATGATCGGCAGCGGGCCCTCGTGGTCGATCCACGCCGCCCTTCGGGTCAAGCGGGGGTGGAGCCGGACCCATGCCTGCGCGGTCGCCGTCCCGTACCGGTCGGTGTTGGTGACGGTCACCGCGCTGGCTTCGCCCCACGTGGCCGGGGCACCGAAGACGAACTCACCGCCGTGCTTGGGCGGGCGGCCGCCCTGCGGCGGGCAGATCCACGGCACCGGAACGGGCTTGCGCATCACCCGGTCCGAGCGGAGCCTGCCCAGAACTTCCACGGGCAGGTCTGCCAGGAGGTGGGCGATGCGGGGAGCGTCGTAACCCGCGTCCAGCACGACCAAGACCTCCGGGTCCCCCTCCCGCCACTGGCTGGCGTTGGACGAGGTCGCGGACTTGGCCAGCGGTGACCGCGGCCAAGTCGGCGCCGGGTTCCAGCCGGATCGCGTCCAGCAGTGCGGTCCACGAGGTCCGGCCGGTCTCCAGCGCGGCGACGATCGAGGACGGCCAGCCGGGCACCATCTGGTGCTTGCCCAGGCCCCGGCCAAAGGTATGGCAGAAGGAGCGGTCCGAGGAGGTGTCGGCGTCCGGCCGCAGCCACGGGGATACGTCGACCGCCAGCACCAGCCGACCGTCGCCGGCTCGGGGAAGCGGGACACCGGTCAGTGCTCGCCGCAGCCGGGCGACGTCGATCCGGTCGTGGTTGATTGCGGAGTACAAGGCTCCGTGCCCGCGCCGATGCTCGGGAGCGAGCGCCAGGTCCACGAGGGTACGGACTGGACCGTCGGTACACAGCAAGGCGTCGCACAACTCGAACAGGGCGTCGCTCCGGACGGTCAGACACGCGTACAACTCCGAGCGGAACCCAGCCACCACCGTCAAGGCGTCTCGTTCAACCTCCTGCTCGACCCGTCCCACGATCCCGGCCTCCGTAGTGCGCTGGCGCTCAGCACAGGATCGACCCGCGGCCCCTCACACGGCTGGTGAACTGGGAAAACACCAAACAAGTTCGACCCTCGTTCGACGCCGGACCATAAACGACAAGGTAAGAGCCTGTTTTCGAAGGTCTGATCAGAGTTTTCCCAGGTCGGGAATCGAACGGGGTTGTACTCAGAGGCCGTCGGTGAGCCGGATCGAGGTGGTGAGAGGGCCAGTCCGGCGGCCGGGGCCGAGAGCAGGACCAGGGCGGGACGGCGGGGAGGGCGAAAGGGCTGACGGGGCGTCCTGGGGCGTGTCAGAGTGGGAGTTGAGCCGGTTTCTGGCGGAGTCCGGTCGGTGCTGTTCCGGAAGAACGGCTTCAGTGCCCGATGGGGCCGCGGGGCTCGGGTCGTCCGGCCCGGCGGGAGTTCCGTTGGGTGATGCGCCTGGTCATGAGGGTGATCGCGGCCCAGGTGATCAGCGATTCGGCCCAGTTCTCGTATAGATGCCGTCAGGTGGCGTGTAGCGCTGAGTGACTACGCGGAGCTGTGGTCGCCTTGTCGAAGAGCGGCGAAGTCGTCGTACGCCGCCTCGACGGCCTCGGGGTACGCCGGGGCCTCCTCGTGCTCGGCGATCGCCTGGTAGATGCTGACGACGCTGGGGATCTGCCCCTTGCGCTTGCCGGTGGGGATGATCAGATCAGGCTGGATCTGCTCGACGGACTCGCCGCGCGCCTTGCGCCGTAGCACTGTGTGCGGCATGTCGTGGTGATGACTGGGGGTCGACCAGCTCGGTCACATGCTGTGGCGCCGCGGGGAGCCACAGCATGAGCAACGGAATGCCCTTCGGGCAGGGAACTCTCCTCGGCAAGGAGCTGGGCGGCCAGGCGCCGGCCAGCCCGGGAACGAAGGAGAAGATCCCGGCATACGTCAGTCCGGACACCATGAACCGGCTGCGCAACGCCGTGGTCGCGCTCCAGCGGATCGTCGATGTGGACGCCGACGTCCCGGTGTCACTGTCCGCGTACGTGGAGGCCGGCGTCCTGGAGAAGCTGCGCAAGGACGAACGCGAGTACAACAGAGGGGCGCTGTTCCCGCAGCGCCGCAACAAATACCTCAAGAGCAGCTCGCCGGTGACGAAGCAGCCGGCCGCAGTCAGCATGGGGTCTACCCAATCCCTGCGTAGACGTCTTATATAAAAGAAAAAGTGTGGGAGTGCCGGAATTCACATGGCACTCCCACACTTTTTGATACCCCTACTGTGACGGATTCTTAGACGGAACCGTCGGCGACCGCCAGCTTCCAGGATGCAGCACCAGACAACTTTACTGACACAGCCTGCGGCTGCTTGTCGGTAATCTGCTCAGCAGCGTTCTCTACGCCGTCGCAGGGACGACTGATCCACTTCTGCCCGCTGACCTCAAGGGACATCTCCCCGGTACCCGAGCATACGAAGTGCACCGTGTACGACGCATTTGGCGGAGTAAAGACCGGGAGATCCACCCCAGCCTCGCCAACCGTCTCCTTGATGAGAAGCTTCTTCCCTTTGGCTTGCTCCAATTTCAGAGCAGAGCCTGGGCTCCGGGTCGCGCTAGGCGCCGATGAGCCGGCAGATGAGCCCGGTGATGCTTCCCCCCCACCAGGCTCCGACTCGGCCGTGCATCCTGTGACCAAGGCGAGCAGGAGCCCACCGGCAGCCACCAACGATCTCGATCTCACTGTCTCCCCATCACCGCTAGGTTCCCCGCTCGCGGCGGGTGGAACGCGACGCTACAGGTCAGGCTAGTAGTACACGCTCCAGTTGGTGCGGTACGGGGCATACGCGGTGTAGTACGTCTTGGTCCCGTAGGAGCAGTTGCTGTACTGGTAGGCAGTCCATCCGGAAACGTTCTCCTTCCAGTTGCCAAAGTCTCCCTTGAGCGTGGAGCGCGCATTCACCGTGCCCGAGACCTCCTCGCCGATCTCCGCGGTCATGGACTTCTCGACGCTGCCGTTGACCTCAGCCCCGATCTTGGCGAAGATCCCTGCCTTCAATTCGGCCGAAACCGTGATGGAGAGGCCCCAGGTCGTCGTCCCGCCCGACTTCGACGTGAACTTAAAGTTCTGGTTGCTGCTGGTGCTGTTGGTTACGGACGTGCGGTACTTCACGTCAAGGGTGTTGGGAGTGTTGCTCGAGATGACCGCACGCGTCCCGGGCGAGCAGTACTCGGCCATGGGCTGCGGGTCCAGCGGATTGACGGGAGCCGCGCCCGCAGCTCCCATCGACAGAACGGTAGCGGCCAGCGCGCCCGCGGCCACAGCAGTTGCCCTCTTGAAATGCATTTTGCCCCCCTGGTCGGGTAATTCCCTTTGCGTCTGCGTTACGTCGATGAAGTTACCGATAGATAAGGGGATCCGCGAGGGAACTGCTGAAAGCTTGAGGTTTACCTGAGGCGGCAATTCGACCCAAACCGCAGGCAGGTCGCACATATTTGGCACACTGATTCCACCACTCGGAAATGCTGAACTCGATATTCCGGTTTTTCGCTCATTTTGATCTTGGCTTAATTCTGCATTCTGGCCGAAAGGTGACCAATTCCTGGGAGTGGTGGCTAATGTCGGCACGTTCCCGAGGCGGGCAAGCGGCGCGGGTTGGACCTGAGCTGGTGGCCCGTCTTCGGCGCCGAACTGACTCCAACCGCCGAGCCGTCGGTGCGTCCTGGCAGCTGGCGATAGGGCGTCGGTCAGAGTCCGCCACCTCGATGCCCGACGCGCACCTGAATCGGCTGGGATGGCAATCAGAAGATCGACAGGTCCATCCGGCCAGCTTCCCCGAAACCGCGGCCGGATGGGGTATCGCGTCGGATAAGCTCTCCTTATCCGACGCGACAAACCCGGACACCGGGAAGGGGGTTGGGCGGGATGAGCGGACATCGCGAAGGGCGCCGGACGGTGCGGTCCGACGCCCTCGTTGTTCGGGCCGCGCCTTTGGCGCCGACCGGTCAGGCGAGCAGGGTCAGCTTCTCCAGGATCTGGAAGACGATCGGCACGGACACCCCGCCCGCCGCGCCGGCGGCCAGCAGGGCTTGCCCCGGTGGAATGCCCAGCGGGGCGGAGCGTGAGACGTGGTACACCCCGAACGCCACCAGCAGGCAGATGGCGAGCGCGAACATGACCCAGCCGGTCTCGGCGGATGTGGCGGCAAGGAACATCGGAACCCCCAGGCAGGACAACGGCGTGACGGTCCGCCGGCATAGCGGGCCATCTATTGTTTCTCAGTGTAGAGACGACCGAGAAACAATGCGAACATTGCTGTTCAAGGAGGCGTAGAGACCCATGGCCGGACGTCCGATGAACCCCCTTCCGCCCGGGACCCCCAAGGAAGTCGCTGAACTGGTGCTGCTCATGCGGGAGCTGCTCAGGCATCACGGAAACCCGTCCTTCGCCGAGTTGGCCGAGCGCTCCGGACTCGGCAAGTCGACGATCTCGCACGCCCTCGGCGGGCAGCGGCTCCCCAACCGGCACACCATGGAGGAGCTCCTCAAGGCCATCGCAGGACCAGACGGGCTGTCAGGCTCGGAGCGGAGGGATTTCCTGGAGAGGTGGTACCGGGCTCAGGACCGGATGGTGCACGGTGAACGGCAGGCCCAGCCCGTCGTCCCGCCGCCGACCGCGGACACCGCAGCAGACGGGGTGATGGTCGAGGGCGACAGGATCTGGCTCGTCCAGGCCAAGCACCGTTCACCCGCCGGTCCCGAGGAAGCCGAGGGAACCAGGGTCTGGGTGTTCAACGCCGACGAGCACCAGGCAGCGGCCGCCGAAGTCGCCGCCGCCACACGCGCGCTCAACGCGGCGATGGACCGACTGGAACACGCGACTGCCGAAGTGGCCGAGGCGCGGGCTGTACTGCGCGAGGCCACCGAACGGGCCGGATCGACCCTGCGGGACACAGAGGCCGCCCTCCGGAGCGCCGACGACACCCGGACCGAAGGGTGACGGTCCAGGCCACGGACGCGGCGGGCGGCGCCGACGAACTTCTTCCCGCGTCCGAGCGTCTGCTGCTCATCGAGCAGTGGGCACGACGCCATGGCATCGCCGCCGCGCAGCGCCTGGCCGAGGCCGAGGACCTGGCCGACGCGGTCGCCGCCGCCATCGTCCCGGACAACACGGTGGACACGTACGCCAAGTCGTGGCGGGTGTGGACCCGGTTCTGCGCGGACGCCGGCCTGCCCGAGCGGGAGGGATCCCGCGGCGCGCTGGTCGCCTTCGTGGCCTGGATGCTGCGCGAGGGCCAGCAGAACGGGAACGGGTACGCGCCGAGCTCCGCCGACACCCACCTCGCCGCCGTCGTCATCGGCCTGCGCCAGCGCGGTGCCGCGGTCAGCGGCGACGACCAGGCCGAGGCCCGCAAGGCACTGGCCGGACTCGAGGTCCAGCTCCTGCAGGCCGGAGAGCGGCGCGGCCGCGGACAGGCGGTCGGCGCCGACATCGACGGCCTGTACGCCATCGCACGTTCCTGCCCCGACACCCTCACCGGTGACCGGGACAAGGCCCTGGTTCTCACCGGCTTCCACTACGCCTCACGTTCCCAGGACCCGGCCGGCCTCCAGAGCGGCGACGTCACCCTCCACCCGCGCGGCCTGGCCATCGCAGTCCTCACCGGCAAGACCAAGCACTCCGTCCGCAACGCCAAGATCCCCTACGCCGCCGACCCGGAGATCTGCCCGGTCCGCGCCTACATCGCCTACCGCGACCGCCTACTCTCCGAGCACGGCCCCCGCTGGGCCGATCCGTCCACTCCCGCCTTCGTCGGCATCGACCAGCACGGCCACCTCACCGGCGGCCTCGTCCCCGACAGCGTCACTCGCGCTATCAAACGCATCTCCCGGCGGGCCGGAGTACCGATCTCCTGGACCGGCCACTCCCTGCGCATCGGGCTCGCCTCCACCAGCAGGCGGAAGGGCAAGGACACCATCGCCGTCGCCGACCAGGGCGGCTGGGCCCGCCACTCCCGTTCCATGCTCGGCTATATGCAGGTCGAGGACGGGTGGGACGACAACGCCTCCGCTGGCCTCACCTGACCAAATCCGACCGCGCGACCTCCGCATGGATCACACCCTGACGTGTCCGGCAACCCCATCCCTTACCCCGCTCGCCTGGCGGAAGGCGGCAATCGCGGCCTGAAGCGTCTCCCTCTGCATGTGGACAGTCTCTACGGAGGGGACGTTCTTGACTCTGCGGCGGTCCTGCGCGAAGCCGGTGATCTCGTCGACGACGGGCATCGGCTTTCGCCATATGGGGTGTCGATGCCCCCGTACCCGGGACCACATGGTCACGGGCTTCGTACGCGGGTCTTGCTGGCACCCGGTGTGGTGGGGGGAGCATCCGGTGGTCGGATACTCCCCCCACGGTATTTCAGAGGGCCGCGTCCACTGCTGCATTCACAGCCGCGCTCACAGCCGCGGTTCCAGCTGTGCTGGTGAGGCCTTTGAGTAGTGCGGTCAGCCACTGCCCGGAGCGGCGGGTGCGCTTGGTCCGGGTGCGGGCCGGTGTGCTGGCGGCCGGCGCGGTGGCCGGCTCCGGGGCGTGCGGCTTCGGCTTCTCCTTCTCGGTGGTTGCGGGGCGGATGCCGGGGACCGGTACCGGTATCAGTACGGGGCCGGTCTCGGGGCGGGGCGCCGGCAGGGCGATGACGGTGGCCAGGGTGGTCTTGGTGTGGTGGAGGTCCTCCTCGAGCGCGGTAAGGCGCTGGTGCATGTTGTGGTTGGCGGTGCCGTTGCGGGAGGCCTCGATGCGGTCCCACGCCGCGAGCCAGCGCATGACCTCGGACTCCTTGGTCACCCCGCAGGCCCGCACGAAGTAGGCCAGCAGGTCGCGGCGGCACTGGCGGGTGCCGTTGAGGACGGCGCCGAGCGTGCTGCGCGGCAGCATGGTGACGTCCTCCGGGTTGGCCCGGGCCCGGTCCTCCAGTTCACGCAGGGACGGCTTCCCGGCCTGGACGCGCAGTTCTCGCATCGCGTGGAGGAGCTCGGCGGGCTCGGCGATGTACTGGGGCGCCATCGCCGGCCGCCGTAGTACGCCGGCTTTGCCCGGGGCCTTGAGGGAGGCGGCCTTGGTCCACAGCCGCCTGGCCTCGGTGATGCTGCCGCCGCACGCCTTGGTGTAGGCCTCGACGACGCGCCACGCCGGGACGCTGGGCCGCTGCCCGGAGGCGGGGGCCAGCTCGGCGCGATAGAGGGTGCTGCGGGAGGTGGGCAGACCCACCTGTTCGGTTCGCTCCGCCACCTGGCTGATGGTGTGGCCCGAGGCCTGTCGCAGTGACAGCAGCCACTGCGACAGGCCTCGGGTGTGCTCAGCCAGGGCGCTTTTGTCGCGCCCCACCGCGGTCTCCTAGGAGGCCTGGCGACGAGCGGCGGTGAGCGTGTCGACCAGTCGGCGGACCAGCTCGATGGCGAGCAGGCCTCCGACGGCGAGAACGGTGATGACGGTGTCCACCGGCATCCCGTAGATGGTGAGTGCGGCGGCGAGGAGGATGACGATGACCACGATGATCGTGGCGGGCACCGGAACCAGGGTTCCGGTGCTCGTCGTCGGAGCCTCCACGCACGCGGCTGCGAGCGCGGTCTTCTTCTTCAACGGATTCTCCCGAAGAGGTCTAGTTACCACTCGACAGGTCCACCAGATGACCGCCGGCCTTGCAGGACCGAAAGTCGTAGACCTCCTCACAGCGTTCAGGACCCCTCATATGCCCGTCTACCAACGCAGGAAGCCCCATTCCACTTTGTCCCACTGGAAGTTGAGACGGCATCAGCGCCAACCCCGCAGACCAGCCGCCCCGCACCCGGGCCCGTCCTCGCCGCTGTATGCCGGCGGTGTCCCACGTGCTGAGGCCAAGGGAGCTTGTCCCGCCGCTCTGGAACCCGCATCGTCGGGTCGTCAGCCCGAACGGTCGGGCCGCCTCAGGGGGGAGAGAAGGCGATGCATGTCATGACCCGGAACGAATGGCCACTGCTGCAGTCGCTCGTCTTCCTGTGTGCCGGCTTCCTGCACGTCAGGACTCCTGCCCCGCCCGTAGGCTCCGCGCCGGTCTCGAGCCCGGCCGCCCGGCCGTGGCTCGGGCTGCCCCGCGCGGCTCCCAGCTGATTCCCGGCGCCGATCCCCCGAGCCTGCACGCCAGGCCGGTCCGGAACGCGGGGAGACCATGCCCGCCTTCCCCGGGGGAGCTCCCGGCCGCGGGTTTCCTGCCGCCGGTGTATCCGGGAGGACTCCCGGGCCACGTCCACATGCCTGCAGGTCAGGCATAGGTCGCAGACGTGGCGAACCATGTCCGCTTCCACGGGGCGGAACTCTCAGACGCGGTCTCCCCGGGCCGTTGCCACTCGACACCAACAGGGGAAATAGGTCGGAACTCGTTGCAGCGAGCCTGACCCCGGGTGCAGCCCTCGGCTGCACCCTGAGCTTGAAAGACCGGAGAAGACCACAGGCCCGCTGACCTGGTCCGATCCGAAAGAGCGGAAGGACGGGCGAGGGAGAGAAGCCTCCCAGCCTGGTCGCAGGAACGGCCCTGGCACTACGCGACAACCGGATGGGTGTTCTGTGTCCCGGTGGCCGAAGCCACACTGAAACGGGGCCGGCCAAGCCCCGCCCCACTTTTTCACCGGCCGCCCCCACGCGCGTGAAGCACCCGCGCACCGTGGGGGCGGTCGGCTTGCGGCCCCAGCCGGGCGGACGCCGGCGCCTGCATCAGTCCGGCTGGCGGTCATCGGAGCGCAGAAGAGTCCGGCTGGCGGCGACCAGTTCACCCAGCGCAGCTTCGTAGGCTCTGTTTGCCTGGGACCGTAGGGGTCTCAGCGCAGGGAGAGTGCCGTCGATCTGAAGCATCACCCGCTGCACGTCGCTTAGGCCAGGCACCTCGCTCAGGGCCGTGGCCAGGGCAGCCGAGAGTTCTACCTTCCGTGCAGGGGAATCGCTCTCCTGCACCCGCTGCCGCAGCTCCCTCAGCGCCACAAGCGCGCGAACACAGGCCTCTTCGCGGTCAGTGGCATTCCGGTGTCCACGACCGAGGAGCTCGTACTCGACACGAGCCGCGACGCCTCGGGCACTGAGCACTCTCAGCGCGCTGAGGGACTTGATCACCGCGGCGGTCAGTTCGACGATCTCGCTGGGTGCAATGAGCTGGAGTTCGGCCTGCTTGATCCTCACCGCCTTCCCAGCCGCCTGCCCACTCGCCTCGCTGGCGGCCTGGGTGGTGGGATCACTCGGCAGGAACACTGCATTTGCTGCGTCCGCGCACTGTTGAGCCTCGTAGACAAACGCGGCGATCTCTCTGCGCCTGTCGGTATGGAGAGTCGCGAGATGCTGTGCCTCGGCGGTGATACGGGAAGCCTGCACAGCCGCAGAGGCTTGTGCGAGTCCTCCGCGGACCTGGATCCAGCCGGAGAGGAGGCTTCCGAGGAAGCCTCCCAAGATGGAGATCAGAGCAGCGAAAACTGCGGCTGCCTCGGGTTCGGCCTTGATGAAGTCGATGATGCGATCCACCCCGGTCATCCTGCCGCTCCGCCGCTCAGGCGAGGCCTGGAACAGCAGAACCGCATGCCAGCTGCTGGACCATCCTGACGGTCCGCTAGTACATGCCTGCGTCATCCTTGGAACTGGAGTGATCCAGGCCCGATGGCAGCATCTGGCTACCCAGCGGTCCAACCGCACCGCCTGACGAACCTTCCGGGTCATGAGGCGCAAAATTCCTAGCGCAACCGCGATCAATTCCGCTAGCCAAAATTAGTAGGATTGAGCGCGCTGTATTGCGTGGAGTGGAGCTCGCCTTGACGACCACGAAGCGGCGGGCATGGGGGGCTCTTGGTGAAGGCCGGTGGGTGCTGGGGGCTTCGCCGCCCCCAGACCCCTGCGCAGGTCGGCATCGTCCGGCGCGGACAGGTCTCGTCCTACTGCGGCGCCGTCCGCGCCGAACGACACCGCCCACCTGGACCGGTGGTACGGGCCGGAGGGCGGCTTGCCCCGAGCCCGTGGTTAAGGGGCCCAGGGGGCCCCTCTACGACGCGCCCGGCGACGTCGAGCCGCCCGGCCACAGGGCCCGTCGGCCTCGTGGCTGCATCAGCGCCTGGTCCTCGTCGATGGGCTCCTCTAGGCCGTCGGCTCCAGCCCGTTCTGCTGGCAGCAGGCACTGCGGAGTGGTGTCGGGACTCGTGGATATTCCGGTCACCGGACCGTGCCTCAGTGGGCGACGTGTGGTGCTCATACGAAGAGTTTGTGGGCTGGGCGTGGGAGCTGTTACTGCCTGAGGCTGTCGGGAATCTTGGAAATGGCGTGGTCGCGAGGTGGTTAGACGGCGCCGGCTACATAAGTGTTCCCTCATGTCAGCGGCTTGATGGTGCCCCGTGCAGTGAGTCTGGCGACTGTGTCCGTGGTCTGTGACCGTTCTGCGAACGGATCGTTCGTGGTGATTGTGGCCAGTGCGGTAAGTGTGGCTGGCGGGATCCTGCGGTTCACTCGTTCGTGGCCGCTCCCGCAAGAACCACCCCTTGCGCAGGGGCTCCCGGTGGGACGGTGATGCCTCCGGCCTTGGGAGGACTCTGATGTGTGTGCACCCCCGTTCGGGTTCGGTGATCCCTGAGCTGACCGTGCGGGTGGCCCGCGCCAGTAACCCCCGTGGAACCACCGCGATGGCGATCCGCGACCATCTCGAGGGTCTCTGGAGCGACGAGGACTTCGAGCAGTGGTATCCGCAGGACGGCCGGCCCGGCCTGTCGCCTGCCCAGCTGGCCACGGTGTCGGTGCTGCAGTTCCTCCTGGAGCTGTCGGACCGCCAGGCTGCAGCGTCGGTGCGGTGCCGGATCGACTTCAAGTACGCGCTCGGCATGGAGCTGGAGGACCCGGGCTTTCACCACAGTGTGCTCGCCGACTTCCGCGAACGTCTGTCTAAGGACAGCCGGGCCGACAAGCTCCTCGGGCTCGCGTTGGAGAAGATCAAAGCCGTCGGTCTGATCCGTGAGCGCGGGCGCCAGCGCACCGACTCCACCCACGTCCTGGCCGCCGTCCGAGACCTGACCCGCCTGGAGCTGGTGACCGAGGCGATGCGCGCCGCGTTGGAGGAGCTCGCCCGCCGGGCGCCACACGAGCTGGTTGGCGTGGTTACCCAGGATTGGGGCCGGCGCTATGGCCGCGCGGCCCGGCTCGGCCGGAACCCCTCACGGCCCAAGGGCCGGGTCAAGGAGACCGGTGACGACGTTCACCTGCTCCTGCGCTACGTGGACGGCTACCTGCCCGCGCTCCGCGACGGTGAGCAGGTCCAGGCCCTGCGTCAGATCTTTCTGCAGAACTACTGGATCGACGCCCAGGAACGGCTGTGGTGGCGCGAGACGGACACGGCCGGGCTGCCGTCCTCCGCCGTCGCCATTGTCTCGCCCTACGACACTGCCGCCCGCTTCGCGCGCCGCGGTGAGACCCGCTGGAAGGGCTTCCTGGCCCACGTCACCGAGACCTGCGACCACGACGCGGTGAACGTGATCACCGACGTGACCACCACCAAGGCCGCGGTCCAAGACTCCAGGTCCCTGCCGGTGATCCTCGCGCAGCTGGACCGGCGGGAGCTGCTGCCGGCCGAGCACTTCGTCGACCAGGGCTACACCTCCGTCACACTCAAGCAGCACGTCGCCCGCGACTTCGGCGTCGGCCTGGTCGGCCCGGTCCGGGCCAGGACCACCTGGCAGTCTCGCAGGGGCAATGTCTTCCGCCGCGACGCCTTCGTCATCGACTGGGACGCCAAGCAGGTCACCTGCCCGCAGGGCAAGAAGAACCAGCGGTGGGTGACACCTCCATCCGTAGCGCCCTACATCCAGGTCAGGTTCGCCAAGAGCGACTGCGGCCCGTGCCCGATCAAGACGGCCTGCACCAAGGGCGATCTTCGGGCGCTGACCTTCCTTCCTCGCGAACTCCACGATCTCCAGTCCGAGTCGCGGACTGAGCAACAGACCCAGGAATGGTTGTCGCGGTACTCGCTGCGCGCTGGCATCGAGAGCACCATCAACGAGTTCGTCAACGGTCACGGCATGCGCCAGTGCCGCTACCGCAGCGAAGAGAAGGCCCACGTCCAGCCTGTGCTGACCGCGATCGCGGTCAAACTCGAACGTATCGCAGCCCACCTTCCACCCGCCCCGGAGAGCCAACCCCGCACCCCGACCGCCCTGCAGGACTTCCTCGACCGGCAGGGCGTCCCCCGCCCGAGGTCCTGGCGCGTCGCCACCCACCCCAACGGCTGACTGGGTTCCTGACAGGGGCAGGCAGCAACTACGCGAGTTCCAGCGGGTGGATTCCCGGGTTCCACTCCGGCAGCCAGTCTGTCCCGATCTCGCCGGCGAGAGCCTGGTGGAACCAGTCGCTGAACCCCAGGGTGGTGTCGTGCCAGTCTGCCCACGCTCGGCGGAAGGCGGACACAGTCCAGGAGCCGTCGTCCTGCGGCACGAGGAAGAGCTGGTCACCTTCGATCGTGTTCCCCCAGACCAGGGCCCCGCCAGGGGACGGGAGCACAAGGTGCGGGACAGTGCGCGACTCCTCCAGGAGCCGTCCCATTCCGTCGGCGTATTGCTTCAGATTGCGAGCTCCGCAGAAGTAGATGTACTCCGAGATCGACGTGTCCCCATACGCGCCAGCCACCTCCACGAAGTCCGCGGGGAACTCGACCGACCAGTCCCGGGCGATCGCCTCGATCAGCTCTCCTTCGCCGCTCCGCACCGGCGCCCCCAGGAGCCGTGCGAACTCGCCAACTGCCTTCATTCCCGTCCCCCGCCTCACACCAGTACTACGGACATGATCCCTGACCTCTGCTGAACAACGTCAGGAGCCCCAAGCCACCACTTACGAATGCCCGCCCAACGGGCCCGGACCAGAAACACGCGCCAAGATTCCCGACAGCGTCAGGCAGTAACGCAGCACATGGGCGCTGCTGTGCAGCGCGTAGAGCGGCGCCGCGTCGGCGTCGGTGAACGGCCGCAGCCGCAGCCGGGCGGTTTGCAACTCGGGGGTGGGTAATGGCATGCGGAGCATCCTGCCGCGTCACGCTCGCCCCCGCCCATCCGTTTTCCGCATGGTCGGGGACGCGTACGTCCCCGGTGACGCCGGACTCACCGCACGGGCGGTGAGTCCGCACCACCGTGCCGGCACGGTGAGCAAACGGCGGGCCGTACTGGCGCACCCCCGGGACGCCGACCAGCCTCGTCCTACACCGAGCCCCGAACAGATCGAGGTACACCGTCCACTGCACCGGACCAGCCGGCATCACCGACGGCGCGCTCGCTGATCCCCCGCCCTCGTCCGGGCCGGACCTCGCGTCCTAATTTCAGCCACGGCCAGAAATTCAGCCAAGGTCAAGATTCTCGATAAACCGGAATATCAAATTCATCATCCCAGGTGGTGAGATCCGCGTGCCAAGTGTGCGGGGCCTACCTGCGATTTGGGTCGAATTGCCACCTCAGGTTTACCTCAAATCTTCACTGGTTCCTCGCAGTTCGCCCCCTTCCTCGGTAACTTCACTCACGTATTGCCTGCTCAAAGGCGCTAGCCGCGGGATTATCGTTCGACCTACGAGTCCCACGGCAGCGGTCGCCGACCAGGTCCGGCCCAAGGGCAGCGCCACCCACGGCTGCCCGGGCCTGCGCCAGATGCACATCGGGCGCTACCGGGTCCCATACGGGATCACCGAGGCCGCCATCACCATCGTGGCGATCCGCATCGGCTGCGGTGCCGGTTCCGCTCGTATCGGCCGATTGACCCGGGGCGCGCACGACGGGCCAAATCCGCCACGGCTATCGGGCCGGTGGCCGAAATGATTTCCGCGGCGGCGGGAGCGGCCGTACAGCTTTGAACAGATCATTCGATGTATCCCAGGGGGGATCTTTTGCGCAGAACCGGAGTTTCCGCACGCGCTGCCAGCGCCGTGACACTGGCGCTGGCCTCACTCTCGCTCGGCATAGCCGCGCCTGCCTCGCAGGCGGCGGAGACCGCGCTGCCGACCGCAGATAAGAGCCAGCTGGCGCAGATCGCCGACGCCTACCTCCAGCGCCGAGCCGACGCCGTCACCCTCTCGCGAACCCAGACTCTGCGTGCCCCGGCACCTCTTGCGCTGACCGCGCAGGCGGCCGACGTACTCGGAGGCGAGATCACCGCACTGCAGGCCAACGCTACGAAGCTGGAAAAGCGCTGGAGCGGATTCAGCCGTGCCGAAGTGACCGTCATTCCCGGCAAGGGCACGGTCAGCGGTGACACCGCGACGCTGGCGGTCGAGGAGGAAACCCGCCTGTACTTCCCCGACACCAAGCCGGGGGACGCCATCACGCACACCTCGTACCTCCTCCCTCACACGCTGACGTTCAAGCGTGCCGCGGGCGGCGCGTGGAAGCTCGCGGACGATAAGACGTCCGTCGACAGCTCGGGGCCCGCGGCGCCCACGCAGCTTGAGGGTCCCGCCACGATGAGCGAGGCGGACCCGGTCGACGAGATCCTGCCCGCTCCCGTAGACGAGGGCCCCAAGCCTCCGCCCAGCAGCGACGAGCCCGGCGGCGACGCACCGCTGAGGGAAAAGACGTTGGACGGGCCCCTGGCCGGATACAACTACACCGCGATGGTCAACTACGCGAAGAAGTACGGCCTCCGCGGCAACACCGGCTTGCGCACCTATGGGCAGGACTGCACCAACTTCATCTCGCAGGCGGTTTATGCCGGCGGCTGGACGCAGAAGCCGGGCAGCATGTCGGAGCGCGGAGACACCCGGAAGTGGTGGTACGGCAACTACACCTACACGACCAGCTACAGCTGGGCCGGCGCGGAGAACTGGTACTGGTTCGGCCGGAACTCTGGCAGGACCAAGCACGTCCCCAGCGTCTGGGACCTGTTCCCGTCCGACGTACTCCAGGCTGACTGGGGTCCGAACCCCAACGGCAACATCAACCACACGATGATGGTCACGGGCCGGCAGGGAGGCATGCTCTACCTGACCTACCACACCCCCAACTCTGTCGACGTTCCCCTCAGCTACCTTCGAGCCAAGTACCCCAACACATGGTGGTACACCCACCGCACCTGACCCGAAGGGCGGACCCATGAAGAGGGCCCTCGCGCTACTGGCAGTGCCTGTCCTGTGCGCAGCGCTCGCCGCCTGTTCTTCTGATGACAAGGTCGGCAGGAGCGAGAAGCAGACTGCGGAGAAGTACATCGCCGCGCTCAACGCCCGGGACCCTCAGGGGCTCATCGACCTGGATCAGCAGACGCCGGGCAAGACTGGGGTGAAAGAGCACGCCGACAAGCTGATAACGGAGAGCGGCGGCCGCGGCATCAAGATCTCGGACATCAACGTGATCAAGGAGTTCGAGCCGACCCTCGCGAGCGTGACCATCACCGGCACCGACGGCACCGGCAAACCGTTCGACACGGTCATCCTGATGAACAAGAAGGACGGCGACTGGTTCATCGGCCTCGGCGCGCTCCCCGTCAAGGGCACACCGAAGCCCACCGCCGGCTTCTGAGAGGGCGCTCGGTACGGCTCATCGAGACCTCCGCCAAAGGCACCGCCTTCGAAGCGCCGGACGAATCTCGCCGGAAAGCCGCCGCTCAAGCTCAACCTCACCGTTCCCCGCCTCCCGGAATCCCGGGAGGCGGGGAACCCTGCACTCACGAAGAAGAGGCGTCGGCGTGCGGGTGCAGCACCTGAATGCGGACCCCCACCGTGCACTGCCGGTACGTCGGTGAGCGGGTGACCGCCAAGCACCGGTGGGCGCCCGCCGTGGACCAGGCGGAGCGTGAGGCGCTGCTGCGGTATGCGGCCGGCTGCCAGAACGCGGTGCTGGCCTTCGACCGGGCCTCCTGACGGCCGACCGGCACGCAGCTTGCCCTTGGATGCACGTCGGCGCGGTGCCCTCTACCGGATTCGGTAGAGGGCACCGCGCTCGTGTAGGGCTCCAGGGCAGGGCGATGGCGGGCGGCGTCGGAGTGTCTTCCGCTTCCCACCCCGTCACTATTGAGGCGCCTTGTCCGCCGACATCGGTCCTCGACGCGCTCCCGCTGCCGACCGCGAAGGCCATCGAGATCGTGGCGTTCGTCCCCGCCGCCTCGATCGACCCGATCCAGATCGGCGCCTCCTACTACCTGGCCGCCGAAGTATGACGGGCCATTGGTGTGGTGCGTGGTCTGGTTCTGTGACCTGCGGGTGTTCAGATTGCTTGGCGTCTCGGCGAGGAGCAGCGCGCCCTCGGATCGGGGTGGGGGCTTGATTCCCAAGTCTATCCAGACTTCAGAATAAAGCAGGAGCGTGCTCATGGTGGAGCCTTGGCCGATGCGGCCTTCGGGCTCGGGGGCCATCGGCCCGAGAGGCACCGCCAACGTTCGGTTTCCTTGGGTGGAGGAGGATGTGTTCATGGGAGATTCCGCGCGTTTCCGATTGCTTTCTGCCGGCGAGGCTGGCCAGGTCTTCGAGGGCCTGTCTGCGGGTGGGGCGAGGGTTGTCGAAGTCGACACGAAGGGGGCCAGGGACGGAGAGTCGATCGTGCACGCCTTCAGCGAGCTGATTGAGATGGATCCTCCGTTGTCGGGCCGCTGGCATCAGGATGCGTTTTCCGACTCCCTCTGTGGAGGTCTTCACAATCTGGAGGAGAGGCGTGTTGTGCTCGCGCTGCGCGGGGATTTCTGGGTGAAGGAACGGTTCGGGGCGGTGGCCGAGACCTTGGAGATCTTGGGAGAGGTTGCGGACACGCTGGCGGAGGAACGGTTCACTGGTGGTGCGCCGACCGAGTTGGTCCTCTTTGTCGTTGAGACGAACTGAGCCGGGAGCCTGAGTGACCGAGTTCCCCGACAAACCGTGGACTCCTGCGCATCGGGCGGTGGAGTCGGGTGACCATGCCGAGCTGCCCCGTCTCCTCGATTCGGGTGTGGACCCGGTAGAGGTCTGCTGTGGGATGACACTCCTGCTCTACGCGATTGATGTGGAGGGGGATGGGGCACTCCAGTCGGGCGGGTCGCTCGACTGGGCGCTCTGCGATCCTGCTGGCCTATGGAGCCGATCCCACCGCAACATCTGACGGTGAGACTCCGCGCGAGTTGGCGGTCTCCTATAACCACGACATGGCAGTCAGGCTCCTGGATCGGAATAGAGCAGCCCTCGTGGCTCCTGCTGACCGCCCGCGGAGCGGGCTGTGGTCCTGGAGGCGGAGCCGGAAGGCTTGAGGGTGGGAGCGAAGCGGACACCCAACGGGCCGTAGGCTCGGACCCCGTGAAACGGGGCGCCTCCTAAAGGTTGTTGCAGAACGTCTGTGATAGGGCATTCCTGTTGTATCGGTGGGGTGTTGCGGGTTGAGTCGGTGTGGGTGGAGTCGTTCACGGGCTTGCGGATCGAGCGGTTCGCGAAGCTGGTGAAAGTGGTGCGGGAGCGGGGCGGGAACGGGCCCGGCGGTGGCCGTCCGTGGTGCCTGCCACTGCCTGACCGGGTGCTGCTGGTGGCGGTGCACTACCGCACGAACCTGACCATGCGGCAGCTCGCTCCGCTCTTCGGGATCTCCCCGGCCACGGTCTGCCGGGTCATCCAGCGCCTGCGGCCCTTGCTGGCGCTGGAGCTGGCCCCGCGGCCAGTCGCAGACGTGGAACGGTTGTGGATCGTGGACGGAACCCTGATCCCCGTCCGCGACCGCACGGTTGGTGCCTCCTCAAGGAACTACCGGTTCTCGGCGAACGTGCAGGTCATCATCGATGCGGACAGCCGTCTGGTCGTCGCGAGCGCCCGCCCGGCGCCTACCTGGGCACCGGCCTGATCGTCCCGCACCGCAGAAGGCCAGGACGTCCCCTCCTGCGCGGCCAGGAAGAGGACTATGCCGAGCACCGCCGGGTGCGGGCCCGCGTCGAGCACACCTTCGCCCGGATGAAGAACTGGAAGATCCTCCGCGACTGCCGCCAGAAGGGCGACGGCCTCCACCACGCCATCCAGGCCGTCGCCACCATGCACAACGGCGCTATGACCCGGTGAAACAGCAGGCCAAACACCACCCAGACCTGCCCAAGCTGAACCTTCTGCAACAACATTTAGAAGCGTTGCAGCGCCTTCTTGTGGGCTTCTTTCGCCACCCGCTTGAAGAGTCTACGTAGCTCTTCCTTGCGGCTTCCGTAGGTTTTCATCGCGTGACAGTTGGGGCAGAGAGCGATCATGTTCTTCGGGTAATCCCGCCCTCCAAGGGCGAGATCCATGATGTGGTCGACCTGAAGTATCGCTCTGCCGTCGGGTGTTTTATCCGAGGGCATCCCACCGCAGTCAGGGTTTTCGCATTTGTCCTGGGCTCGGGCCCGTACTGCTTCGACGGCCTGCGGGTCCCGGTACACCTCGACAATGGTGCGCTCCACCGTCCGCCCATCCCGTTCGGATGCCTTCAGTTTTGCGCACACATGCCGATACCGGTCACCGTCACGTGCCTCCTCCGCCACGAGGATGTCGGGTGACTGGCTCTGGTTCCCAGCACACTCCAGACACCAGGCATTTCGGGGTCCGCGCCGCAGCGGCCGCTCGGCGATCAGATTGGAACCGTACTCACAGACCGTGCGGTGGATGGTGCATGCCAGTCCGTATTCCAAGGGGCTCACAGACCGGCCACGCCGGACCACTTCCGCGGCGTCCCTCGGCTTGCTGTACAGGAGGTCCCAGCCCTCAACGCAAGAAGGCCCCACCGCCGACTTGCGCTTGATTCCGTCACTGTCGATCTCCATGGCATCTGTCACAGCCCAGAAAACTACGTGCCCCAAACCTGACGCTCCATCCCCCGCCCAGCCTGTGGACAGCAAGCCATGCTCGGAAGGACTGAGGGTGGGAGCGAAGCGAACACCCAACGGGCCGTGGGCTCGGGACCCCGTGAAACGGGGTCGCCTGGGAGGCCGTGGGTCCGCGAAGCGGGCCGTTCATGGAGGGCGGCGGAGCCAGAACCAGTCCGGAGCGAAGGACTCCTGGCCGAAGGCCGGCTATTTGAGTCGGCTGTCTAGCATCATGGAGTGATCGATTTTTCTGGGTTGTCTTCTGCGGATTTTCTGGCGGCTTTGAGGCGTGGGACTGATTGCCTGTGGCCTTTGGAGGCAGCGGTCTGGCTGCTGGAACGAACGGGTGTGTGGCTTGAGGACCCGCGGTTGCGTCAGTACGTTGTCGGCGGAGCCGACCATGAAGGCGAGAGGTGGGCGGGCTTTGAGGTCTCGAGGCTTCGCGCCGCGGTAGAGGCAGGAGAGCTTGGGGAGCACGGGGAGGAGCTGGCAGTCCTGTGCTTCGCCCTCAGCCTGTACGGCGATTTTCCGATCTCTCTGCGTTACGACTGCGACGGCCTTTCTGAGGAGGTTGTGCAGCTGATGGGGAAGGCCCTGCTCATCGCGAACGGCCACGCCGAACGCGACTGATGCCCCCGCTTCCCTTGTTGCTGCCCGAGTAGCGGGCTGGTCCTGAAGGCGGAGCCGGAAGGACCCAGGGTGGGGGAGCGAAGCGGACCCGCCCAACGGGCCGAAGGCCCGTACCCCATGAAACGGGATCACCTCCCGCGCGCAGCGCGGGAGCCTCCCAGGGCTCGCGCAGCGAGCCCGCTCTGGTGGAGCGCAGCGGAACCAGAGCCAGTCCGCAGCGAAGCGAAGGACTCCGGCCCGAAGGGCCGGCCCACGGCTCGGAGCGAAGCGGAGAGCCGGGCCCGACGGGCCCCGGCCGCGCGCAGCGAGGCCGTTCAGTCCTGAGCGCGC